>CACZRP010000048.1 GCA_902783575.1 uncultured Eubacteriales bacterium
GCCCTCCCTGAGGGAAGGCATAAAAAAATGCGGACGGCGGGACTTGAACCCGCAAGGTCGTATAGTAACCACTAGATCCTTAGTCTAGCGCGTCTGCCAATTCCGCCACATCCGCATAGAAGCAAAGAATATATTATCACCTTTGCCCATATTTGTCAACAATTATTTCATTGATCCAGCATATTCACAGATTTTGCGTCACTTCCAATGGGCCAGCAGTCCCCGCATCCAACCGTACACATCCATACCGTAGATCTCCTCCAGCAGCTCAGGAGTAAGAACTTTGGAAGGATCGCCAAAGGCCCGGCTTTCCCCCTGGGATAGCAGCAGCGCCCTGGTACCGTAGACCTTCGCCACGGACAGATCATGCACCACGGAAATGACCGCTCTTTTCGGCGCGTCCTCTTCCCTCAGCCACTGGCCGATCAGGCCGAAGATCTGCTGCTGATACAGAAGGTCCAGATGATTGCTGGGCTCATCCAGAATCAGCACCGAGGGATTCTGGGCAAACAGCTGCGCCAGAAATACCCGCTGCAGCTCGCCGCCGGACAGGGTGAGCACGGAACGGTCCGCCAGAGAGGCAAGACCGGTCTTTTCCAGCGCTTCATCCACGGAGGACTCCTCGTCCTCGGGCTTCGGCGAGAAAATTGTAGGCGCATAGGCATATCGACCCATGCGGACCACCTCCCGGGCCGTGAAGGAATAGCTGACGGAATGCGTCTGGGACAGGACACCCATCAGCCGGGCCAGCTGAGCCGGCCGCACCGTCTTCAGGTTCCGCTCCTCATAAAACACATTACCGGTATAGGTCATGCTCTGGGAAACGGCATTCACCAGGGTGGATTTTCCCGCTCCGTTGGGTCCGGCAATCATCAGCCAGTCCCCGCTCTGGACCTCAAAAGAGATATCCTTCAGGATCTGCCTGGTTCCGCCCGCTTCTCTGGAGGGAACGGATACCGAAAGATTCTGCACCGATAACAAACTCATATTTCCCTCCCCTGCCGGGCTCTGGCATAGATAAAGACAAAGACCACCGCCCCGATGAGGCTGGTCACCACACCGATGGGCAGCTCCAGCGGACTCAGCAGCATCCGGGCCGCCAGGTCGCAGAGCATCAGAAACGTGGCGCCGCCGAACATACAGGCCGGCAGCAGCCGTTTATGGTTGGGGCCGGTAATCAGCCGCACCATATGGGGCGTAACCAGACCCACAAAACCGATGGATCCGCCGATACTCACGCAGACACCGATGAGCACCGACACCGTTATCAGCACGACGAGCTTGGTGCGGCGCACATTCACGCCCACATGGCGGGCGTTGTCCTCCCCGATGGCAAAGGCGTTCAGCTCCCGGGACAGGCCCAGCAGCACCAGGGAGCAGATCATCAGCACCGCCAGCAGCACCAGGGCATTGGCGTAGCTGGAACCGGACAGGGAACCCATGGTCCAGAAAACAATGTTTTTCACCTTGTCCGAGGCAAAGGTGATGACCAGGGACAGGATACTGGACACAAACATGGAGAAAATCACGCCCAGCAGGATGATGGTGTTGGTGGACAACGAATAATCCAGACGGTAGGCCAGAGTCAGGATCACCATCAGTGAGAGGAAGGCGAACAGAATGGCCATGACCATGGTCCCTGCAAAGGGGATCTGGGGCAGGGTAATCCCGAAGGCAATGGCCAGGGCTGCTCCCAGGGACGCGCCGGTGGAAACGCCCAGGGTGGAGCCGTCTGCCAGGGAGTTCTTCAGAAGTCCCTGCATGCTGGCGCCGCACAGGGCCAGGGAAGCTCCGGTCAGCATGACGCAGAGCACCCGGGGCAGCCGGACATTCAGGATAATGGGAACCGCCGAGCTGTCCGGCAGCTCCTGTCCCCGCAGAGCCCGCCACAGGACAGTCACGGTGTCCCCCAGCGGAATCCTCACACTGCCCAGGCAGACGCAGAATATCAGCGTCGCCGCTGTCACCAGCGCGAAAAGCGTCAGTGTCAGCGGCGAAAAGCTGTCGTTGGTCCTGTTTTTCATGGATTATTTTCCTGATGCAAAATCATAGAGCATTTTGGCGCCATCCGCCAGTCTGGGGGCGGGGCGGGAAAGTTCATTATTCTGCAGGTTCAGGATCTTGCTGTCTTTAACGGCCGTAACATTTTCCCAGCCGGCGCGGCCCATGATCTCCTCCACGGGAGTGGGGCCCTCGCCGAAGTACATACTGATGGTTACGATGATGTCAGGATTGCGCTCGAGAACCTGTTCCTCAGAGATCTCTCCCCATCCTTCGACATCGTCAAAGCAGTTCTTCAGACCCATCATCTGTGCAATCTCGTCCATAAAGGTATTTTTGCCGGCGGTCCACAGACCGTATTCCAGCGGAGAAACCTCAAAGTAGACCGTCTTTCCCTGCAATGATTCATTGCCGGAGACTTCCTTGAAGGTGTTCTTCATACCTTCCACCACTTTCGCAGCTTCCTCGGACTTGCCCATCAGATCACCAATCATGGTGATGGACTGATAGACGCCTTCGATGTTCTGCGCATCGGAAACCACCACCTTGATCCCGGCATCCTCCAGGGCCTTGACCTGTTCTTCGGTCTGGGCCATGGTGCTCATTAAAAGCACCTGGGGTTTCAGCTCGATGATCTGTTCGATGTTGGTTTCATATCCCGACTGTACGGAAGGAACGTTCAATACTTCGGCCGGATAGTCGCAGTATTCGCCGCGTCCCACCAGGGTGTCTCCCGCGCCGACGGCATAAAGGATTTCGCAGTCCGCCGCGGAAAGAGCCACTACCCGGGTCGCCGGCTCTTCTAAGGTGATCTCTCGGCCGGTCATGTCGGTGATGGTGATGGATTTGTTCTCAGGCTCAGCCTTGGTCTGGCAGCCGGAGAGCAGGCCCGCCATGAGGCACATGGCAAGCAGCAGTGACAGGATTCTGAAGTGTTTGAGTTTACTTTTCATGGTAACACTTCCTTTCCATAATAGATTCCGTTTGGTCCCGGATCTTGCGTTAGTATAGCACAACCGCAGGGCTTAATCAATGAGAGGAAGCCACAAGATCCGCCGGCTTTTCCTTTACTTTTAGGGAAATTTCCGCTAAGATAGATCCCATAAAACCCCGCAGATATAGAAAACCGAGGAAAAGCAAAGATTATGGAAGAAAGACTGATCTATCTGGCACTGACCATCGGCGCTCTGGCGCTGATTTTCCTGCTGATACGCTGGGCCCGGCCCCGGCCCCTGTACCCCTTCGAGCGGCGGGAGCTGCTGACCAGCGGTGAGCTCCCCTTTTACGCCCTGTTAAAGCCCATCTGCGACCGGCACGGCTGGCAGCTCCTCATCAAGATGAGGCTGGCGGACATCGTGGCGGTGGAGTCCGGGACACCGGATTACATGTCCTATTTCAACCGCATCAAGGCCAAGCATACGGATTTCATCCTCTGCGATCCGGAGGATCTGGATGTTCTGGCGGGAGTGGAGCTGGATGATCCCTCCCACGAGCGGCCCGAGCGCATCAAGCGGGATGAGTTCGTGGACGGGGTATACCAAGCCGCCGGCATCCCGCTGATTCATGTATGGATGCCCATCACCGAATCCGAGCTGGAAGCCCTGCTGCTGGAACAGATTCCCAGCCTCACGGGAGAGGAACCGGTGGAAGCCGTTCCGGAAATCAGCCCTGACCAAAAAAACCAGCCTGACGTTAACAATGTAGCGTCAGGCTGATTTTTATAAGGGGGTGAGGTTGTCAGATCTTAATAGAAGCAGTTGCCGCCGATGACCACATAGGGCCGCTCGAGGGTTTGGGGATCGAGCCAGTAAGTACCGTTGAAGTAGAGGTAATCACCGATGTTGTTGATGCCGTTCAGGGCATCCTGGGCTGCGGTATAGCAGACACTGCTGACTGTGCCGTTCTTCAGATATCCCGCAATTCGGGTGGTGGCAAACTGGTAGGGGGAGTAGATAACATCGTAGATGGTGGGCTCAAAGCCTGCGTTCAGGCGGTTGATGACCACGTTGGCTACCGCCAGAGCGCCGTCGTAGTTCGATCCGGCTTCGCACTGCAGCAGGGCGGCCAGATGATCCAGCTCGCTGAAGCCGTCATGGAGCTCGGAGCTGATGGTGGTGGCGTTACGGATGGTGGTGCCGGGGTTGTACTCCCAGTTGTAACCGGATCCCGAGGATTCCTGGGATGCGGTCTCTGTGGAGGAGCTTTCTTCGCTGGACTGAGAGGATTCCTCAGTCTGCGGGTCGGAGGATTCTTCTTCAGAGGTGGTATCTTCCGAAGACTCTTCCGCGGAGGATTCCTCAGAGGAGGATTCCTCAGAGCTTTCTTCAGAGCTTTCCTCAGAGCTGTCCTCTGTGCTTTCTTGCGAGGATTCCTCCGGCGCAGAAGACTCTTCTTCGCCGGATTCTTCGTCCTCTTCGGTCCAGATGGGGGCATAGACGACGCTTTCTTCGTCACTTTCCTCGGTCTCGGCGGATGCTTCCTCATCCGCCTCTTCTTCCTGGACCTCTTCTTCTGTGTCTTCTTCGGTCTCTTCCTCTTCAGTTGCCTCGGGCCATGCCTCGGGAACGGCAGAGAAATAAGTGACCTGCTTCGGGGTCAGGCCAATGGCGACGTCGATCTTTCCGGATTGTATCTTTTTATCGAAAGATGACTGGCCTTCCGGCAGCGGGCTGCTCACAACTTCAGCCTCGGTTGTCTGTTCTTCCTGGGCAGCTTCTTCTGTGTCTTTTTCTGCTGCTTTGGTTTCTTTTGCTTCCTGAATCAGGGTATTCATGCTTTCGATCAGTTCATCTTGCGCCTGACCGGGAGCCGCACCCATCATGACAAGCATTTCTCCGGCCCTGGCACCCTGGGGAACGGCGCTGCTGTCCTCTTCGGAATCGGAGCCTTCAAATACGCTGTCATCGATCAGCTCTCCCTCCAAAGAATTGACGTTCTCCGAAGCCATGGGCTCCACTTTAAATAGAAGGGAGGATATGACGATACTGATCGCCGCCAGTACACCGATCACCGCCAGGGGAAGGTGAATTTTGGGGGATAACATCTCGTTTTCTCCTTGTCTTTTGCTGGAATTGAAAGTATTACATAATCTTGAAACAGTTTTTGTAACATTTGTAATACTTTCGTTATTTTATCGTAAAAAAGGCAATTTGTCAACCACTACATCTAGTGGGCCGTCCGCCGCCTATAGGGTATAAGTTGTGGTTTACGAAAGGCTGAAAGTGTGATAAGATGAATTTTGTGATTAAAATTTCCACGAACTGAGGTTCAAAAATATGTCTATTTCCGCAAATCAGCTGATTCTGGCGTCCGGCTCGCCCCGGCGCCGCGAGTTATTACATTATATAAAGGAAGATTATCTGGTGGAAACCTCCGATGCAGAAGAATCCGCTTCTCTGCCGGCGGACCTGGCGCCCGAAGAGATCCCCATGTATCTGGCCCGGGTCAAGGCCATGGATGTGGCCAGACGTCATCCGGGAAGTACCGTCATTGGCGCGGATACCGTGGTGATCAGTCCCGACGGTGAAATCCTGGGCAAGCCCAGGGATCAGGCCGACGCGGCCCTCATGCTGCGGGAGCTTTCCGGCAAGACCCATCAGGTGGTTACCGGCGTCTGCCTGTGCAGCGCCGGAGAAAACGGCCAGATCCGGGAGCATTTATTTAACGAAATCACCGATGTCACCTTCTATCCCCTTTCTGAAGAGGAAATTGAGGCCTATGTCCGCACCGGGGAACCCCTGGACAAGGCCGGCGCCTACGGCATCCAGGGCTATGGAAGTCTCCTGGCCCAGGGCATCCGGGGTGATTTCTTCAACGTGGTGGGGCTGCCCCTGGCCAGACTGAACCGGGAGCTTAGGAACTTTATTGGTGAAACCGTCAACCTGAAGGAGGTATCCTCCCATGAGCAATGATTCCCGTCCTTCCCTTGGAAATATCATTCAAAGAGAGCTGAAAGCCTGGTTCAAGGGCGTCGCCGGCTATCTTTTCGGCGCCATCGTCCTGATGATAACCGGTATTTTCTGCGTCTATCAGAACCTTTCCGGCCTGATCTCCAACTTTGAGTACGCAGTACAGGGCGGCTCCCTGGCCCTGCTGCCGGCAGTGATCCTGCTGAGCCTGAAGCTTCACGCCCGGATCCATGCGGACCGGCTGGCGGGTCCGGAGCATCTGTCCGAGGATGGACTTTCTCTGAAGACTGACCCCGTCAAAACCCGCAGCTTTGCCCACATGCAGCTGCTGAAGCCCTCCCAGGCGGACCTTTCCGACAGCCTTTTCTACCGGAAGCATCTGCTGGAGGGAAGCCTGAAGCCCTGGCAGCTGGCTCTGGGCCGGGCCATCGCCCTGGCGGTGGTGCTGCTGGTGCCCGTGCTGCTGCTTCATATTTATCCCCTCATTCTGATGGCCTTCGGCGAGGTTTACCTGCTTTCCGCCTACACCGCTCTCTGGGCCTACTACGGCCTGGGTCTCGTCCTGCTGATGACGGCGCTGCTGATCACCACCGCCCAGCCTCACCCCCTGATTTCCCTGGGTTATCTGGTCCTCAGCCTGGTGCTCATTTATACCCTGCCCCTACTGGCCCTTTATTTCCATTCCGCCTATGCGGGAATGCTGCTGTTTACCCTGATCATCCTGTTCATCGCCATGGCGGTGTATCTCCTCTATAAAAATACCACCGCCGCTCTGCTGGTGGGAACGGTGCTGGAGCTGGTGCAGCTGGTGTTTTTCCTGACCATGCGCGGCCGATTCGAAGGCCTGGCAGTCCGTATCCTCACCCTGCTGGGGCCCTTTGTGCGCTTCAACAACTTTATCGGCGGCATCCTGGATATCCCTGCTCTGATTTATTTCCTGCTGATATCCGTCGTCCTGCTGATTCTGACGGTGGAGCAGGTCAGCCAGAAAAAAGATGCCTATCAGCGGGACGCCGAGGCTGCCCTTCAGGCCCAGGAAGGCGCTCCCAAAGGCAAGACCCGGACGCTGACGGAGCAGGAGGAAGATGATCTTTCCGCCGCCCGCCGCAAGGCCGCCGACGGAGCTGCCCTTAAAAAGCTGATTGCCCCCGCCGCTGCCGCTGCCTGCTCCGTGCTGGTGATGGTGCTGCTTTCCTTCACCCGCACGGCCCTCATCAAGGACGTGACCAGCACCGGCATGTTCAGCGAGGATCCCCGGTTCCGGGCCGCGCTGGAGGGCGTGAAAAATGATACCACCATCTACTGGATCTGCCAGAACGGCGCTGAAGACGCTTCCCTGCAGACGGCCCTTTATTACTACAGCCGTCAGAATACGCACCTGATTGTGCAGAAGATCGACCCCCTGTCCCATGTGGAATTTCTCCAGACCTATGTGGTGGAATCCATTTCCAACGATGCGCTGCTGCTGGTTTCCGGAGAGCGTTCCCGGTATCTGCCCCGGGAGGAGCTCTACGGGCAGGATTATACCCGGTATGAGGAAACCCAGACCTACGACCTGACCTTCCAGCTGGAAAACATGCTGGGCCACGGCCTGGCCTATGTCAGCGGCTCCGGCTCCCTGCCCGCCCTTTATGAAATCACGGGCCACGGTGAAACTGCCCTGAATGATTACTGGAAAGTCATGATCCAGAAGCTGGATCTGGCAGTTTTAAGCAGTGATCTGGCCTCCCTTCCCGGGGATGCTGCCATGATTACCATGGTGAATCCCACCGCCGACCTTTCTGCTGAGGAAGCCCAGAAGCTGAATTCCTACCTGGAGGCGGGCGGACAGCTGTTCCTGATCACCGCCCCCGAGCAGGATCCGGACAGTCTGCCCCGGCTGAAGGAAATCATGGATGCCCACGGCATTACCGAAGTGCCCGGCATCGTGATGGAAAGCGAAGACCATGCCTACAGCAAGGACGCTCCCTACAGCTTTAAGCCCCGGATGCTGGTGCATCCGGTCAACGAGGAAGCCGGCTACAGCGAGAAAAGCGTGCTGCTTTCCGAGGTCCAGGCCCTGTCCGTTCGTAATACGGATATCGCCACTGCCTCTCCCCTGCTGCTGAGCTCCGAGGACGCCTACTCCAAGGTAGATGGCTACAACATTACCACCTACAGCAAAGAAGCCCGGGATATCTCCGGACCTCTGACCCTGGCCGCCCTGTCCGAGGGTGACCATGGCCGGATTATCTGGATCGCTTCCGCCAGCATTATTGATGAGGCCGCCAATGAAACCGCCGAAGGCGGCAACCGCTACTTCATCTACGGCGCCCTGCGTTATTTCGGCGCGGATGCCTCCTGGGATCCCATCCAGCCCACCCTCTACAACTACGGTCTCATGCGGATGAACGAAACCCTGGTTTCCCGCCTCGGACTGATCTTTGTGGGTGTGTTCCCCATTTTCTACCTGCTGATCGGAGGCGTTTTCTGGGCCTTGAAAAAGCGGGCTGAATTTATCCTGCAGGCCGAGGAAGAAGAAAAAGCCCGGCAGGCGCAGGAAGAAGAGCGCCGCCGGGAAGAGCAGGAGGCCGAGGAGCGCCGCGAGGCTTTCCGCAAAGCCCGCCGCGAGGCCGCCATCAAGGCGAAGGAAGAGCGAAAGAAGAAGGAAAATCAGGAGTGATGTGGCGGCGGGGCGTTTGAGCGCCGTTCCTCGACTGCACCATTGGACAGACATTCCTATCTCAGAACCGCAGAGACAGGCAGGTCAGGCCTCCATCGATCTTTTTATATTCTGAGGTGTCCGTCTCAATGATATCATAGCCCCACTCACGGAGCTTCCGGCTCACGGAAGGATAGCCGCTGGCCACGATGATCTTCCCGTTCATGCGGATGATGTTTGCGCCGTAGGCCTCTTCCTCCGGCACCTCAAATTTCTCGAAGCCGTCGAACTCCGGCCGGCGGATAAACTCGCCGCTGATCAGCACCCGGCCCTCGCCCACATAGACCACGCCGGTTTTCAGGTGAAGGATGTCCGTCACCGGCACCGCCACCGCGTCCATGCCAAAACCGCGGACGATTTCACGGAATTGGCAGAAGCCGTCGACGTTTGTGCGGCGGGAGATGCCCACATAATAGCAGTTTTCAATCAACAGGACGTCGCCGCCATCCATGGTGCCGGGATTCTGCAGATAGTAGATTTTCTCCTCGGGGAAGAATTCCTTCAGGGCGGGGATGATGGCTTCTTTTTCTCCGTTGCGGCTGGGGGCGCCGGGGTTCGTGACGATGGCGCCGTAGGGCGTGATGACTGCCACATCCTCCACAAAGCAGCTGTCGGGGAATTCCTCCCGGGCGGGAAGCACCTTTACTCGGACGCCGGTCTGCTCCAGGGCGCGGATATAGGCTTCATGCTGCCGGATGGCGTTTTCGTAATCCACCTTTCCCAGAAAGGCGGAGGTGGTGATCCCCTCCAGGCAGGAATGGGACGGGGTACGGACAATGCAGTGCTGATAACGGTATTCGTTCATGTGGTTCCTTTCTTTTCCGGGCGGGGCCGGCTGGCTTCGGGCGCGGCCGCCGGATTTACCGGATCTTTTCCGGATGATAGTGATAATAGAGTTCCTCGGTGGCCAGGGCCATCTTGGTAACGGAGAAATCCTCTCCGTGGGGATAGGTATAGAAGGTATCCTGCAGGGTATTCAGGTCCACGCAGTCCCCGAATTTGCCCAAGTAATTGTACTCGATATGGCAGGAATAGAGCTCCCGGGCGCTGAGCTTCATTTCATAGGGGCCGTAGCTGCCCTCGCCGTGAACCTCAAAGCCCTCCATACTGTGGGTCAGGACGCCGTCGCCCAAGGGAATATAGCGCCGGGCATTGGGCAGAGAATTCACGTGACAGGGACCGCTCCAGAAATAGGTGCCCTCCTCCACCTCCCGCCGGACGTTGGCGCGCTGCCATTCGTACCAGTCGGGAATATGGGAAAACTCCGTTTCTCCGGAGACTGCCTCAAGAGTTCCCAGCTCCGTCATCTGCCAGCGCTTGCCGCAGGCCTTGCAGAAGATTTCCGTGCCGGCGGAGGCCATCCGGTATTCCCTGCCGCAGGCAGGGCACTGATAGAGCACCCGGTGAAGGCCTTCGGCCCGGAACTTCTCCGTAATCCGGATTCCGTTTTCCTTCTGCCAGGCAAAATCGTCGTAGACAAAGGCTTCCCGGATCGTCCGGTTGATTTCATCCACCGGAGTTTCCTTCAGCTGCTCAGGGGTGTAGAGCAGCTTCATCTCCGCGCAGAGTCCGCGGACTTTTCTTTTTTTCAGGTTCCAGAAGGGCGACTGGAGATGATGGCCGTGACAGATCAGGGTCACCACAGGCACCCCCATGGAACGGCAGAGCTTCCCCAGGGAATCCGGCAGCACCGCTGTGGTGCCGCAGAGGGAATACCTGGCCTCGGGATAGAGGATCAGCACATCGCCGTTTTTGAAGACCTGGCGGATCTGGCGGATCAGCTGGATATCGTTGGTAAATTTCCGTTTGCAGATGCCGCCCACATTTCTCAGGAGCCACTCCCGGCCAATGAAGCCATCGATGGCCACCACATAGTTGGCCCGGGCGGGAAAGATGGCCTTGGTGGCCACGGAGAAATCGTAAAAGGCGTTGTGGTTGCAAAGGAGCAGGTACGGCGGCTTCAGGCCATCGCAGCCCTGCTTTGTAATTTTCGTTCCCTTCAGAATCACGTTGGGAATGGTAAGGGCCCACAGAAGCGGCCGGAGATAATTCCTCTGGCGCACCGGCGGGGCCTTCATATCGAAGCGCTTAAACTGATCTGCCATAATTAAGCCTTTCTTCGGGCTTTGATGAATTCAAAAATGACCATGAGCAGCGGGATCACAAAGGTGATCATGCTGAAGATTACCAGGGTATGAGTGCCAAAGCTGTCAATGACATAGCCGGCGTAGAAGAGGCCGGACATACCCGCCAGGGAGCCGAACACCGCGTCCAGAAGGCTCTGGGCCGTGGTCATGAGCCGGCCCTCGATGAGGGTCTGGCCCTTTTCCCGGTAAGTGGGCAACAGAATGCTGTAGCCGATGAAATAGAAAACCGAGCCCGCCAGAATGAGGCCGGGGGTCCTGGCTGTGAAGAAAAAGATCAGCATAAAGATCATGCTGCCGATGGCCACCAGCATGCGAAGCTCCCTGGAAACCCGCTTCATTTTGCCTGCTGCCAGGAAGAAGGGGAATTGAACGCCGCAGCCCACCAGGGCCTCGTAGCCCACCCAGGCCGCGTCGCCGCCGACGCTTTGGTAGAACAGCAGCTTCATATAGCTGAGGGGCACGAAGGTCAGTCCCGTGAGGAGCAGCATCACCAGCAGCATCATGTAACCGCGATTTTTCAGCAGGACGCCCACGTCCTTCACGGAAAAGCGCTCCTTCAGGGAAATGCCCGCGGTGGGACTATCGGGCTGCACCAGAGCAATCACAATGCTCAGGACCCCAAAGATGGCCAGCCCCACTGGCATGATGAAGTAGCCCACCTTCGAAACCAGCTGTCCGGCGATGAGACAGAGAATGCCGTAGCCCAGGGCCGAAACGCCCCGGGTCACGCCGTAGTAGTCCGGATCCTGGGGAAAGCTTTTAATGATCCAGGAATCCAGGTTGGAGGCCACCGGCACCAGGCAGAAGCCGAAGACCGGATACAGTACGGCCACCGCCAGGGCGATGTTTCGGAGGGTATAAATCAGCAGACCGAAAACCACACTGCCCACCAGCTGCAGCAGAAAGGTTTTCCGGTTGGTACGCATTTTGTCCGACAGGCTTCCCCAGATGAAGGATCCCGCGAAGGCGGCCAGCAGGTAAAAGGCCTGAATCAGGCTGATGCGGGTGCTGGTCATGCCGGTATCCAGCATCAGAGCCACAAAGTACGCGTTGAAGGCGGCGAAGCAGGCCCAGTAGGTTAACTGCAGCAGACAGAACAGCGGGAAGGTCTGTTTCTTCTTATTCATAGACTCTTGTTTAGTTTATTTTGCGGATTTCTGTGCTTCCAGCAGCCGGAGCGTCATGCTGAGCATCCGGCGGACACAGGCATCCAGCGCGTCCTGGGGCAGTGACAGGTCATATTTCTGCTGGGCCGCATCCATAATCTCCCGGATATCCGAAGGATTGCCGGGCATAATCAGATCATTGCCCGCCAGGATGCATTTGGCCGCGGAGGATCCGCCGCCCCGGTTGGTGGTGCTCCAGTCCGTCATGATGATGCCGTTGAAGCCCCATTCCTTTCTGGCCACCGTGGTGCACAGGTCGTAGCTGTTGGCGGTATGGACGCTGTTGATGCGGTTGTAGGAGGTCATAATGGCGCCGGGATGGGATTCCTTCACCGCGATCTCAAAGCCCTTCAGGTAGAGCTCCCGCAGCGCCCGCTCGGAGACATTGGAGGTGACGCCGAAGCGGTTCTCTTCCTGGTTGTTGCAGGCGAAATGTTTGATGGTGACAATGCAGCCCGGGAAGGCTTCCACGCCCCGGGTGATGGCCGCGGCCATCTTACCGGCGATCAGGGGATCCTCGGAATAGTATTCAAAGTTTCTGCCGCAGAGGGGATTTCTGTGGATATTCATGCCGGGGGCCAGCCACACCTGCACACCCAGCTCTTCCATTTCGGTACCAATCACCGCGCCGGCCTCTTCCATGAGCTTCACATCATAGCTCTGGGCCAGCAGGCTGCCCACCGGAATGGCGCTGCAGAACTGGTAATGATCCTCGGCGCCTTCGTGATTGTATTCGGTGCCGAAGAAGCGGTTCTCCAGGGACTGATACCAGCTCATGGTGTAGATGCTGCCATCTTCCGGGTTCACCTGGTAATGCTTCTGCAACCGCAGGCCTGCGGGACCGTCCGCCAGAATCAGGTGGCCGACGCCCAGCTCCTCCAGCACGTGGGTGGTTTCGCCGGCGGCGCCGGGCACGGTGACGGCGGCGGAGCCGATGATCTCCAGGGAAAGGGCGCCGGGCTGGCCGCAGAGAAGCTTGGCCTTCTGCTCCAGGGTCATCTTGCCCAGAACCTCTTCCACCTTCTCTTTGCAGGGAAGCTCGAAGGCCTGATCCTGTTCGTGGACCCGCTGACGGCGGGCGATGGCGGCTTTCACCGTCTCATTGATGGAGATGATGCCCTTCTCCGGCACCTCCGGTGCCTGGGGCATTTCTTTGGGTTTGATTTCCGCCAGGGCATCCAGCAGCTCGCAGATGGGGCTCAGGGTTTCCACCACTGTGAACTCCTCCAGGCGAAGGCCGCCGGCAATCTGCTGCTCCAGGGCGCCGCCGGCGTCGCAGGAGATCAGCTCCAGGGCGTAGACGCCGGGATCCATGTAGACCTGGCTGCGGGCCGTCCAGTAGGACGTCAGCAGGTCCACCGGGAAGGTAAGGAGGATTTTCTCCGTTTCCCCCACAGCCAGCAGGCCCGTTTTGCCAAAGGCCGCCATGCGGCGAAGCTCCTTGGCGTGGGCGCCGGCGGGCAGATAGGCGAAGAGCTGCACTGCCTGTCTGGCGGGGAAGGGACCGTTGTTGGTCACCTCCACCTCCTGCTTCACCTGGCAGGCTTCGGTATAAAGCTTGCCGGGCTCCACGGTGAAGGTGCTGTAGGAGCGGCCGTAGCCGATGGGGTACCGGGGCTTGACGCCAAAGGAATCAAAATATTTGTAGCCCACGAAAATGCCGTCGGTGTAGTCCTCCTCGATGACATTGCCGTTGTTGTGGCTGAAATTCTCGCTGCTGGGATAATCTTCATAATGATAGGCCCAGGTGTCCGTCAGCTTGCCGCCGGGCACCACCTCGCCCAGCAACACATCCGCCAGGGCGTTGCCGCCCTCCATGCCGGCCTGGCCCATGAGGATCAGGGCGCTGATGGGCAGCTCGTCCATGAAGCTCAGATCCATGATGCCGCCCACATTGAGGACAACGATGGTATCCTTATAAAGCTCCGTGATGGTTTTCAGCTGCTCATATTCCGCATCGGACAGATAGTAATCGCCCTTGATGGCCTTGCGGTCCGCGCCCTCGCCGGAGATGCGGCTCACCACATAGATGGCCGTGTCGGCCGCCGTCTTTTTGATGGGGCCGCCCATGGGCATGACCATGGGATTGGAGGCGTGGGCCCGATACAGCCCCATGCGGTCGCCGGGGGTGGAAATGGCGTAAAGATGGGCCTTCCAGGCCTCATAGGTCTCGTGATATTCTTTCTCGTAGGCCTCCAGCCAGTCCAGGTCGGTGAGCTCAAAGCCTGCATTTTTCATGCCCTCGGTGATGCTGATATTGCTTCTGTTGTTGACCATTCCGGAGCCGGTGCCTCCCTTCACGGTGAAGCTGGCTCCGCCGCCGTAGAGGGCGGCCCGGCTGCCCTTCTTCAGGGGCAGGATTCCGTTGTTCTCCAACAGAACCATGCTCTCCGCTGCCAGCCTTCTGGCAATTTTCTGCGCTTTGATCTCCCTCTCGCTGATGACGGTGGAGGTGGTGCCGGAATATGTATTCATATGAGGCCTCCTGAAAAATAGGTTTCGCGGATCGAATCTTATCCAGTTAATTATATAAGGAAGTTTCTCCTTTCGCAATGAAAAATTGTTGGAAAAGAGAAAGAGCCTTCACGCTGGTGACGGCTCTTTTCTCTCATCAAACAAACACATATGAGGAGTTATATTCTTTCAGGAGGGTAGGTTTCATTTTTATCCTTGCTTGCACTTTTTCTGTCTCAGACCTCGGCTGCCTGCAGCTGCTCTTCTTCCTCTTCCTCTTCTTTTTTGTTTCTGGTGAAGTAGGCCAGCAGCAGACCGGCAATGGCTACGATGGCCATGAGCAGGGTCCATCTGTCGGTGAGCACCATGGGCAGCCGCATGTTCTCGGTCAGGATGAAGATGATGACGGCGGCCACGGCGGGGATCAGTCCGAAGAACTTGGAGCCTTTGCGCTTCTTCTCATCTTCCTGCTCCGCATCGTTCTTCTCTTTCTCTTCATCTTCTTTCTTTTTGAAGTAGGTGATCATCATTCCGACGGCGGTCAGCACCGCGACGATGGTCAGAATCAGGTTGACGAGGGCCCAGGCGCCGCGGGAGGCAGCCAGGGGGGCGGGCTCTTCCGCGATGATCTCGGCGACGGGGGCGGCGGCCAGAGGAACGGCTTCCTCTTCGACCTCTACGATCTCTTCCGCTGCCTTGGCTTCTTCCACCGGAGCTGCCGGCTCTGCCGGAGTGTTTTCGGTGGTGACGGCCGGGACAATAGCGGGCTCTTCGACGGTGGTCTCCTGGGTCAGATTCTCGGGAGTCTGGGCCTGGGATACCGGACGCTCAGGGGTTTCTACCTGCGGAGCAGGTTCCACAGGACCTGCAGGTTCCGCGGGGGCCGGAGTTTCCTGGGGCGCGGGAGTCTTGGGCGCTGCCGGGGTTTCGGGAGTTTCGGGGACCGGGGTCTCAGGCACTTCGGGAGTTTCAGGAGTTTCGGGGACTACCGGCTCTTTGGGAACCTCAGGAGTCTGGGGCTCATCGGGAGTCTTGGGGGTCTCGGGGGTAACGGGAATTTCTTTATCTTCTGTTTCGGGGTCTTCGGGTTCGGGGGTTTCAGGCTCGGGCTTCACGGGCTCAGTGGGCTCGGGATTCACAGGCACTTCGGGCTCTTCCGGGTCGGCGGGCTCGGGGTTCACGGGCACCTCGGGCTCTTCCGGGTCGGTGGGCTCGGGATTCACAGGCACCTCGGGCTCTTCCTCGACGGGGGGCACCACTTCATCTTTGGTGTACATGAAGCTGATTTCTTTGTCGCCATCCAGCTCGCCGGTGAGGGCGTCGCCCTGGGTATGGGTGTAGGTATATCCTTTCACCAGTCCGTAGGCTCCGTAGTATCCGGGGGCTGCATCGGTAACGTCGTAGGTTTTGGGTCCGCCGATGGTGCTGCTGCCGGTGTAGGTGTTGGTGCGGGAATCCAGTAGCTTTTCGCCGGTGGCCGCATCCAGGTAGTTGACGGTGACACCATAGACCGGAGCCTTGAAGGTGTAGTTGTAGGTAGCGGTCAGATCGCCTTTTAATATGATGCCTTCGCTGGTTTCATTGGTGTCCAGACCGGCCATGGATTTGTATTCGGATCCCAGGATGAAAGTGTCTCCCTGGTAAATAATGGTGCTTGGGTCAATCAGTTCAAGATCAGAGGGAACCAGGGCCAGCAGGTCATCCTCGGTGATGATGGTGCCGGCGGCGGCGATGAATCCCTTCTCAGCGGAGTAAACCGCATTTGATGCGACGCCATCCACCATCTTTCCGCCGGGAGCGCTGCTCAGCTGGAAAAGCACCGTGACCTGGTAGTTGACATCGAGGACTGCAAGTTCCTCTTTCTGCTCTTTCTTCTCTTCTTCTACGGGAGCCTCTTTTGAGGGGGCCATGAACTGGCTGTAGAACTCGCCGTCCTCAAATTCTACTTCATAGTTATAGCCATTGTGTTGAACCATCCAGTTGTAGCTCATGTCCAGTTCCTGAGCGACGGCCAGACCTTTGGCGTCGGAAACTACCGTCCGGCTGATGGTGTCGGCGCCCTTGGTTCCGGTCAGGACGAATTCCTGTCCTTCGGCCGGCTTTCCGTTGCTGTAGGCCACGTCGAAGGTAGCGACGCCGTATTCCACGGGAGCGGGGGCCTGATCGTTCTTGTAGTAAAGGTTGATGATCAGTTCATCGTCAGGAGTTAAATCGGAGAAGTCGGGCTTAAAGAAGTTCACGTTCTCTCCTCCATCGAAGCAGAACGTATAAGGATTTCTGACGCCATTCACGGTCATGGAGACACTTTCATAGCTGCCGTAAGCATCGCCATAAAGATATCCGATGGGCAGGGTACCGTAGTACAGCTCACCGATTTCCGATTCTGTAACCACATCGCTGGCGGTATAAACTCCGTTGACGTAGATGTTAATATACGCGGTGACCTCGTCTGCCGCTTTTGCCTTCAGCGTGCCAAGGCTCATGGAGATGAAAATCACCAGGGCCATCAGGCTGGCGATGATGCTTTTCTGTTTTCTGATATTTGTCATTTAGGGTGCCTCCTCTTGTTTTCGGGGTTGTTGTTTGTTTGTTGTTTGATGTTGAGGCTATTATAGCTTAGTCAAAATCAATCAAATCGTCTACAAATCGTCAAACAAGAGGTTGTTTTTGCGTTTTTTGATCTATTCTTTTGATTTTTCTTCTACTGATCGCAGTTCTGGCGCCATGGTCTTGACGAAACGCGGATTCTGTGCTAAAGTTATGCTTTAAAGCAGTAAAGTATTTGCCGGAAACATGTCCTTTGAATGCCATCCCGGCTCAGCGATATTATATTAAGAAGGAACTTCAGTTATGCATCAGGAATTTTTGATGGGCAATGAAGCCATTGCCATGGGTGCCATCGCCGCTGGCGTGAACCTGGTCTGCGGCTATCCCGGAACCCCCTCCACTGAGGTGCTGGAAACGGTGGCCAAACACCGGGGACCGGACTGCTATGTGGAATGGTCCGTCAACGAGAAGGTGGCCATGGAGATAGCCGGCGGCGCTGCCTATGCGGGTGCCCGGGCCCTGGTCACCATGAAGCAGATGGGCCTGAATGTGGCCTCGGATCCCCTTATGTGCCTTTCCTACATCGGCGTCAAGGGCGGCCTGGTGGTGCTGGTGGCGGACGACCCCGGCCCCATTTCTTCCCAGACGGAGCAGGATTCCCGCACCTTCGCCGCCTTTGCCAAGGTGCCGGTCTTCGACCCCTCCGGCGCTCAGGAAGCCTATGAGATGATCCAGGACGCCTTTGAATTTTCCGAAAAATATCAGACGCCCGTTTTCCTGAGGCCCACCACCCGGGTTTCCCACGGCTACGCCTCCATCAGCGTCAAGGATCCCGAGGAATATACTATCCACACCCCCGAGGGCTTCGTGAAAGACAGCTCCCGCTGGGTCATTTTCCCGCGGCTGTCCACCATCAATCATAAAAAGATTGAAGAGCGAAACGCACAGCTGCGTCATGTGCTCTCGGACTACGATAAAAACTGCATCCTCCGGGATCAGCCGGACGCTGCCAGATCACAGAATCAGCCGGACGAGGCCTCCGCGCCTCAGCCCCGCCGGGGCCTGGCCGCCGGCGGCTTCAACTTCACCTACGCCCTGGAAAGCCTGCGGGCGCTGAAGTCCCGCCCGGAGGCACCCCTGCTGAAGGTGGCCACCCCCTTCCCCTTCCCGGAGGATCTGGCCCTGCAGTTCCTGGAGGACCTGGATGAGGTGCTCTGTATTGAGGAACTGGACCCCGTCATCGAGCGGGAACTGACCTATCTTTGCGGAAAATATCATCTGAAAACAAGAATTCTGGGCAAGCTTTCCGGCCACATGCCTCTCTCCGGTGAAAACAATCTGGCAGCGGTACAGAAGGCCATTGCCGATTTCCTGGAGGTGGCGCTGCCCGCCGCCGAGGCGCTGGAGCTGCCTTCCCTGCCCGTCCGGCCGCCTGTGCTCTGCGCCGGCTGCCCCCACCGGGCTTCCTTCTATGCCGTCAAGCAGGCCATGAAGGGTGAAAAGACCATCTACTGCGGCGATATCGGCTGCTACACCCTGGGCAACGCCATGCCCCTGGACATGGTGGATACCTGCCTCTGCATGGGTGCAGGCCTTGGCATCGCTCAGGCTATCCATCATCTGGAAAAGGATACCTTCTGCTTTGCCTTCGTGGGTGATTCCACCTTCTTCGCCTCCGCCATTCCCAGCGTGGTCAACGCTGTCTACAACCAGGCGGAAATGACCCTGATCGTGCTGGATAACTCCACCACCGCCATGACGGGCCATCAGCCCCATCCCGGCACCGGCCGCACCATGATGGGCGAGGTGGTGGCCGCGGTCAGTATTGAGCAGGTGCTGAAAGGCATCGGCCTGACCTGTGTCAAAACTGTAGATCCCCTCGACCATGCGCTGGCTGTGGAAACCGTCAAAGACACCGCCCGTCAGCCGGGCGTCAAAGCCATTATTTTCAAGTCACCCTGCATCGCCATTACCAGGCCCTCCGGCCGGGTAATGGTGGATGCGGCCGCCTGCATCGGCTGCAGAAAATGCATCCGGGAGCTGGGCTGCCCCGCCCTTCTCTTTGAAAACGGCAAGGCTCTCATTGATACCGCCCAGTGCACGGGCTGCGGACTGTGCAGCCAGAACTGCCCTGTTCAGGCCATTCAGCCGGAAGGAGGTTCGGGAAATGACTAAGAATATCATCCTTTGCGGCGTCGGCGGCCAGGGAACGGTGCTGGCTTCCCGCCTGATTTCCACCTGCGCCATGAAAAAGGGCTGGCAGGTCATGAGCGCCGAAACCATCGGCATGGCTCAGCGGGGCGGCAGCGTGTTCTCCCACCTGCGTCTATCTGATCCGGCTCAGCCGGAGGCGGATCGGCCCGCCGGTCCCATGATTGCTCCCGGAATCGCGGATCTGATCCTGGGTTTTGAGCCGGGAGAAACGGTGCGGATGCTGCCCTATCTGAAGCAGGGCGGCCAGGTGGTGGTCTCCAGCCGGGCGGTGCAGCCCGTGACCGCAACCCTGGCCGGGTCCTCTTACCGGGCCGTCGATATGATTGATTTTCTGAAGGCCCATGTTTCCAGCCTTGTGGTGGTGGATGCGGACCGGGCCCTCGCCGAGGTGGGTTCCGCCAAGGTGCTGAATCTGATCCTGCTGGGCGCGGCAGCGGAGGAGAACGCCCTGGGCTTCAGCTATGAGGAGCTGAGGGATGCCATCCGGGAGAAGATCCATCCCCGGTTCCATGAACTGAATTTCAAAGCCCTGTCCTGGTACGGACAGAGCC
The DNA here is from genome assembly GCA_902783575.1 of uncultured Eubacteriales bacterium. Classification (GTDB taxonomy): domain Bacteria; phylum Bacillota; class Clostridia; order Lachnospirales; family Bianqueaceae; genus RUG760. The sequence goes on from CACZRP010000048.1 coordinate 19,690, forward strand.
TTCAATAACCCGGCCCGCCGGGAGATCAAAGGAGAAAAACCATGCAGATTTCCGAATTGCAGATTCAGCAGGTCAATCATCAGATCAACGCCCTGAAGAAGGCCGGCAGCTTCTATGGAAAGAAACTGGCGGAGGCCGGCATCGACAGCATTGCCTCCCAGGAGGATTTCGAAAAGCTCCCCTTCTCTGAGAAGAGCGATCTTCGTGACGCCTATCCCCTGGGCCTGATGACGGCGCCCGAGGAGGATATCGTCCGGATTCATTCGTCCTCCGGTACCACCGGCCTTCCGGTGATTATTCCCTACACCGCCAAAGATGTGGAGGATTGGGCTATCATGTTTGCCCGCTGCTATGAATACGCGGGCATCACAAAAAAAGACCGGATCCAGATCACTCCCGGATACGGTCTGTGGACAGCAGGCATCGGCTTCCAGAACGGCGCCGAGCGGCTGGGTGCCATGGTTATTCCCATGGGTCCCGGCAATACGGAAAAACAGCTTCAGATGATGCAGGATATGGGCAGCACCGTGCTGTGCTCCACCTCTTCCTATGCCCTGCTGCTGTCGGAGGAAATTGAGAAGCGCGGTCTGAAGAACAAAATCAAGCTGAAAAAGGGCGTCATCGGTTCCGAGCGCTGGAGCGACAAAATGCGCCAGACCATTGCCGATTCCCTGGGCATTGAACTCTACGATATCTACGGCCTGACGGAGATCTACGGTCCCGGCATCGGCATCAACTGCCTGGGTGAAAACGGTATGCACATCTTTGATGATTACCTGTATACGGAAATCATTGATCCGCAGACCGGCTAAGTGCTGCCGGACGGCGAGGAAGGCGAGATCGTCATCACCACGCTGGTGA
>CACZRP010000049.1 GCA_902783575.1 uncultured Eubacteriales bacterium
ACAGGAGGAAACCATGCCCAAACTGACCTTTAAAGAAGAGCTGTGCAAAGGCTGCGGCCTGTGCGTGAATGCCTGCCCGAAGGGGATTCTGCAGCTGTCCAAAACGAAACTGAACGCCAAGGGACATACGCCCGTGGAGCAGACGGAGCCGGAGAAATGCATCGGCTGCGCCTTCTGCGCCATGATGTGCCCGGACTGCGTCATTAAAGTGGAAAGATAAGGAGACCGCCATGAGTGAAAAAGTATTGATGAAGGGCAACGAGGCCATCGCGGAAGCAGCGATACTGGCCGGCTGCCGTCATTATTTCGGATATCCCATCACCCCTCAGACTGAAGTGGCTGCCTACATGTCCAAGAAGATGCCGAAGATCGGAGGCACCTTCCTGCAGGCGGAGAGCGAAATCGCGGCCATCAACATGGTGTACGGCGTAGCCTCCACCGGCAAGCGGGCCATGACCTCCTCCTCCAGCCCGGGAATTTCCCTGAAGGCGGAAGGCATTTCCTACCTGGCAGGCGCAGACCTGCCGGCGCTGATCGTCAACGTGCAGCGGGGCGGTCCCGGCCTGGGCGGCATTCAGCCCTCCCAGTCCGACTATTTCCTGGCCACCAAGGGTCCCGGACACGGTGACTTCCATGTGCTGGTGCTGGCGCCCTCCAGCGTGCAGGAGATGGCGGACCTGACCGTGAAAGCCTTTGATCTGGCGGAGAAGTACCGGATGCCGGCCATGCTGCTGGCGGACGGCACCATGGGCCAGATGATGGAGCCGGTGCAGCTGCCGGAGCCCAAGGAAAGCACCGCAGACAAGAGCTGGGCCGTGACGGGTACGAAGATGGAGAGGGAGCACAACATCATCAACTCCCTGTACCTGAAGCCCACGGAGCTGGAAGACAAGAACATCGAGCGCTTTGAGCGCTATAAGAAGATTGAAGAGACCGAGTGCCTGTGGGAAGAGTTCATGATGGAGGATGCGGAGATCTGTATCGTTTCCTGCGGCATCACGGCCCGGGTATCCCGGAACGCCATCGTGGAAGCCAGAAAGCAGGGCATCAAGGTCGGCATGATCCGTCCCATCACCCTGTGGCCCTTCCCGAAGAAGCCCCTGCTGGCTGCGGCCGATCAGGTAAAAAGCTTCATCAGCGTGGAGCTGAACATGGGCCAGATGAAGGAAGACATCGAGCTGGCCATCCGCTGCAAAAAGCCGGTGAGCCTGTGCAACCGAGTGGGCGGCATGATCCCGTCCCCGGAGGAAGTGCTGGAGGCCATCAAGAAAGCGCAGGAAGGAGAAGAGGAATGAGTGTCGTATTTGAAAAACCGAAAGCCCTGACAGATGCCGTGCTGCATTACTGCCCGGGCTGCACCCACGGTATTGTGCACCGTCTGGTGGCGGAAGCCATTGACGAGCTGGGCATCGAGGGAAGAACCATCGGTATCGCGCCGGTGGGCTGCTCCGTTATGGCCTATGACTACTTCGCCTGCGATATGATCGAAGCCTCCCACGGCCGGGCACCGGCGGTGGCCACAGGCGTAAAGAGATCCATGCCGGAGAACATCGTCTTCACCTATCAGGGAGACGGCGACCTGGCATCCATCGGTCTGTGCGAGACCGTGAGCACCGCGGCCAGAGGAGAGAATATCACCATTATCTTCATCAACAATGCCATCTATGGCATGACGGGCGGCCAGATGGCCCCCACCTCCCTGATCGGTCAGGTGACCCAGACCTCTCCCTACGGAAGAAATCCGGAGACCCAGGGATATCCCATCAACATCTGTGAGCTGCTGGCCACCCTGGAGGCTCCGGCCTATCTGGAGCGGGTGACGGTGAATAATGTAAAGAACGTCCGGAATGCCAAGAAGGCCATTAAGAAAGCCTTCCAGAATCAGGTGGAAGGCAAGGGCTTCTCCCTGATTGAAGTGGTTTCCTCCTGTCCCACCAACTGGGGCATGACACCCCAGAAGGCGCTGGAATGGATCGACGAGAAGATGCTGCCCCAGTATCCGCTGGGCGTGTTCCGCGACAAAGAAGCCGGCATCGGCCTTGCGAAGAAGGAGGCATGAGATGACAGATTATGAGATCGTAATCGCCGGATTCGGCGGCCAGGGCCTGCTGTTTTCGGG
>CACZRP010000050.1 GCA_902783575.1 uncultured Eubacteriales bacterium
CCGGCTCATTTCTAAGAGGCCAGGAAAAAGGCCGTTTCCTTTTCGGCGGCAGAACCATTATCCTTCTGCTGAGAAAGGGCAGCATAAAAATAAAGCCCGGGCTGCTGGCCCGGACTTCCAGGGGAAAAGAAACTCCCGTCCGATATGGGGAAAAAATATCCTTATGATTTGGCCGGTCCCAGGAATGAAAAACCATGCTGGATGACCCGGATCCTGATCTTGCCCTCATCCGTAATTTCACCATCCGTGCAAAGCCTCATCTGGCCCTGAAGGGGTGTAATCACCGCTTCCCGGCAGACGGCGGTACGGATGGTTTTTTCTATGTTGGGCAGCTGCATATGCACTCCCTTTTGATAGGAGGGAAAGAGCTTCAGCAGGCCCAGACGGCTGATGTTTCTCACCACATTGACATCCATCACCCCATCCTGCACATCGGCGCCGGGATTGGACTTGACGCCTCCGCCGCAGTAGGGACCGTTGGCCAGGGAACACAGCAGGGCCGGCCCCTCATGGAACAGCTCCCCGTCAACCTCGACCCGGATGTTGGCTCCCTTCTTTTTGATCAGGGTTCCCAGCACGCCCAGCAGATAGGCAAAGTGGCCGGATATCAGCGGTTTTTCCTTCAGATGATTCGCCAGATCGGCCGTATTGCAGTCAAAGCCGATGTTGAACATATTCGCACAGTACCGGACGCGCTCTCCCTCTTGGGTCTCTGTCGTAAATTCCAGTACGTCACAGGGCAGGGGTGAAGCGTGAAGCTGGGCGTCAATGGAACGGGCTCCGTCCACGGACCAGAAATTCTTGATAAAATCATTGCCGGATCCGATGGGCACCAGTCCCAGGGAGGTATTCGCCTGGATTTGCTGCGCCTGAAGGGCTTCTTTGGCCTTCATCAGTCCGTTGATGGCCTCATTGAAGGTGCCGTCACCGCCGCAGATATAGATGCGGGCTTCTTCCGCCTTCAGCTCTGTCACTGTTTCAAAAACAAAACGTTCCGCGTCCCCGGAGCTCTGGGTCTGGTAGATTTCGATGTTCATGCCCAGATTTCTGGCATTTTCCTGAATCTGGCGGATAAAACCGTCTTTTCCCTGGCCTGTGCCTGACACGGGATTCACTACAAAATAGGTTTTCAAAGGCTGCCGCCCTCCTCAAATACAGGTTATTTATGATAAGGCTCGCCGGACTGAATCCGAAAAGCCCGGTAAATCTGCTCCAGAAGCATCACGCGCATCAGCTGATGGGGAAAGGTCATGGGCCCGAAGCTCAGGGCTAGGTCTGATTTTTGGCAGACCTCCCGGGACAGTCCCAGGGAACCCCCGATAATCAGGGTCAGATGGCTGCAGCCCTGAATGGTTTTCTGCTGGATGAACCGGGACAGACTGACGGAATCCATCAGCTTCCCGCCGATTTCCAGGGTAATCACAAAACTTCCCTGGGGGATCTTCGCCAGGATTCTCCTGCCCTCCAGTTCTTTGATTTTCTCTTCTTCCGCAGGGGAGGCGCCCTCCGGCGTCTTCTCGTCCGCCACCTCCAGAATATCCAGCCGGCAGTAGCTGCCAAGCCGCTTGCTGTATTCCTGGATGGCGTCCCGGAAATACTTTTCCTTGACTTTGCCCACGGTCACAAGGGTAATACGAATCATGCTGCTCCTTCACGATAAAAACGGCCACAGCTGCTGCCATGACCGTTTCTGGTTTCTCTGTTAACCTGCGTGATCCTTGATCACCCGCAGTACCGGATCCGATCCTCCCGTGCGCTCGATATCCGCGCCGAGAAGACGGAGCTTGTCGACCATGCCTTCATAACCACGGTCAATATAATTGATGTTGGTAACGTAGGTTGTTCCCTCAGCGGCCAGTCCAGCCAGAACCATGGCTGCCCCGGCTCTCAGATCCGTTGCCGCCACCTCGGAGCCTGTCAGCCTGTCCACGCCCTCTATGATGGCGATATGACCTTCCACATCGATGTTCGCGCCCATCTTCTGCAGCTGTTCCACATAGCGGAAGCGGTTGTCCGTGACGGATTCATTGATCATGCTGGTACCGTTCACCATGGACAGAAGCACCATCATCTGGGGCTGCATATCCGTGGGGAATCCGGGATAAGGCAGGGTCTTGACCTTGGTAGGCTTCAGCCGTCCTCCGCCGATGACCCGAATGGCATCATCCTCTTCTCTGATCCGGATGCCGATTTCCCTGAGCTTGGCGGAAATGCTGTCCAGATGCCGGGGAATTACGTTGGTAATTCTGACATCGCCTCCGGTGACGGCACTGGCCACCATATAGGTACCGGCCTCAATCTGGTCCGGAATGATGGCATATGTGGAGCCATGGAGCTTCCGGACGCCGCGGATACGGATGGTATCCGTTCCGGCACCCTTGACATCGGCTCCCATACTGTTCAGGAAGCTGGCTGTATCAACCACATGGGGTTCCTTTGCGGCATTCTCAATCACGGTGGTGCCGTGAGCCAGCACCGCTGCCAGCATAATATTGATGGTAGCGCCGACACTGGCGAAATCCAGGAAAATATTGGTTCCCAAAAGCTCTGTGGCTTTCATTTCAATAATGGCCTTGGTAGTTACCTGGGCTCCCAGAGCCTCAAATCCCTTTACATGCAGATCAATAGGTCTGACACCAAAATCACATCCTCCGGGGAATGCGACACGGGCATGCCGGAATCTTCCCAACAGTACGCCCAGCAGATAATAGGAGGCTCTCATCTTGCGGACCCCTTCGGAGTTCGCGCAGTCATTCACCATATTTCTGCTGTCTATCCTCAAAGTATGTTTATCAATATATTCTGCGCGGACATTCATGTCCCGCATAATTCCGACCAGATTAGCAACATCTGCGATATCCGGCACATTCTCCAGCGTGACTACGTCGCCCGCCAGAAGTGCCGCCGGGATGATGGCAACAGCCGCATTCTTAGAGCCGCTGATCGCGACTTCTCCCCGCAGCGGATTCTGTCCGCGTATACAAAGCTTGTCCACCTCTTCACCTCGTTCGATCACTTTGTTTCTCTCTACGCCTAAATATAGGTATCTGACATTATACCACAAATTGGGAATAATGCAATCTTAATTTTTTCCGCTGTACCGGGTGGTGATGCTCCGCCCGGTGTCCATGATAAGCGTCTGGACGGGAACAGCCACCGCCTCTTCCGCACCGGCGGCCCCCGCTACGCTGCCGATGATATATCCGTCGTAGATTCTGCTGACATTGCCGGGAGCTTCTCCCTGTTCCAGGATCTTCCTCAGTCCCGCGTAAAGCATTTCATCCACCGGGAGGCTTTCGACCCTTTCAGTCTGTTCGTCCACATCCCAGACAGTGAGAACCGCCGCCTTGACGCCATCCATGGTCACCACCAGGGATATGGAATTGAAGTAGTAGATCAGGCCGTTTTTCAGCTGCCGGTAGACAAAGCGGTATCCGTACACATCTTTGCGCCATTCGCTGAGATAGACTTCTCCCAGCCAGTTTTCGGCAAAGCGTCTGGCCACCGGCTGCAGCATGGTGATCAGCTCCTCCTCCGCCAGGCCCGGCGGGGCCTCCCATTCCGTGATGGCGTCGTTGGTATAGGTCAGCGTATGCTGGGGACGGTTGGACAGAAGGGTGACGCTGCCGTGCTTATACTGCACCTTGGAACCATAGATATAGGACTTATCGTAGCTCTCGCCTTCCAGGAAGCGTTCAGCCATCCGGTCCACATCCGCGGTGCTGAGCCTGAGATTGTAGAAAACGGGATTGCTGCCGTCGGGCATTTCTGAGAAAGTGACCTGATCCTGCCTGTACAGCTTAAAGACCGCCTCCATCTGTTCTCCTGATACCATTTTCTCAGCCCGGGAGGCGGAGAACTGGTAGATCAGCAGCATGAGATTCAGCCCCAGCAGCAATCCCAGGATCAGCCACCGGACCGTCCGCTGGCTCATGTCTTCGCCTCCTTTCTGAAATCAAATGGCAAACCGGTACAAATAACCCTCCGGTGTTTCAATTTTCCAATAAAGAAAGATCTGTCCAAAGGAAGCCTCATACACCAGCGACGGAGGAGCAAGCAGCTCAATCCCCTCAGCCGCACACTGGTCCGCCACTTCCATCCAGGTATACCGGAGCACCGCCGGCTCTTCCTGCTTAAGGGCCGTCAGCATCCGTTCATACCGGCAGACCTTGCTGCCCCTCACGGTAACGATCAGCGGGGCTTCCATCTGGGTATGATCCTGAAGATACCTGTCCATATTCAGCAGAAGCCCATCGAGCTTGTAATCAAAGCAGAACACATAATCAGAGCCGGATCTGCGGGTTTCCCTCAGGGTCCAGGAAGCCTTTTCTCCTCCCGGGAAGCCCATATCCCGGCTGATAAAGGACACAGCAATATCGTAGGCCTGGTCCAGGCTCACCGGTTCCTTTTCCAGTTCTGTCAGGGTCTCTACGTAGATCAGGTGTCCATCCGAGGACAGGCGGACGGTCACCTTCTCATTGCTGAAGAAAAAGCCGGCAGCGGTATCAGAGTTTTCCGCACCATCTTCGAGAAAGATTTGCTCGCTGACTGTATCGGGAAATTCAAAGAAGCTCATGCCGTAGCGTCTCATCCGGGTAAAGGCCGGAGCCCCATCCACCAGGAAGGGAGAATCAAGGCTGCCCCTGGCACCGCTCTGGTGTCCGGCTATTCTCACAAAGCCCTGCTTTTCGAAACTGCCGTCAAAGGCATCATTCTGCCACAGATGATCGGCATCCACACTGGAAGCGAGGTTCATGATATTCCGGAGGATATCCCGGTTCTCATCCGTCAGATAGGCTCCTCCAACGGCCTCCAGCACGCTGCCAGTCTGCGTGTTCAGAAAACAAACCGTCACATCCTCCATCACCGACAGGGCCGGCACAAGCCAGATCTGGTCGAAGCTTCCGGCGGGAACACGGTTTTCCGGCAGGGAAAACTCGGCCCTCAGCTCTTCAGATGTACGGAACTGTTCCAGATCCATGACCATAACCGTTCCGGGCAGAATCCGGTCAATCCGTTTTTCCGAAGCCCCATAGGCCTGAACCATGGCTGAAGGCATCATCAGTCTCAGCAGATCCATGGCCTGCCCGGCCAGCAGCTGCTGATCGCCGGTTTCGTCGGGTATCAGCAGAAAATCCCGGTTCCCGCGGATGGAGAGATAGATATTCTGGGGTTCAATCAGCGAATAATCTTCCGTGGTGCTTTCCAAAAGCGGTTCACCGCTTTTTGGGGTGGTGCCTTCCCAGAAGATCATGCTGATCTGAATCAGTGCGAGGACAACCAGCAGAGAGGAAACAATCCAGAAAGCCATCCATTCTCTCCGCCGGTTGACAGCGCTCACTGACTCCCTCCCGGCCTGATGGCCCCCTGCTGCTGGAGAAACTCGTAAATATTCAGCTGATAATCAGATATTTCTGCTCCCAGGGAACGGGAATATCTGGTGTATTCATAAATGGTGCGTTCCTCTCCCACATCCAGCATCACATATTGTGAACCGATCAGCGGGAGCGGCACCGACAGCGAATAAAGTCCGCTGCTGCCGATCACCTGTCTGGACTGGAACAGAAGAATCTGTTCCTGGGAATTACGGAAGGTATAAACCGTACAGGCCAGCACATCTCCCGGCTCGGCGACACCGGTAAAGACCGCCTGGTCCAGAAGGGTCTTCCTGGTTTCGGTTACCGCGTCCTTCGCCAGCGCCTGCGGTCGGAGGACAATCAGAAGATTCAGGAGCAGAAAAAGCGCCAGGGCCCGCTCTGCATAGGCTCTATTCATCGGAAGTCACCTCCTCAAAGGCGATCCAGAATGTACTGCCTTCGCCCAGGGCACTCTCTACCCAGATCCGGCCGCCATGAAGCTCCATGATTTCCTTGGCAATGGCCAGTCCCAGGCCGGTGCCTCCCATGGAACGGGATCGGGCCTTGTCTACCCGGTAGAAACGCTGGAATATGTTTTCCTGATCTTCCCTGGCAATGCCGATTCCCTGGTCCTGTATCTTGACACGGATTTCCGGGACGCCGTTTTCGGACGTCACCCGGTAGATGCCGGCTTCGATCTTTGAGTTTTCCGGCGAATATTTCATGGCATTGGTCAGCAGGTTGCGAAGCACCTGGTCGATTCTGCGGCTGTCACCCTCCACAATGTATTCTTCCAGCGGATAGGGAAGCCGCTCTCCCACTTCAATTTCCGAAGCCACTTCCATATCCCCCGCCCAGGTAAGGGTCTGATTTTTCTTCCGGGCGTCAAAGATCATTTCGGACATATCCCGATACAGCAGGATGCCCAGATCCGTGGGCTTTTTGGTGAGGGTGGCCTGATGGGAATCAATTTTGGATAGCTCCAGAAGGTCGGCCACCAACGCGGTCATACGGTCGGATTCCTGATTAACCACCGACAGAAAATGTCTGGTGGTCACCGGATCGTCAATGGCTCCGTCCAGAATCGTCTCCACATAGCTTTTGATGGTGGTAATGGGCGTCCTCAGTTCATGGGACACATTGGCTACGAATTCCTTCTGCATTTTTTCCATAGCCTTCAGTTCAATGATGGAGCTGGACAGTTCATGGGCCATTTCATCGAAATGCACCTCCAGCTGTCCCAGCTCATCGTCCTCGGAAACCTCCCGGTTTCCGGCTTCCTCATCCTTCACTGCCTGCTCCAGATTACCCGAGGCCAGCTCCTGGGACTTTCTGGTCAGCTTCAGGATGGGGCGTGAAATACTGGAAGCAAGGAAATATCCCATGACACCGGCCACCAGAATACCGATGATGGTAATAAGAAGAATAATAAAAATGACGTTTTGAAGATTCTTCTGCACCGTTTCCATGGGCTGCCGGATGAGAATAATATAGGACGGAGCGTCCTCCTGCAGGGAGAAGCTCAGCGCGTAATCCGCCATCAGGCCGCTGCCGTCATAGGCTTCGTGGACATACAGCTCCTCCTGGGGCTCGTGGTTTCGCGCCAGGATCACTGCCCGGGAGGACAGATCCTGGGCTGCCAGATCCTCTCTGCGGCTGTATAAAAGCCTTCCCGTATCCGAAAGAAGGCAGATATATTTTTCATTTTCGCCCGCGGCTCCGCCTCCGCCGGCCTCAATCAGCAGAGAGGTAACGATCTCGCCAAAGGCCTGGGAGAGCTCTTCCTGGTTGTCCAGAGACTGAACGGACAGGACATCCACGATTCGTTCCGCGGTATACTCGCATTCATGATATATTTTCCGGTATTCGGCGCTCCGGAAGGCGAAAATAATTAAAACACCACAGCCCAGCATGACAGCGACTACCAGAAAGGAGTAAAGCATCGCCATCTTTGTTTTTATGCTGCCCATGGTGTTTTCCTCTTATTGTTCCGAGCCCTGGCTTTGGAGCCTCAGCTCAGCATTTTATTTTTCGGTAAAGTAATAACCTACGCCGCGCTTGGTGAGAATCAGCTTCGGCTGGCTGGGATCATCCTCGATTTTCTCCCTCAGCCGCCGGATGGTCACGTCCACAGTCCTTTCATCGCCCAGGGACTCATATCCCCAGACCTTCTCAAGGATCTCAGGCCGGGGAAAGACCTGTCCCCGGCGGCTCATGAGAAGCTTGATAATTTCTGTTTCCCGCTGAGTCAGGTCTATCCTGACTCCGCTTTTCTGACAGGAGAACTTGGCGGCATCCAGCGTAAAATCTCCCGCTGTGTAGAGATTGTCTGTGGCTTCATCCTTTCTGGTCAAGGCCGTATATCTCCTCAGAGCCGTCCGGACTCTGGCCATCAGCTCCCTCATGCTGAAGGGCTTGGCTACGTATTCATCGGCCCCCATTTCCAGTCCCAGCACTGTATCAATCTCTTCCGTTCTGGCTGTTACCATAATGATGGGAACATTGCTGGTTTCCCGGATTCTCCGGCAAACCTCATAGCCGTCCATTCCGGGCATCATGACATCCAGAATCACCAGATCCGGCGTTTCTTTCTGAAACTGCGCCACCGCCTCATATCCGTCGAAAGCAGTCAGCGTCCGGTATCCTTCCTTTTCCAGATTGAATTTGATGATATCGACAATGCTTGTCTCATCATCGACGATCAGAATTTTTTCGTACATGGGATGCCTCCCTTCTGTCAGACTAACCTTTTTCTCTTATTTCTCGATGGACAGATGAGCCTTGACGCTGATGGTCTGACCGGGCTCCAGCACATCGAATCCGGAGTCTTCGCCAATGGTATTCACCAGGTTGGGAGCGTCAATACGCCAGTTCTGGGGCTCCAGGCAGATGAATCCGCCCTTCTTTTTGCAGTTCCAGATCATCCAGTGACGATAGAAATCGTCCACCTGATAACGGACCGTGGCTCCGTCCCGGCTGATGAGGGCTCCGTGGAAGGGTTTGCCGTCGATTTCAAGAGCCTTCACGGTATAATGATCATCCATCTCCCATGCCATGGGATCAAGGCCTTCTTTCCTCAGAGGCGCTTCCTCCTCGGACAATTCCCTGACGACGCCGCTGGGCAGCATCCGGTCGGTGACCTCGATTCTCTTGCCGACGGAAAGCAGCACCCGGCTGTCCGGATCCACCACAAAGGCGGAATGGAAGCCCAGGCCCAGAGGCAGGGGATCGCTGCCGGTATTGGTAACGGTAATGGTCTGGGAAAGGCCGGTCTCGTCCAGCTCGTAAAGCTGTTCAACCTTGAATTTAACAGGGAAAATGGAGAAGAAATCGGTGTTTTCATCTCCAGTGAAGCTCATCCGAAGAAGATTGTCCGCAGCCTCTTCCACCTTCCACGGACGCTTGTGGAGGAAACCGTGCAGAGAGTTGTTTCTGGCCGGCTCATTCAGCGGAAACTGAAATTCCCTGCCTCTGAGAGTGAAATGGCCTCCGTCGATGCGGTTCGGAGGGAACAGGATCGGAAAACCGTAGGAGGTGCTGCCCTTGTCGGTATCTTCCGGAGAAACGGGCTCATGGAGGGCCTGAATGCCGTCCTTGGAAAGGCCCATCATCTGTCCTCCCAGTGCGGGAACAGCCCAGGCGGTATAGCCGCCGGCCTTCAGAGTATAAATGTCTTTGTCGCCGAATTTCATTTGATGATCTCCTTGTGTTGTATTTTTTTCCAGCTCTTTCTTTTCCAGTTTATGATTCAGGAACTGAACCACCAGATAGTAGACCAGGGCGAAAATGGGAACGCCCACCACCATGCCGAAAAATCCGAAGATGCCTCCGAACAGCAGCAGGGAGAAGGTGACCCAGAACTCGTTCAGTCCGATGTTGTTGCCCACGATCCTCGGTCCGATGATATTGCCGTCAAGCTGCTGCAGTACGATGATGAAAATCAGGAAATACAGGCATTTCAGCGGATCTGCCAGCAGAATCAGGAAGGCGGAGGGCACGGCGCCCAGCAGCGGTCCGAAGAAGGGGATGATGTTGGTTACGCCCACGATCACCGATACCAGCAGCGTGTATGGCATCTGCATGATGGAAAGTCCGATGAAGCAGATCATGCCGATGACCAGAGAGTCGAGAATCTTGCCATGGATAAATCCGCCGAAGATCCGGTCTCCCTGCCGGAGGGTCTTCGTAACCTTGTCCAGGGTTTTCTCCGAAAGGAAGGCTCGGCCCAGCTTGTTGGCCTGATATTTGATCAGCTCTTTGTCTCTCAGCACATAAACGGAAATGACGAATCCCACCAGGAAGTTGAACACGAATTTGACTACGTCCACCACGCCCGTGGTCACCTGAGTCATAATGTTGGTGATGTCCTTGGTGAAATCATTCTGCATCCAGTTTTCAAAGGCGTCGGATGCTCTGGCGATAATGGTATTGATGGTATTCTTGAGCTCAACAGAACCATGCTGCAGGCCGGTGATCCAGGTCTGGATCTCCTGCACATAGCTGGGCAGAGAAGCCGCCAGCTTGCTGATGCTGTCCACCAGTCCGGGGATGATGAGGTAGACCAGAGCCACAATGGCTCCCAGACCAATGAGGATGGCCAGTCCTATGCCCAGTATCCGGCTCAGTGTCTTGCCGAATTTGAAACGCCTCAGCCGGATCTCAAGGAAACTCTGGATGGAGTTCTGTACCGGAGACAGCAGATACGCGATAACGAGACCGAAGATCACAGGCCGGATGGGCGTCATCACCGAGTCCACCAGGGAGGCCACATCTTCATAGCGGTAAATCAGGAAGGTCGCCAGCAGCGCTACGATAATGACCCCCACCGCGTAAACAGCGATGATGCGGACCCTTCTTACGAAGCGCTCATCGTCCTGATGATTGTTGAATCTCCACATGCTATCCTTAATCCTCCTCTCCGCGAAGAGCATTCTCACTTGTTACTGAATATGCTGATGATTATGGATATGGTTTTCGCAGTACTCGTAGTTGCCGTTGCACTGGGAGCAGTAACGGAAAGTCATATTCGGGTCATCCAGTTCGGTAATGCCGCAGACGGTGCAGTGATGGAAAGCCACTCCGGTGATCACCTTGCCCTGCTGGGGACTTTTCTTGGTTTCCCGGTAGGCGGCTCTTCCCGCCGCGCCATAGTCCTGAGGCTTTCTGCTGAAGCCCCCGATGGGACCCTGGGTCATTTTCCTTTCATACTGTTCCCTGCGGATTTTGGCCCGGATGCGGCCGAAAAGCTCGGGGCCTAAGAAAATCATATAGCCCACCATGGAAGCCAGAATCAGGAGCTTGATGATCAGCGCGCCTACAATAAATTCATAAAGCAGCAGCGCCGCGGAAAAGTATCCCATATATTTGGCCTTCAGAGGAATGATGAACATCAGAAGCACCTGCACGTCCGGATACATGGTGGCCAGCGCCAGGAACATGGACTGGGAAAGATAGCCGGCCTGATGCACGAAAATCGGCACGCTCTCTCCCATAAAATGGGCGATGAACAGTACGATATCGATGGCTATCACGCCTACCCAGTAGAAAAAGTTGAACTTGAAGGTGCCCCAGGTTCTCTCCAGCGCTCCGCCGATCCAGTAATAGCAGAACAGAGACAGCAGGGTGGGAAGGATTCCTCCCATGCCGGGAACAAAGATAAAGGTAATCAGACGCCAGACCTGTCCGTGAAGCACCTCTTCCGGGTCCATAATCAGGTAATAGGGGAACAGCGGGATCACCAGGCCGATCACATAGACGATGGCGTTCCCGAAAATGATATACCTCATCAGATTCGGAATGGCGATTTTCCCGATTTTTCTTTCCAGGACATCCAGCCATTTTTGGCTATTCATGTATGATTTTCCTTTCTCGAATAGATGTATTTTCTGTCAATCTGACCGATGTGCTCCAGAACGCCGGCCCGGGTCAGGACGCTGAGGGCCCCGCTTCCCTTCCTTCCCGAAAGCTTCAGCGCTTTCATCAGCTCTGTCCGGAAGAAGGGATCCGGAAGGTCCGCCGGGATCAGGGACGCGTAGTCCTCCGCTCTCTTCAGCACTTCCATGCCCGCGATGGATACCGGCAGGCGCTCCATGCGGTGGGAGCCGCGTTTTCTGTCTTTGCTCCAGCCGTCAAGGAAGCGGTATTCATCCAGGTCCAGCAGCACCGCCAGAAACTCCAGATTCGGATGCATCTGGATATCGGGCAGATGGTATATTTCCGGAAGAATATCGGAAAACCGGCCGGTTTTGGGAGAACGGTGCCGATCGGAGGCTTCTCCCGTTTCAGGATCCACCCAGGAAATATATTTGATATGGGGAATGGGATATACCACTGTGACGGTATAGTCTTCCAGAAAGTCCGCCAGCTTGATTCTCAGGCGGTCAAAGGCCCGGGTCTGGATTTCGTAGATATGCCCCCGTTCCTTCTGGAAAATATCCGCGACATGACTATAAGAGGTCCCGTCCTTTTTCTGTCCCCGGACACGGACCTCATGACAGCTTTCATCGGGCTCCAGATAGTACTTCAGCGCGCAGTGAACCAGCTTCTCCGACTGGGTTCCGATTCCCTGGGGAAAACGTATTCTCGCCCGCTGAACAGCGAGAGATAACCGCTCGTCGTCAGATTGATAACTCATGGTTTTAGTATAGCACATTTTGGTTGCATCTGCACCTTGTTCCATGCTATAATTTTGTAAATAGTTCGTAAATAATTGCGGATATATCGAGGAGGAGTTCTCATGGTTAGAGATGGTTTGATCTGGGTTGGAAACAACGAATATTCCGAGCCGCTGACAATGCTGCCCAAAATGGCGAACCGCCACGGTCTGGTAGCCGGTGCTACCGGTACCGGTAAAACAGTCACCCTGAAGGTTCTCGCCGAGTCCTTCAGCGCCATGGGCGTCCCGGTTTTCATGGCGGATGTCAAGGGCGATATTGCCTCTATTATGGCTCCCGGCAAAGATTCCGAAGATATGCAGGCCCGCATTGAGCGTTTCGGTCTGGCCGAGCATGGCTTCAGCTATCAGGGCTTTCCTGTCACTCTCTGGGACATCTACGGCCAGAAGGGCATTCAGCTGCGTTCCACCGTTTCCGAAATCGGACCGCTGCTTATGAGCCGCATTCTCGACCTGAACGATCTGCAGCGGGATATTCTTTCCATCGTCTACAAAATTGCCGATGATAACAATCTTCTGCTCATTGATACCAAAGACCTTAAGTCCATGCTGAACTACGTGAACGATCACGCCGCAGAGTTTGCCGCCGATTACGGCCGCGTCTCCTCCGCTTCCGTGGGCGCCATCATGCGCGCGCTGGTGGCTCTGGAAACCGAAGGCGGCGATGTGTTCTTCGGAGAGCCCGCGCTGAATATCGCCGACTGGCTGACCCTCGGCGCCGGCGGAAAAGGCATGATCAATATTCTGGATTCCGAAAGCCTGATCAACAACGGCCGTCTCTACTCCACCTTCCTGCTGTGGCTGTTGGGCGAGCTTTTCGACGTGATGCCCGAGGTGGGCGATCAGGAAAAGCCCAAGATGGTATTCTTCTTTGACGAAGCTCATCTGCTGTTCAAGGGAGCCTCCAAGAGCCTGCTGGACAAGATCGAGCAGATGGTCAAGCTGATCCGTTCCAAGGGCGTGGGCGTCTACTTCTGCACCCAGAACCCGAAGGATATTCCCGATTCCGTCCTGGCCCAGCTGGGCAACAAGATCCAGCACGGCCTCCGTGCCTACACCCCCGCCGATCAGCGGGCCGTCAAGGCCGCCGCGGATTCCTTCCGCCCCAACCCCGCCTTCGATACCTATGATACGATTCTGAACCTGGGGACCGGAGAAGCCGTGGTTTCCTTCCTGGATGCCTCCGGTATTCCCACCGTCTGCGAGAAAGCCTTTATTCTTCCTCCGGAAAGCCGCTTCGGCTCCATCTCCGACGAGGAGCGGGATTCCGCCATCAAATCCAGCCTGTGCTACAGCAAGTACGCCAACGCTGTGGATCCCGATTCCGCCTATGAATTCCTTCAGAGAAAGGGATTAGAGGAACAGAAGGCAGCGGAAGAGGCCGCCGCTGAGGCTGAAGCTGAAAAGCAGCGCCTGGCCGAGGAGAAGCAGGCGGAAAAGGAAAGACTTGCTGCCGAGAAGCAGGAAGCCAAGGAACAGGCCGCCGCGGAACGGGAAGCTCAGCGGGCTGCGGAGAAAGAAGCCAAAGAGGCTGAGAGAGCCGCCGCCAAGGAAGCAGCCGCCAAAAAGCAGGCTGCCAAGACCGTGGGCAACACCGTGGTAGGCACTGTAGGCCGCGAAGTGGGTAAATCCCTGGGCTCCAAGTTTGGTTCCTTCGGAAAGACCCTGGGCGGCAACCTGGGCGCATCCCTGGGCCGCAGCATTCTGGGAATCCTGTTCAAGAAGTAATACCACCCTATATCAATTCAAAAAGTGGTGGCTATAGCAGAATAGTCCAGTAAATAAAAATACCTGAAGGGCATAACAGCGGCAACAAACCGCCGGATGCTTATCAGGTATTTTTGTATATATAGGTTTCAGAAAATTATATAGACAGTTTTCAAAAATTTTCTGTATGAACAGGTTTCGAAGAAACCTGGAAATCCTTTGCCTGGCTTAACCATAAAAAGCCACAAGTCTTCTGCCTGTCAAGGCCGCAGCCGCACAGCGGTTCCTTCACTTCGTGAAGCGAAGCTTCGTATTGCTTCACGAAGTGAAGGAAGCCTTGACAGGACAGGAAGATCTTGTGGCAAAGGGTAATTAAGCCAGGCAAAGGATCAGAGTGGCCGCTGGCTGCACGGCCACTGTTTCACACATTTCGTGTTTTTGTTCTATCTTGTGACAATTTGCCAGTTCATTGTCACTGGGTGAGTTAGGTTAGGGTTTCTGTGACAAAATGCTGTCACAGGATGGTGGTCGTCCCGATGATCTGTGACAAAAATAGGGCAATATCACGATGATATGCCCTTTTTTAGCTTTTTTTTGTCACACAACGGCTGCCTTCTGCTCTCCTGTGACAGCGTTTTGAAAAATTGTCACTGCTCAGCCACAAGATCATCGATTTGTGACAATGGGCCTGATGGTTGTCGTGAATTGTCATTACGCTGAATCGCGATCACATGGCCTTCAGGTATTCCTCCAGGGTCAGTCCCTTCGAGGACATCTCCCTGGCCGCCTTTTCTCCCACATAGCGGATGTGCCAGGGCTCATATCCGGTGTTCGTGATGGACTCTTTTCCTTCCGGATACCGCAGAATGAAGCCGAAGTCCGGCAGCTGAGAGTGGATCCGCTTCCACAGATCGGTAAACAGGACCAGCTCCTCGTTCAGCACCACCGCTCTGCCCTCCACAATGAGAAACAGATCCACTGCCATCCCGGTATGATGCTCCGAGGTGCCGGGCAGTCCCACAAAGGCTTCGGTATAGGCTTCTCCATACTTTTTCAGAAACCGTTCCCGCAGAGCCCGCTGCTCCGCCACGCTGCGATAGGCCGAATCCACATCCACCAGTACGCCATCCCGGGCGAGGGAAGCACGCAGACGCTCATAGGCATCGAAGGTTTCGTGATCGATCCGTATCTCATCTCCCAGAGAATTCCGGAATATAACCAGGTCCAGTTGTTCTTCCCATCCTTCAGGCAGCGGATGCTCCCTGTCCACCAGAAATAAACGGCTTTTCATGCCTTCTCCCCCGCCGGCAGCTTTCGAAGCTGCCGTATTCTTTTGATCAGGGCCGGCACCATGACGATATCCGCGGCTGCCCAGGCGGCCACCTCGCCGATCATAATGGCGGTACCGCCCATAAACAGGCTGCCCACCAGGGCCATCAGGGTCCTGGCAATGAATTCACCGCCGCCGCTGATCATGGGGACGAGGGTATTGCCCATGCCCTGCAGCATGGAGCGTACCACATAGAGAACATAGAGAATCCACAGGAATCCGGCCATGATGACCAGA
The DNA here is from genome assembly GCA_902783575.1 of uncultured Eubacteriales bacterium. GTDB lineage: Bacteria > Bacillota > Clostridia > Lachnospirales > Bianqueaceae > RUG760. The sequence goes on from CACZRP010000050.1 coordinate 15,305, forward strand.
TACCGGTAGGCGATTACCTTGGCTTCTTCCACCTCGGGACCGCTTCCCGTCAGGAAAGCGCCCGTGATGGTTCTTCCGAAGAGAATCATCAGGCCGCCGATGGCTGCGCTGGTCAGCACGGCGATCAGCAGGGAGGCCTTAAAGCCCTGGCGGATTCTGTCATATCTGGCAGCGCCATAGTTCTGTCCAGTGTAGGTGACGATGGCAAAGCCATAGGCCACCGCCGCCACCTCCAGCATGCCATAGAGCTTATTGGTGGCGGTATAGCCGGCAATAAAGGTTACTCCCAGTCCGTTGACCACATAACCGACAATCATGCCGCCGATGCTGATCAGGATATTCTGCAGCACCATGGGGGTGGAGAGCCTTAAGAGTTCCTTATCCAGGTTTCTTTCCGTGCCGAAGTCATCCTTCGTCAGACTGATTTCAGGGATGCGGCTGGCCACCACGGTGCAGAAGAGGCCCGCGCAGAGCTGAGCGATCACCGTGGCCAGGGCCGCGCCGGCTATTCCCATCTGCAAAGGCACCACAAACAGGATATCCAGTCCGATATTCATCACAGAGGCTCCGATCATGGCATAGAGGGGCACCTTGCTGTTGCCGAAGGCCCGCAGCACCGAAGCCGACAGATTGTAAAGAACGATGGCCGGAATTCCGGCAAAGTAGATAGTCAGATACAGCCGGGTCAGTGGCCGGATTTCCGAAGGCGTCCGCAAAAGAGCCAGCACCGGCGGAACCGACAGAATAGCCAGCGCTGTCAGGATGATGGCCAGCACTCCGGAGAGCCGGATGGAATGGGCGATGGCCCGGTTCAGGGATCCGTTATCCGACGCGCCGAAAAAGTTGGCGATGAGGATCGCAAAGCCCTGGGTAAAGCCCATGATAATTCCGGGCACCATGAACATATACCAGTCAGCGCTGCCCATGGCCGCCAGGGCCTGGACGCCCAGGGTGCGGCTCACCACCAGGGTGTCGACGACGGTGTAGAGTTGCTGGCACATATTGCCCAACATCAAAGGGATCGCGAAGAAAAATATCAGTTTTCCGGGTGATCCCTCTGTCATTTTTTGTGTGGATGTTTCTTTCATTTAATTATTGTTTTGAAAATGGAAGAGACCTTAATCCAGATCCAGGTAAGCTCCCTTCATGGGTGAGGCCGCCAGCATGGAGAAAAGCTTCAGCAGGCCGTTTTTGTATTTCGCCGGCTTGGGCTGCCATTTTTTTCGTCTTTCTTCCAGTACCCGGGCGATCTCCTCGGGGCTTTTTTCTTCGCCCGCGATGCCCACGATCTCCAGGATTCTTTCCTTCACATCCAGATGGATCAGGTCACCCTCCTCCACCAGGGCAATGGGGCCGCCAGCCTGAGCCTCGGGAGACACATGGCCGATCACCGGTCCTGTGGAAGCGCCGGAGAACCGTCCATCGGTAATCAGCGCGATGCTGCGTCCCAGCTCTTTATCGGAAGAAATAGCCTCGGAAGTATAGAACATTTCCGGCATGCCGGAGCCCTTGGGGCCTTCGTAGCGGATAAATACCGCATCACCCGGCTGTACCCGGTGATGAAGCACCGCATCGATGCACTCCTCTTCACTGTCAAAGGGACGGGCCCTTAAAACGGCCTTGAACATTTCCTTCGGGCAAGCCGTATGCTTGATCACCGCGCCCTCGGGAGCCAGGTTGCCCTTCAGGATGGCAATGGAGCCATCGGTGCCCAGGGGATCGCTGTAGGGACGGATGATATCCTCCTTCTTCAGATGGATATGGCATCTTTCATTGGCCTCATCCAGCCACTGCTGGCAGCGCTCGTAGAAGCCGTTCTGCTTCAATTCTTCCAGATTCTCGCCCAGGGTCTTTCCTGTCACCGTCATCACATCCAGATGAAGCACCGGCTTGATCTCCTCCATGACAGCGGGAACGCCGCCGGCATAGTAGAAGAATTCCGCAGGCCAGCGTCCCGCCGGACGAAGGTCCAGCAGATAACGGGCGCCTCGGTGGAACCGGTCAAAGGTGTCCGCATCCAGCTCGATGCCCAGCTCGTGGGCAATGGCGGGAATATGAAGCAGGCAGTTGGTGGAGCCGGAAATGGCCGCATGAACTATGATGGCGTTCTCGAAGCTCTTCAGGGTTACGATTCGGGAGGGTTTCATATCCTCCCGGCCGGCGATTTTCACCGCCAGCTCGCCCGCTCTTCGGGCATAGTCCAGAAGATCCGGGCTGGTGGCCGGCAGCAGCGCGCTGCCCGGCAGAGCCAGACCCAGGGCCTCGGCCATGATCTGCATGGTGGAAGCCGTGCCGATAAAGGAGCAGGCGCCGCAGCTGGGGCAGGCATTCTGCTTGGCCCAGGTCAGCCTTGCTTCGTCAATCTCGCCCCGCTCGTACCGGGCGGAGTACATGCCCAGCTGTTCCAGGGTCAAAAGCTCAGGTCCCGCCGCCATGGTGCCTCCGGTTACCACCACCGAGGGAATATCCACCCGGCACAGGCCCATGAGGTTGCCCGGCATACCCTTGTCGCAGCTGGCAATATAAATACCTGCGTCAAAGGGGGTGGCGTTGGCCTGAAACTCGATGGCGGAGGCGATGACCTCCCGGCTGGCCAGAGAATAGTTGATACCATCGGTGCCCTGGCTTTCGCCGTCGCACATGTCGGTGCAGAAATATCTGGCGCCGTGACCGCCGGCAGCGGCTACGCCCTCCGCAGCAGCCGCCACCAGCTGGTCCAGATGTCCGGAGCCGGGATGGCTGTCGCCAAAGGTGCTTTCAATAAAGATCTGAGGTTTTTCCAGGTCCTCCGGCTTCCAGCCGGTTCCCAGTCTCAGGGGATCCAACTCAGGAGCCAGGGTGCGCATCTTTTGAGATTGCAGCATATGATTTCGTCTCCTTAATGAGATTTACTGACCCAGGGACTCGCCTTCCATTTCCTCTTCCATGAGGGATTCATAATAGGCGCTGACACGCTCGAACTCTTCGTCATCCTCGATTTCGATGAGTTCCACTTCATCGCCCTCTTCCTTGTACTCGTAGAGATATTCATCCTCGCCGATGGTATCGTCATCCTCGATGGCGGACAGGATCATATAATTCTTGCCCTCCAGGTCGAACTCATCCAGAATGGCATACTCCTGCTCCGTGCCATCCTCCATGGGGACGAAAATCGTATCCACGTCAAAATTCAGTTTATCATTCTCATTAGCCATGATCTTTCTCCTTTTATCAGTTGATTACAGCGGACGGGTAACGTCCTTCAGGAAGGCCTTGTGCTCCTCATCCAGCAGAGGCGCCACCAGCTCGTAAACCTGCTGATGGTATTCATCCACCCAGCGGATTTCCTCGGGACTGAGCATATCCTTCACAATGGCTTCCCGCTCGTAGGGGCAGTAGGTGATGGCTTCCATGCGGAAGAACCGGCCCCATTCATTCTCCATGTGAGGCATGACCATCACCAGGTTCTCGATTCTCACGCCGAACTTGCCGGTGGGATAGAATCCGGGCTCATCGGAAATCACCATGCCAGGCTGAAGCTTGATGCGGTTCAGTCCATAGGAAATATTCTGGGGTCCCTCGTGAACGCTCAGCACAAAGCCCACGCCGTGGCCGGTGCCGTGCTTGTAGTCAAGGCCGCGGTCCCACAGGGGCTTTCTGGCTAGCACATCCAGGTTCGTTCCGGTGACGCCTTCCTTGAAAATGGCGTGGCCCAGCTGCAGATGTCCCTTCAGCACCAGGGTGTAAGCTTCCTTCATCTCCTCGGTCAGAGGACCGCAGGCGATGGTTCTGGTGATATCCGTGGTGCCCTCCTGATACTGGGCGCCGGAATCCACCAGCAGGAATCCCTCCGGCTTGATCACGGCGCAGCCGGGGCGCTCGGGCTTGTAGTGCACAATGGCGCCGTTGGGGCCGTAGCCGGCAATGGTCTCGAAGCTGATACCCAGAGAATTGGCCTGATCCCGTCTCTTCTGATCCAGCCAGTCGGCCACATCGCATTCGGTCAGTCCGTCGGCGGCATGATCCTTGACATACTTCAGCAGCTGCACCATCACCGCTCCGTCCTTGATATGGGCTTTGCGGACATTTTCCTGCTCCACCGGATTCTTGATGGCCTTCATCATAATGACGGCATCGGTGTCTTCCTTCACCAGCTTCCAGGAGGAGGGAATGCTCTCCACCAGCAGCTGATTGATATACTTAAGATCCAGATCAATCCGGATAGTCCTGCCTTCTTCCTTGGCAGCTTCAATCTGCGCCATTCTTTCAGGCAGCTCGCCGTAGCCTCGGACCGTCACGCCGTCCCCGGCCAGCTTCTGCTCCATCTCGGCGGTAACCTTGGCCTTCTCAATAAACAGGTCGCAGCTGTCCATGCCCACCAGGGTGAAGGCATAGGCCACCGGCGTATCCTGAATATCGTTGCCGCGGAAATTCAGCAGCCAGGCGCTGGATTCCAGAGAAGCCACCAGATAATAGTCGGCTTTTCTTTCTTCCATGTGCTTTCTCAGGCGGCCGATTTTCTCCTGCCGGGTTTCTCCCGCGTATTCAGCGGAGAAATCCCAGATGGGATCCAGCGGCAGGCTGGGACGGTCCTCCCAGATCTGTCCCACCAGGTCCTCCCGGCAGCTCAGGGTAAGACCCTTGGAGGAAAGCTTTCTTTTCAGGGCGTCCGCCTGGAAATTGCCGATGGTGCGTCCATCGATGCCCACGGTGCCCTTGTCCGGTGTTTCGGAAAGAACCCACTCATCCCAGGCCGGGACGCCGGGCTCGCCCATCTTCATCAGGCTGACGCCGGAGCCGACAAGCTGTTTTTCTCCCTGCAGGAAGTAACGTCCGTCCACCCAGCAGGCAGCCTTATCTCTGGTGATCACCACGGTACCGGCGGAACCGGTAAAACCGCTGATCCAGGCTCTGGCCATCCAGTATCTCCCCACATATTCGCTCTGATGGGCATCGCTGGAAAGGACGATATAGGTATCGATCCCCTTCTGCTCCATCAGGCTCTGGAGAGCTTTCACACGTTCAGAAACTGACTTGTTCATTGGTATCAACCCCTTTCAAACTGTATACAGGAGAACGGATCAGCTGAAATACTTCACGCCGTTCTCGAAAATTTTCTGATTCTTATTGCCGTAGATGTTCTTGGCCACGTTGTCACCGATACGCTCGGAATGGCCCATCTTGCCCAACACTCTTCCGTCGGGAGAGGTGATTCCCTCAATGGCCCACATGGAACCGTTGGGGTTGAAGGGAATATTCATGGAGGGATTGCCGGAAAGATCCACATACTGGGTGGCGATCTGACCGTTCCTGGCCAGGCTCTTCAGCACCTCTTCGGAGGCCACGAACCGTCCCTCGCCGTGGGAAACGGCGATGGTATGGATATCGCCGGCACGGGATCCGTACAGCCAGGGAGACAGGGTCGAGGTCACCCGGGTATTCACCATACAGGAAACATGGCGGCCGATGCTGTTGTAGGTCAGGGTGGGCTGATCCTCGGAAAGAGGACGGATTTCGCCGTAGGGCACCAGACCCAGCTTGATCAGCGCCTGGAAGCCGTTGCAGATACCCAGTGCCAGACCATCCCGCTCGTTTAACAGCTTCATGGTGGCTTCCCTGATCCGGTCATTGGAAAAGACCGTGGCAATAAACTTGCCGGAGCCCTCCGGCTCGTCACCGGCGGAGAAGCCGCCGGACAGCATCAGGATCTGGGCCTGGGACAGGCGATTGACCATTTCCTCGACGGACTCGTTGATATCGGAGGCGCTCAGGTTCCTCAGCACGAAAACATCCGCTTCCGCTCCGGCCAGGCTGAAGGCTCTGGCGGTATCGTATTCACAGTTGGTTCCCGGGAACACAGGAATAAACACTCTCGGTTTCGCGGTGCGGACCCCGGTGTACACATGCTTCTTTTCAGGAGTGAACAGCTCGGCACAGCCGGTATCCTGGGGTTCCTCTGTTCTGGTCTTGTACACCCGCTCCAGCTTGTGCTCGTAGGCTTCTTCCGCCTCTTCCAGGGAGATGGTCTCCTCACCCAGACGAAGCACAGCCTCTTCGGTAATTTCACCCAGAACGACGGTGTTCCAGCCCTGCTTTTCTTCGCTCAGGAAGAGACCGGGATCAGCGGTTTCCACCACCAGAGCACCGTAAACCGGCGCCTTCGCGATGGCTTCCTTCACCGCAGGATCGAAGCAGAAGCCGAAGCCGTTGCCGATGGCCATCTTGAACACGGCCTCAATGATGCCGCCGGAGGTCAGGGCGTAGGCTGCGCAGACAGAGCCCTCTTTCATCCGGGCCAGCACACGGTCATACATGGCCATAGCCGCCTCGTAGCGGGGCGTTTTATCTTCCTCCAGTCCGGGACACAGAAGGACAGCCTTGTGTCCGGCCGCTTTAAACTCTGGAGTCATCACATCATCGGTACAGATGGTATCCACCGCCAGAGAAACCAGGGTGGGAGGAACATCAATCTCGTTGAAGCTGCCGCTCATGGAATCCTTGCCGCCGATGGAGGGAAGGCCGAAGGCCTGCTGCGCGCGGTATCCGCCCAGCAGCGCGGCAAAGGGCTTGCCCCAGCGGGCCTGCTCAGCGGCGGTTTCGCAGCCGCCCATGCGCTCGAAGAATTCCTGGAAGGTAAACCGGATCTTATGATAATCGCCGCCGGCCGCCACAGTTTTCGCTACGGATTCCATCACCGCATAGCTGGCGCCGTGGAAGGGGCTCCAGGAGGAAACCACGGGATCATAGCCATAGGCCATCAGAGAAGCGGTTTTCGTTTCTCCTCCCAGCACGGGAATCTTGGCCGCCATGGTCTGAATGGGAGTCTTCTGATATTTGCCGCCATAGGGCATCAGCACAGTGGAAGCGCCGATGCTGGCATCGAACATCTCCACCAGGCCCTTCTGGGAGCAGACGGAGAGATCGGAAACCACGGTCTTCACCTGATCGGCGAAGCTCTTTTCAAGAGCTGCCTTTTCGGGCAGGGACTGGGGCATGGTTTCGGCGGGAGCTTCCACCCGAACCTTGGTATAGCTCTTGGCACCGTTGGTATCGATGAAGGAACGGGCCATATCCACAATGGCCTTGCCTTTCCAGAAAAGCTTCAGCCGGGGCTCCTCGGTGACCACAGCCACCTGGGTGGTTTCCAGGTTTTCTTCCGCGGCCAGGGCCATAAAGGCATCGGCATCCGCGGCGTCCACCACCACAGCCATTCTCTCCTGAGATTCGCTGATGGCCAGCTCGGTGCCGTCCAGGCCGGCATATTTCTTCGGCACCAGGTCCAGGTTCACCTTCAGGCCCGCTGCCAGCTCGCCGATGGCTACACATACACCGCCGGCGCCGAAGTCGTTGCAGATTTTAATCAGATGGGAAGCCTCCGGACGGCGGAACAGGCGCTGAAGCTTGCGCTCGGTGGGAGCGTTGCCCTTCTGCACCTCCGCGCCGCAGGTGGTGATGGATTCTTCCGTATGGGCCTTGGAGGAACCGGTGGCTCCGCCGATGCCGTCACGGCCGGTGCGGCCGCCCAGAAGAATAATCACATCCCCGGGCTCCGCCTTTTCACGCTTCACATTTTTAACGGGAGCAGCTGCCATGACGGCGCCCAGCTCCATATGCTTGGCCACATAGCCGGGATGATAGATTTCCTTGACATAACCGGTGGCAAGACCGATCTGGTTTCCGTAGGAGCTGTAGCCCTTGGCTGCTTCTCTGGCAATCTTTCGCTGGAGAAGCTTTCCGGGAATGGTATCCCTCAGATGACCAGTGGGATCGGCGCCGCCGGTAATACGCATGGCCTGATAGACATAGCTGCGGCCGGACAGGGGATCCCGGATGGCGCCGCCCAGACAGGTGGCCGCGCCGCCGAAGGGCTCGATCTCGGTGGGATGATTATGGGTTTCGTTTTTGAACATCAGCAGCCAGTCCTCGGTGACGCCGTTCACGTCCACGGGGATTACGATGCTGCAGGCATTGATTTCATCGGATTTTTCCTGATCGTCCAGACCGCCCTGGGCTTTGATTTCCCTCATGGCGGCCAGAGCGATATCCATCAGGCAGATGCTCTTCTCCTCACGGTGAAGCTTCTTTCTTCCCTCCAGATATTCCTTCCAGGCGGCCTCGATGGGCGCGGTCAGGGTGCTCTTTTCGATCTCCGTATTCTCAATGACAGTGGCAAAGGTGGTATGACGGCAGTGATCCGACCAGTAGGTATCCAGCACCCGGATTTCGGTGATGGTGGGATCCCGGTGCTCTTCTTCAGCGAAATACTTCTGGGTATGCTTCAGATCCGCCAGGCTCATGGCCAGGCCAAGCTCCTTCAGCATGGCCGCCAGCGCTTCCTCGTTCTTCGAAATGAAGCCGGTGATGGTTTCCACATGATCCGGCACGCCGTAATCCACAGCCAGGGTCGCGGGCTTCTCCATGGATGCCTCTCTGGAATCCACGCTGTTAATGCAGTATTTTTTCACCCGTTCCACATCCGCCGCGGTCAGATCTCCAAACAGCACATAGACCTTGGCGCACTGAACCACCGGCTCAGCCTCCGCCTCCAGCAGCTGGATGCACTGGGCTGCGCTGTCCGCTCTCTGATCGTACTGGCCCGGCAGGTATTCCACCGCGAAAGTCTTGCCTTCCCGGGTATCCTCCGGAAGGTTCTCCCGATAGACCCTGTCCACCGGCGCCTCCGACAAAATCCGGGCGATGGCCTTTTCAAACAGTTCCTCCGTCAGATTCTCCACATCGTAGCGATGAAGAATGCGAAGATCCTGCAGCTTTTCCAGTCCGAGATTGGAGCGAAGATCCTTGAGAAGACCTGCCGCCTCCACCCGGAACCCGGGTTTCTTTTCCACAAATACACGTCTGACCATGAAAAATCTCCTTGCCTTATGCTTTGCCTTATGTCTTGGCCGGGAAGATCCCGGCAATTTTACAATGTAAAAAAGGACTTATCCGATTTTTGATTATATCATGAGCCACTGTTCACTGTAAACAGGATGAAAAAGAGAAAAGCCGGATAAAAAACCGGCTTTTCCCGTCAGATTGTTTGGTTCAGTTTTCAGAGAGAGGAAGGTTCAGTCCCCGAGCGATATTCACAATGAAATCCTGCACGTTGGTGACGATGCCCCGGGAGCTCAGGGAGCCGCGGTCCGAGAGTTTATTGACGGTAAACTCATCGATATCCACACAATAGAAATACACCTCCCGGATGGTGCCGTCCGGCAGTACCCGGAAAGAGGGCGTCATATTGCCGGTGGCGATGGTGTGCAGCGTGGTGGCCATGCAGATCACCGTGGTGGCCTTCCGCACATGCTCTCTCATGGCATCCTGGGCATGATAGACATTGGGGAAAACCGGCGGCAAAGGACCGTCATCCCGGATGGATCCCGCCAGAACATAGGGAATGTGATTTTTCTCCAGATGATAAATGATGCCGTTATCGATCTTTTCTTCCTCGATAAACTTCGCCACGGAACCGTAGTGCCTCACCCGGTTGATGGTATCCAGATGATTGTAATGACCATTGGGCTGGTTTTCCTGGGTGTAGATATTCTGCCCCAGGGCTGTCTCAAGATAGGCCCCCTCCAGGTCGTGGGTGGCCAGGGCATTGCCCGCCAGCACGGCGTTCACATATCCGGCGTCAATGATGGCAGAGAAAGCGTCTCTGGAATCATGGTCAAAGGCAAAGGCCGGTCCCATGACCCATACCACATAGCCGCCATGCTCTTTTTCATATTGAAGAACCCGGTACAGCTCATCGTAGTCTCTTGAAAATGCCGTTTCCCTGGACTTTCCCTGCCGGAAAGCAAAGGTTTCGTGCAGGCGGCTGCCCTCCGAAAAACCGCAGGGATGAACATAGATGCCCTCGGATCCGTCCTCGGTGCGTCCGAGAATCACCTGATCCCCCACCTTCAGATGCCTGAATTCCACCGTCAGCACGGCTTTCTTTCCGTCCTTTTCCGTCAGCACGGGTACGGTATCCATGCGGCTCTCTTCCGCCAGGATCCATTCGTCCCCCACCTTGAAGTACTCGGGATAGATGCTCATGGCATGATAGCCGAGGGGGGCCACACCGTCTTTTTCCACCGGCATCAGCCGGACGGAAGGGGCCTGTCTGAAGATATCCTGACCAAAATCCGGCCTGATGTATTCACGGAGTCTGAACTCGTTTTTCTGTACTTCCATCCGTTTTCTCCGGGCTTCCTCCCTCTTCTCCGGGGAATGCCAGTGCTTGGGAGGCCGTGGTCTTTGAACCATAATATCACCATCCTATAGTTAATAAAGTCAATTATTATGAATTATAGGCTTTGGCCCTGAGAATGTCAATAGTCTGCCAGACTCTTCCCCTTACAGGGCAGCTATGATACCCATGACCCGTTCCGCGCTGGTCAGCCACACCTCCTTGTAGGTGGAATTGGTGCCCGCCGGCCAGTAGGGAACATCTTCCACTGCCCGGGTTTCAATGCCCACAGGGATTTCTCCCGCTGTTTCCCCCAGGAAATTCGCGTCCTGGGAAGCATAACGGCTTCCGACGCCATAGACCAGAGACTGGGCAAAGGGATTTCGTCCGAACACCCAGGAAAGCTGGTCCATGCCAAGCCCCGTCAGGATTTCGTCCTCAAAGTAGCTGCCCAGAAGGGCTGCCGCCCGGCCCATGCCCAGATGAATGGCGCTGTTGCCCCGGAAGGAAAACCAGACCGGAAACTGCCTCAGATAATAGCCGTTTCCCAGATCAATGCCCGCTTCCAGCTGGGCCCTGTAATTTTCCTTTTCTTTTTCAAAATCCGTCAGCAGATGCAGCAGGGGGAAGGTTTCCCTGTCCTCCGCCTCGGAGATGTGATGAATCCCCGCCGGCAGCATCCCGTAAGCCGAGGCGTAAAGGGAGAGCTTCTTCAGATACTGGCCGTAAAGGCGCATGCCCTGTTCCCAGAGGGGTCTGTCCGGATGATCAGGGAAGGCCTCACAGCAGGCCATCAGCGCCTGAACAAAGAGGTGATCTCTTCCCTGGTGATTGAAGTGGACAATACACCGGTGACTTTCATCCCGGTAGAAATATCCGGTCATGGGAGAAGCCGGAAGACCGCCGGTGACAGGATGCCCCGTCTCCTGGCAGGCCAGCAGCTTTTGGGCCCACAGAGCCGCGTCCTCACTGAGTCCCAGACGGCTGGAGGCCTCCAGGGCAGCGGCGTAATACAGAGACAGGGAGCTACCCAGGGTATGTTCCCACATGATGGGATATTCGATTCCTTTTTCCTCGAAACGTTCCCTGGCAAAGGCATAGTCTTCTCTGGCCGCGGTGAGACACCCCTCGGCCAGTTCCGGATCGTACTCCTTCAGGGCATCCGCCGCCAGCGCCTCGATGGAAGACTGGAAAAAGTTCTGAAAAGCCTGATTGTGCACACGGACTTCCATGTCATCCTCATCGCCGATGAGGCCGTTGGTCCAGGAAGAAAGACCCACCGAGCTGGCCCGGTATCCGTCTCCCAGCCGAGTTTTCAGTACCTGCTCCAGACCCCAGA
>CACZRP010000051.1 GCA_902783575.1 uncultured Eubacteriales bacterium
CTGCTGATCCTGGTGGCGATACAGATCATTGGATCGCTGACTGATTTCGCGACGACCCTGCAGACCTATTTTGCCACCTACTGCCTTGGCAGCGAGACCTGGCTGACGGCGCTTGCACTGGCGACCGTGTTCCCGGTTTTGATCGTTGTTCTGTTCGTACCGAAATTGCTTGAAAAAATCGATACATTCAAAGCCTACATTATCAGTCGTATTCTGACGATTGCCATTACGGTGGTCATTTACTTCTGTGGATACCGGAATATCGTCGTTATGATAGGTCTGGTTGCGCTGCGTTCTGCCATAGCCGCGGTCTGGGGACTGATCGGCACGATCTTTATTGCCGACAGTATTGAATACGGTGAGTTCGTTTCCGGGGAACGCAACCAGGGTGTTGCTTTCTCGTTGAAGGCCTTTGTCAATAAGATGGTCGTTGCGCTGGTTGGTTCCCTGGGAATGGCCTGCCTTGCAGCAATCGGATATGTGGAAAATGGAGTCGCGCAGACGCCCGCTGTCATCCATGGGATCTGGGTCCTCTATTCTCTGGCACCTGCCGTTGGATCTCTACTGGCTGTTGTTCTGCTGGTTCTTCTTTACCCTTTAAGAAACAGTGATCTGAAGGCGATGTCCGCAGCCAATCGTGGCGAGATCAGCAAAGATGAAGCCAGAAAGATGATTTCCTCCAGGGTGAAACTATAATGGGAAAAAGGTTATTGACTCAAGGCTGGCAGATGGAATGGGAGGACGAAAAGCTCTCCTGTGAGGTGCCCTGCAGTGTTATCTCGACGCTCCTTCTTCATCATAAGATCGAAGATCCCTATATCAGAGACAATGAAGCAAAAATACAACCGCTGTTTGAAAAAGACTATGTCTTCAAGACGGCTTTCACAGTGACGAAAAATGAGCTGGAGTCCAAACGGATCCTTCTCGGGTTCGAATCTCTGGATACGCTTTGTGAGATCTATGTCAATGGAACCAAACTCGCGGAAGAGAAGAACATGTTTCGCAGCTTCCGGTATAATGTGGCACCCTTCCTTTTCGAAGGAAGTAATGAGCTAAAGCTTCTTTTCCACAGCCCGGTGGTCTACCTGAGGGAGCATAAAGCTGATCTCGGGAAGCCCTTCAACGTCATCCGGAAGGCTGGATGCATGTTTGGATGGGACTGGGGCATCACACTGCCCGACAGCGGTATTCTGGGAGATGTTTATCTGCTTCTTGACGGAGGTAATGAAATCAACGATCTGTATATCAGGCAGATCCACAAAAATGGTTCCGTCACCCTGTGCGTGAACGCGGAACTGAGCGTAGACAATGCTGACGAAGTTCTGTTTATTCTGAAGGGTCCGCAGAGAGAATGCATTGGTGAGCGCCGTCTGAAGGACATCAGACACCCGGAAGCCGAATTTACACTGAAAGATCCTGCCCGCTGGATGCCCACGGGATACGGAGAGCAGCCGCTCTATCGTGTGGAAGCCGTTCTTTATCGCGGCTCTGAGGCGGTCTCTTCGCTTTCCAGAAGAATTGGTATACGCACGGTATGTCTGGATACTTCCAAAGATGGGAAGGGACATCGTTTTGGCCTGGTGATCAATGGCGTTCCTGTTTATTTCCGGGGAGAGAATATGATCATCAACGATGCGGTCATTCCACATATCAACGAGGAGACCTGGAGAAAACTGATCGATCTTGCCAGGTGCTCTCATCTGAATGGGATCCGTGTCTGGGGCGGTGCCTATTATCCGCCGGATCTGTTCTATGACCTGTGCGACGAAGCGGGCATTATGGTCTATCAGGATTTTATGTTTGCCTGTACCTTCTATTATCCGAGCAAATCGCTGATAGAGAATATCAGGGAAGAAGTTCGCTGCCAGGTCAGACGGCTTCGAAACCATCCCTGTCTGGTGCTCTGGTGCGGCAACAACGAACTTGATTGTCTGTACACGGCGATGACATCCAAAGAACCTCGGACAGAGGCGCTTCGAAAGCTGTTTGGTGCCAAGCAGCCATTTGATTATAAAACAGCGTTCTTCATCCGCTATATCTATTCGAAGATATTTCTCAAACTGATTCCTTCTCTGGTAAAAGAAGCATCGCCGGATATCCCGTTTATTCATTCAACGCCTCATGTCTACCGACCGCTGAAGGCCAGGAGTTTCTTCGAGTATACCTGGGATGGAGACATGCATTATTATCTGCAGTATGACGGGAATGCGCCTTATCAGATCATGCAGACGGAAGAGATGCTCTGCCGATTCATCTCAGAGATCGGGTTTCAAAGCTATCCTTCCATTAAAACACTGCGTGAATATATGAACGAAGACGACCTGTCGCCCTATTCCGACATTATGCTGGCTCATCAGAAGTGTTTCGAAGGCAATCAGACGATCGAGCTGTATATGAAGCGGGATTTTCTGGTTCCGGAAAGGTTTGAAGATTACGTGTATCTGTCTCAGATCCAGGCCGGAGAGATTATGCGCTATACCGTCGAGTATCAGCGCCGCCACAATGACTATAACAGGGGTGTCATCCTATGGCAGATGAACGATTGCTGGCCGGTGGTCTCTTGGAGCGGGGTAGATTATAAAGGCAGATGGAAAGCGGAACAGTACATGACCAGAAGATTCTTTGCCCCGACTTTAATTACGAGTGAAGTCCGGGAGGGACAGGTCTCACTATATGCTGTTTCTGATCTTCCGGAGGAACAGGATGATCTTCTGGAAATTCGTCTGTATGATGCCAAAGGCGAAATAGAATCTCATTCGATTCCCTTTGTCTTACGGAACGGAAACCAGAAATTAAGAGAGTTTGCATGCCCCAGGGATACAACGCACAGCTTTCTGGCTTTCCGCGATCAGAAGGAAGCTGCCTTTAAGGTACAGCTGTTTTGTCTGCCGAAGGACTTCCATTTTGAAAAACCAGATCTGAACATAAGTATTGGTGAGACTGTAGACCGGTATCAGATCACAGTCACATCCGATACCCTCTGTAAGGACGTCATGATTGATTTTCATGGGTTCGATGCTGTTCTGAGCGATAACTTTTTTGATCTTGTTCCCAATGAACCATATACTGTCACCATAGACAAAAAGCAGATGCATATGGAGGATATTCCTCTGCTCAAAGAAAAACTGATTATTAAAACGCTGAATGAAGTGCTCTTAACCGGAGAAAAGGAGTAGATCAATGGCATGGGTCACAGCTTTTGCCGCCTCACAGTGCGGCAACCGGATGTATCGGATGAAAGCGGGCGGAAGAACTTTCCAGACCCGTATAACGCTTCCCTTTGGCGGTGAAAAACTGCGTCTGACGCTGTCATCTATGTATGGAACGCGATTGAATATTGGTGCAATGAGCGTAACAGCTCATGGACAGACTATGGCCGTGAGCGTGGATCAGAAAAAAACATTTGCTGTAGAAAAAGATCAGCGCCTTCTGACCGATGAGATTTCTCTTTCAGTCGAGGACGGTGAGGAAATTGAAATCAGGACGTATTTTTCGAAAGGCTTTTTCCAGAGCGGCCTATGGCAGGAAACGGAGATTTCGATTCCCGGTGATTATACGGAGAGGGATTTCGTTTTATCAAAAGATGATCTCTGGGCGAGCAAGAAGCGTCCGCTGGATATCGGGATACCCTTCCCGGCCGTAGCGGGTATCGATGTTCTCAATCCGGCGAAGGATGCGAAGGCTGTCGCAATCTTGGGCGCTTCCAATGAGTTTCTTGGCCGGTGGGTAAAACCATTAAGAGAATCCCTTGCTTCCTTCGCGCCGCACACAGCGCTCTTGGATCTGTCGATCTCCGGCAACAGACTGCTGAAGGATACCGGAAACCAGATCCTTCTGGGGAACCTGTTCGGATATCGGGCGGGCAAAAGGTTCAAAGATGAAATTCTTGGTTTTTCCGGCATCCAGAATGTGATATTATGTATCGGAGCCAACGATATACTCCAGCCGCATACGTTTGCCTGCTATCCATGGGAACAGGAGCCTTCATTTAAAGAATTGACTGCTGCTCTGGAGGAGATGATCTGTCTTTCCCATAGCGAAGGAATTAAGGTCATCGGAACGACGATTACACCCCTTAAGTGCGCGGATGGTTTTTCTGAAAAGAAACGGCTATTACGGAAAGAAGTCAATGCCTGGATGAAAGCCTTTACAGGCTATGATGCTTTTTTTGATCTTTCGTCGGTAATCCAGTCTCCGGAAGATCCTGATAGGATGAATGAAGCCTATAATTCCGGTGACTTTGTCCATTTCAACGCAGCCGGCGGCCAGGCGATCGCTGATGCCTTTCCCCGTGAATACCTGAAGCCCTGATTCCATATCTGGAGGGATGTAGATGACACGCAGACCAGGTTACACCCGTCCCATTGCGGATCTGGGCTATATGCCCAATGAGCACGCCATGGTCGGCACCAGCGGCAATGCCGAGGCCTGGAGAAGATGAACGAAGAGCTGGTTGCGGCTAATCTGTAAGTGCAAACAAGGTTAATTGGACCTGTAGCAAAATCTTATTTTGCTACAGGTCCACTTTATATGCCCCTTCGTCTCGCCCAGGCCCTGTAGAGATTCCGCAGTTCCGTTTGACAAATATGCGCCAGTTTCTTATACTATCTTAAAACGCGCTGTAAGCGGCGTCTTACGCAAAAGATATCTGTAACCCAGGAGTTCACACGGCTATTTGTGCCGAGCCCAAATAGCCTGATCGCAGCGGAGAATTTGCCTGCGCGAAATTCTCCGCGCGTGCCCCGGACCATGTGCTCGGCATGGAGGATGATATGAGACAGCTTACCGAAGCCCAGAAAAACAGGATCGAAGAGATTCTCAGCCGGATGACGCTGGAAGAAAAGATCGGCCAGATGAATCAGGAGTCTCCTTCGATCGTCGGCGGATTCGATGTTCCCTTCAGCGAACTCATCGAGATGCTGACTGACGGGCGCTTATCAAAGGAAGAGTTCGGCAAGATCATGAGTACCAGCCAGCAGGACTATCATGAGGACGATATCCGCGCCGGCCGGGTCGGATCGCTGATGGTCCAGGATCCGGCGAAAGTCAATGAGCTGCAGAAGATCGCGGTGGAAGAAAGCCGGCTGGGCATCCCGCTGATCTTCGGCCTGGATGTCATCCACGGATTTAAGACTGTCTTCCCGATCGCCATCGCGGAAGCGGGGACCTTTGATCCGGATCTGATGAGAAAAACAGCCCGGATGGCGGCCAGAGAGTCGAAGGCGGCCGGTGTTTCATGGCATTTCGCGCCGATGCTGGATATCGCCCGCGACGCCCGGTGGGGACGTGTCTCCGAAGGCCCCGGCGAGGATCCTTGCCTTGCTTCCGCCTTCGCCACCGCGAAAGTCACCGGTCTGCAGGAAGGAGAAAGTCCGGACGATCCCTATGTGGCGGCCTGCCTGAAGCACTATATCGGCTACGGTGCCTGCGAATCCGGCCGTGACTACAATACGGTCAACATGGCCATGCATGTGTTCTACAATCACTATCTGAAACCTTTCAAGGCGGCGGTCGATGCCGGCGCGCAGACGGTCATGGCAGCCTTCAACGATCTGAACGGGATTCCGTGCACCATGAACAAATTCCTGCTCCGGGATATCCTGAAAGAGAAGCTGGGCCTTCCCGGCTTTGTGGTGAGCGACGCCAACGCCATCCGCGAATGTATTAACCACGGCATCGCCGCGGATGATTTCGATGCCGGCGTGCAGGCCGCCCTGGCCGGGATGGATATGGACATGGGCACCGGCATTTACAAGAATCAGCTGCAAAAAGCGGTGGAAGAAGGCAAAGTTCCCATGGAAGTGATCGATGAAGCAGCCCGCCGGATCCTTTCCACCAAGATGTGGCTGGGACTCTTCGACCATCCTTATGTCGATGAAG
>CACZRP010000052.1 GCA_902783575.1 uncultured Eubacteriales bacterium
AGTCGTTAAAAAAAGCAGAGACTTAAAGTCCCTGCTTTTTTAATGCCCTGGGGTTATGACAACGGCCATGGGCCGGTGAGCCTTGACCAATGACGGCCATGACAACGGCTATGACCGGCGGAGGGCTTAGTCTTTCTGTGATTCAAAATAGGCGGTGGTGAAACCGGCCAGCGCCTTCGCCAGCTCCTTCAGATCCCAGCCGGTGGTGTTGACGGTCAGATGATAGCCTTCCGGATCGCCCCAGGAGGAGCCGGACAGAATCGCCCTGGTCTGGGCGCGGGCCTTGTCCACCTGTTTGATCTTGCGGCGCATTTCCTTTTCTGTCAGATTTTCCTCTTTGGGAGCGCGCTCGAAGCAGCGTTTGATTTTGGCCTCCATCTCGGCGCAGACGAAAATTCGGAAGGGCTTGAATCTCTCCAGAAGCACGTCCGCGTTGCGGCCTATGATGATGCAGTTCTTGCCCTGGGCGGCAATCTCCTCCAGCACCGTCTTCTGATCCAGAAGCAGCTCCACCCGGTTGGGGTCGGTATAGCTGGGAGACATAAAGCTGGAGTGGAAGGTAATGGGATAGTTCTGCCAGCCATGCTGATCCAGCGCTTTTTCAATATAACCTTTGTCGAGACCGGATTTTTCAGCAATCGCAGCGATAATCTCGCTGTCATAATAGTCATAGCCCAAAAGATCAGCCAGACGCTTGCCCAGCTCCCGGCCGCCGCTGCCGAATTCACGGCTGATGGTGATAATATTCATGGGATACCTCCGTTCCGGAGCATGGAAACCTACTCCTGTTATTAGAATAGCCAAAAATCAAAAAGAAGTCAAGGGGAGGAGACTTCAGAGAGAGCAAAAACCCCCTCAGAATGCAGGAATATATGTCGGATTTATCAATGCTATTCTACATTTTTTCATGGAAACATTCAATATCCGAAGTCTCTTCGTCATAAGATTGGCATAATTTGCCGGGATTATGCCGTTCTTATGACAACCGGGGATAAATACTTGTGCCGGCAGGACAACTATGGTAAGATGAAGGACAAGTGGGAAGACCTTGCCAAAGCCAATAAGGATCAGCGGGACGTGCTGTACCAGCATGCAGCCCTGCTTCCGGAGGATGAGTTTGATCTGGCAGAAATGGCGACAGCCCTGCAGGATTCCGTGAACAAGAAGGTCAGCAAGCTCACCGCCCAGGACCGTGAGAACTTCTGGTCCCAGCACAAAATCGGCCCGAAGCCCCAGGAGCCCAAGGACCTGAAGCTTCCTCATATGTAATTAAACGAAAATGGAGTGACCCATGGAATTAACCAGGAAAGTATATCTGATTGATTTTGAAAATACCCGGGAATACGGGATCAAAGCCCTGGAGGCGACGGAAAAGGATCTGGTGGTGATCGTTTATACCGCCAATGCCGCGAAGCTGGATCTGGATTCTCTGAACGATCTGCACGCGTCCCTCCGGGTGGTGCGGGCTCAGACCGGCAAGCAGTCTCTGGATCTGCTGCTGGTATCCCAGCTGGGATTTCTGATGTCCGAAAACGGAAAGAATACCGGCTATGTGATTGTCAGCAATGACGCCGACTACGATGGTGTGGTGGCCTACTGGAGCTCCCGGGGCTATCAGGTGGAAAGACGGACGGTGAATCCCGCCCAGGTAAAGAAGGATTCCGCGCCCCAAAGCTCCCAGCCTCAGCAGGCCCAGTCCCAGGGCGCCCAGAATCAGGGCGGCCAGAACCAGAGCGGTCAGAACCAGAACGCCCAGTCCAAGGCGCCGGCGGATCTGGGAAACCGCCTGCAGGCGGCCCTGGACCGGGACAAGGTGGATCCGGCAGTAAAGTCCTTTATCCGCCAGAAGGTAACGGATCTTTACGGAGACAGGCAGAGAAAATCCGTAATCTACCGGGCCATCATCGGCAAATACGGACAGAAGAACGGCCTGAGATACTATAACCTGATCAAAAAAGAGCTCTAAGCAGAGGAGGGATCTTCAATGGAAAACAGCTTAAAACTGGGCTTCGGCCTGATGCGTCTTCCCCGCAAGGGCCTGGGTATCGATATCGCGGAAACCAGCCGCATGGTGGACGCCTTCCTGGAGGCCGGCGGCACCTACTTTGACACCGCCTTCGTTTATCCCGGCTCGGAAGAGGCCGCGAAGAAGGCCCTGGTGGACCGCCATCCCCGGGAAAGCTACACCCTGGCCACGAAGCTCTACGCCGCCATGATGCCCACCGCGAAAATGGCCAAGTCCCAGCTCCAGACCAGCCTCAAGCGCACTGGCGCCGGATATTTTGACTATTATCTGCTGCACACCCTGCAGGAGAACAATGTCCGCAAATACGACAAGTTCGAGCTCTGGGATTTTGTCCGGGAGCAGAAGGAAAAGGGCGTGATCCGTCACTGGGGCTTCTCCTTCCACGACGGTCCGGAGCTGCTGGATGAGCTGCTTACCAAAAATCCGGATGCAGACTTCGTTCAGCTTCAGATCAACTACGCCGACTGGGAGAACCCGAAGGTGACCTCCCGGGCCAACTATGAAGTGGCCCGCCGCCATGGCAAGAGCATCGTGGTGATGGAGCCGGTGAAGGGCGGCCTGCTGGCCAACCCCATCCCCGAGGTGAAGAAGATCTTTGATCAGGCGGACCCGAAGGCCTCCTACGCCTCCTGGGCCATCCGTTATGTGGCCAGCCTGGAGGGTATTCTGTCGGTGCTTTCCGGCATGAGCAATCTGGAGCAGATGCAGGACAACCTCAGCTACATGAAGAACTTCCAGCCCCTGTCCGAGGCGGAGCGGGAAATCATCCGCCAGGCCCAGAAGGCCATGGGCCAGGACGGCTCCATTGCCTGCACCTCCTGCCACTACTGCACCAAGGGATGCCCGAAGCAGATTCCCATTCCCGAGATCTTCGCGGCCCGGAACCGCCAGATTGTCTACAATCAGTATGACGAGGGAAAAGCCCTTTACCAGAAGGCCGTGGAGGGCGCCGGCAAAGCCAGTGACTGCATCGGCTGTCTGCAGTGCGAGAAGGCCTGCCCCCAGCACCTTCCCATCACAAAACTGCTGGAAGAATGCAGGGCCATGGAGCAGTAATTCTCTGATTTTGTTAGCCTTCAAGGTTGACACGACAACAATACTGGCATATAATGAAGTATATTTGGTGCGGTGTCAACGTTTGAAAGGAGGTCCGCGATGGAAGGAAGATATGACCGGTTTACCACAATGATTGCTGCTTTATATCAGAATATCCAGAAGGTCAAAATGCTGGAAATGGAAAATTTTGACCTGAGGACCATCCACGCCACCTGCCTGCACCATTTCTCCCAGCATCCCTCCGGACTGACGCTTAAGGAGCTGACCGAGCTCTGCGAGGTGGATAAGGCCGCCATGTCCCGCTGTGTGGCGGAGCTTCAGGAGAAGGGCCTGGTGCATTCCGATGATGTTTCCACCAAAAAGTACAACCGGGCATGGAAGCTCACCGACAGGGGCGAAGATGTGGCGGAGGAAACCAACCAGAAAATCGATGAAGCCGTGAACTACGTGGGTTCCTTCCTGCGGGAACCGGACCGGGCTCAGTTTTATCTGTGGCTGACCCAGATTACGGGAAATCTGGAAGAATATGTTCAGAAAAAGGTCGCTGCCCAGTCAAAGGCGGCAAAAACCGAGGAAGGTGAATGAGAACCTATATCGCCATTGATCTGAAGTCCTTCTACGCCTCCGTGGAGTGCGTGGAGCGGGGACTGGATCCCCTGGATACCAACCTGGTGGTGGCGGATGTGAGCCGGACCGAGAAAACCATCTGCCTGGCAGTGTCTCCTTCGCTGAAGGCCTGGGGCATTCCGGGCCGGGCACGGCTCTTTGAGGTGGTGCAGAAGGTCCGGGAGGTGAATGCCCGGCGCCTTTCTGAAGCACCCGGTCAGACCTTCCAGGGGAAATCCATTTATCAAAGCGAACTTAAAGACCATCCGGAGCGGGAGCTGTCCTATATGGCGGCCACGCCCCGGATGGCCCTTTATATGCGCTATAGTTCAAAAATCTATCAGATTTATCTGCAGTATGTGGCCCCGGAGGATATCCATGTCTACTCCATTGACGAGGTATTCATGGATGTCACCAAATACCTTAAGACCTACGGCATGAGCGCCCACGAGCTGGCCCGCACCATGATCCGCCAGGTACTGAGGGAAACCGGCATCACCGCCACCGCGGGCATCGGGCCCAACCTGTATCTCTGCAAGATTGCCATGGATATCGGCGCGAAGCATGCCATTCCCGATCAGGATGGGGTGCGCATCGCCCAGCTGGATGAGCGCTCCTACCGGCAGCAGATGTGGAGCCACCGCCCCCTGACGGATTTCTGGCGGGTGGGCCGGGGCACCGCCCGGAAGCTGGAGCAGGTGGGCATCTTCACCATGGGAGATATCGCCCGGTGCTCTTTGGAAAACGAAGAGCTGCTGTACCATCTGTTCGGCATCAACGCGGAGCTGCTCATCGATCATGCCTGGGGCCAGGAGCCCTGCACCATGGACATGATCAAGAAATACCAGCCTAAAGATAACTCCTTCAGCTCCGGCCAGGTGCTGACGGAGCCCTATCCCTTTGAAAAGGCCCGGATCGTGGCCGGGGAGATGGCGGATGCTGCGGCCCTGGACCTGCTGGATAAGCGGATGGTGACAGATCAGCTGGTGCTCCATGTGGGCTACGATGAAAAGAGCCTGGCGCCGGACAAGGACGGCGCTGTCTACGAAGGGGAAGTGAAGGCGGACTGGTACGGAAAAACCGTGCCCAAGCCTGCCCACGCCACCGTGAACCTGAAGAGCTATACTTCCTCGCCCCGGGTGATCCGGGAAGCCCTGCTGGCCCAGTTTGACGCCAGCGTCAATCCGGCCCTGCTGGTGCGAAGGCTCTTCGTCACCGTGAATCATGTGATCCCGGAAGAAAAGCTCCAGGAGAAGGCCCCTGCCTATGAACAGCTGGATATGTTTGCGGAGGAAGAGGCTCCGGCGGAGACCGAAGCCCTTCTGAAGGAGCGCCGGGCCCGGGAGGCCATGCTCAAGATTAAGAAGAAATTCGGGAAGAATGCCATCCTGATGGGGCTGAACATGGAAGAGGGCGCCACCGGCCGGGAACGCAATGCCCAGATCGGAGGACATAAAGCATGAACGAGACAAAGCCCGCCATGGATGTTCGAAGCGCAAAGCCCGCCATGGATGCTCGGAACATGCCACCCGCCCCGGATCCCCGGAACATGCCACCCGCCATGGATCTCAGATACCTTGACATGCTGGATATGGAAAGGCCCGTATCCCTCAGGCATCCGCCCATGCCCCTTTTGAACCGGGCGGCTCAGTTTATGCCCTTCGCGGCCCTGACGGGCTACGAGGATGTGATCAGTGAAACCGCTCAGCAGAATCTGCAGCTGCTGATGGAGGAAGAAGCGGGGATTCCCGTGGAGGAAACCCTGGAAAGCGACTATTTGGCAAGAGAAGGAGAATAACAATGCCCTGCACCACTGTTCTGGTTGGCAAGAAAGCCAGCAATGACCGTTCCACCATGATTGCCCGTACCGACGACGGACACTTCGACGTAAAGAAGCTGATTGTGGTCGAGCCCAAGGATCAGCCCCGGGAGTACAAAAGCGTCATTTCCCATGTGACCATTCCCCTGCCGGAGGATCCCCTGCGCTATACGGCCTGCCCCAGCGTGGACCCCAAGAACGGCATCTGGGCCGCCACGGGCATTAACGCCGCCAATGTGGGCATGACCGCCACCGAGACCATCACCACCAATCCCCGGGTGCTCACCGCAGATCCCCTGGTGGTCTATCAGAAGCCGGAAAAGGAGGGAGATCCCGAGATTCCCGGCGGTATCGGGGAAGAGGATATCGTGGTGCTGGTGCTGCCCTATATCCGCTCTGCCCGGGAGGGCGTGCTGCGGCTGGGTCAGCTGCTGGAGCAGTACGGAACCTACGAGTCCAACGGCATCGCCTTCAACGATGAAAACGAAGTCTGGTGGCTGGAGACCATCGGCGGCCATCACTGGATTGCCCGCCGGGTGCCGGATGAGAGCGTCGTATTGATGCCGAACCAGTTCGGCATGGACGGCTTCTGCCTGGAGGATGCCTTCGGCGAGCAGAAGGAAAATCTCTGCTCCGCGGATCTTCGGGAATTCATCGAGGAAAACTGCCTGGATCTCAATCAGAACGGCGCCTTCAATCCCAGGGACATCTTCGGCTCCCGCAGCGATATGGATCATATTTACAACACGCCCCGGGCCTGGTTTATGGGCCGGTATCTGGCTCCCTATTCCCACAGCTGGGACGGTCCTGCCGCGGAGTTCGGGCCGGAGAGCGACAATCTGCCCTGGTCCCTGGTGCCGGACCGCAGGGTGGCGGTGGAGGATGTGAAGTACCTCATTTCCGGCCACTATCAGGGAACCCCCTACGATCCCTATTCCGCCCAGGATACGGGCAAGCGCGGCATCTACCGCTCCATCGGCATCAACCGTACCGGCGTGACCTCCATCTGCCAGATCCGGGAGGGCGTGGCCGAGGCTCTGAAGGGCGTGGAATGGATTATCTTCGGCTCCACCGCCTTTTCCGCGGCGCTGCCGGTCTATACCCAGGTCTCGAAAATGCCGGCCTACCTGTCCGACGTGAGCCTGGATACCTCCACCGAGAACTTCTACTGGGGCAGCCGCCTCATCGGCGCCCTGACGGATCCCATCTACGGCTCCGCCATCCAGAATATTGAGCGTTATCAGAATATGATGGCGGTGAAGGGCCGCCAGCTGATTAAGGAATATGATCAGAAATACCAGAATCAGCCGGAGGAGGCCGTCCTGGAGGAGGGCAACGAGAAGCTGGCCGAGATGGCGAAGAAGCTCACCATCCAGACATTAAACAAGGTGCTGTACGAAGCCAGCACCCATATGAAAAACGGTTACAACCGTGCGGACAATTAAGTTGTACAATCAGTTCTGATTTTTCAGGGGCAGCGTCACCAGAAAGGCGCTGCCTTTTTCTTTTTCACTGCTGACGGAGATGGTCCAGCCATGGTATTCGGCGATCTTTTTGACCAGTGGCAGCCCCAGGCCGAGGCCCCGGGAATTCCGGGATGCATCCGAACGGTAGAAAAGGTCGAAGATATGGGGCAGATCCTCCTGGCTGATGCCCTCGCCGTCGTCCCTGATTTCCAGGGTGAGACGGACATGATCCCTCCCCGGCCGGTCGGAGGTGAAGCCCTCCGGGCCAAAGCGGACCCACACATGGCCGTCCTGCCGGCCATCCTCCGGAATCCGCGCCGGTTCGCCACAGGAATTTTCACGGATTCCCGATTGTTTTTATTGTCCGCACAGATCGCCCCGGACATCGAACACAGCTTTGGTTCCGTCCCGCCGCTCCAGATAGAAGGGCAGGGAGAGAAACGCCATCGATGCCAGCAGGCGGCCTCTGCGACGCTCGTTGCCCCACAGCTTGAAAAAATGGGGGATTGTTGGGCTCGGCGTTGCTCGTACCCCACGATTTGAAAAAGTTGGGGGAATGCTGGGTCTCGGCGATGCGCGTGCCCCAGCGGTTTGGTGCTACCACGGCCCTTAAATCTCCGCGAGCCCCATAAATTGGTGCTATATGGAAAAACTGTGGTGCAATGCCCCACAGTTTACAAATATAGCACCAAAGTTTGGTGCAACAGCTTAAGGCAGAGCAGTCATAGCCCCAAAGCGTGGTGCTGCCAGCAGCAGAACACTCATCATAGCACCACATACTATGCCGCGGCGAAAAAATGCATATAAAAAGCCCCCTGATCAAACAAGGGGCATCACGACTCTCATTCATCCTCCGCAGCTACAGCCGTGCCTCAAAGCCGAATCTCATTCATCTTCCGCAGCTACAGCCGCGCCTCGAAGCCGACTCTCATTCACCTTCCGCAGCCACAGCCTCGCCTTCGAAGTTATAACTATAAATCTCATCCCAGGGCTTCTCGCCTTTCAGGCAGGGCACGTAATCCTCAATCAGCCGGACGGCGTCCGTCACGGACAGCGCGTATAGCTGATCCATGTCCTGATTTGACTTTTCGCAGGCGGGATTGGGATTCTCGTGGATAATCAGGTCAGCGAATTCCTTGTGGCCCACCATCTCCAGCAGCTTCAGCAGGGTATTGCGTTTCAGGCGGCTCCGGCACACAAGAATATTCAGATACAGCCGGAAACTTTTCATGGCGGTGCGCATAATCTCGGGCGTGATCCGCAGCGGCTCCTCGTCGGGCTTGGTCTCGATCAGGTCTGCTGTCCAGTCAAAGAAGGGCGCCATCACCCGGGCATTTTTGAGGCTGGGCACAATGTGTCCCGTCAGCTTTTGCCGGAAAGGATTTTTGCCGTCCCGCTGCAGATAGTAGCGGTCCTGCTCGGCTTCAATCTCAAAATGGCTGACGCCGCTTTCCTCGATGAAAGGCTCAATATAAGCGTGGCACCGGCGGTCCAGGGCGAAGTGGCAGAGAAAGCCATAAAGATAGGCAAGCGAAGGGCCCGGCTGCGCCATGGCCTTGATTTCCCCGGCCATATGGCTGAAGAAAAAGAGTCCGCTTTTGTGATGAAGCCGGTTGCCCAGGCGGATGACATCGCTGCCGGTGAGGGCATGATAGTAAAACAGCAGATCCGGGCCGTGAAGGCCCGCGTCGAAGAGTTCCTTGTACTGACGGATGGGGCGGGAGACTTCCGGATTCAGGCTGGCCAGCACTTCCTGGCCGAAACGGTAGTGATTATAGGTAGTTGGCATGATGTCTCCTTTCGCGGGATGATTATGAAATCATTATATCGGATGCACTGGCCAGCGTCAATGAAGAGTGGCACAAAAGGAGGATTGTCCCAGGACCGGCCCCTGTGTTATACTGAGAAGGAAAACAATGAAAGGAGAATTTCTCCTATGAATAAAGGAACAATGATCATTCTTCTGGTGCTGGCCATGATTCTTCTGCTGACCGGCTGCACCTATTTGAGCAAGTTTCTTCCCGGAGCCAAAAAACCGGAGGAACCGGAGACCCCATCCCAGGGAGAATCCTCCGGGCCGGAAGAGGAGGATCTTTCCACTCTTACCTGGACAAAGGATGTGCCCATCGGCTCATCCTTCACGCCCCAGACAAAGCTTTCCGAGGTGCCTCTTCTTCCGCTGGGCATCACCGCCGATGAGGCGGAGCCCATCCTGCTGGAGCTCTGGGAGGAAGAGGACCGGGTGTCCGGCATCGATTCCTCCGCGGGGGGCGTCGAGGCGGACGTTTCCTACGCGAAAATATCCGACGAGAGCCTGAAGGAGCTGGAGGATGTGGATCTGTCTCCCCTGAAGCAGGCCCTGGAGGAGTGGAACAATCAGGCCAGGGCCCGGGCGGAGCTGGAAAAGGAAGAGGGCGTGCGGCGCCACAGGGTTTATCAGTCCCTGGAAAAGGAAAGCAAGTATATCTTCCTGACATCCTGGATCAGCATGCAGGTAGCCCGCTGCGATACCCAGATGGTGAGCTATATGTCGGAGGTTTACCGCTACAACCGAAACTACGAGCCGAATTTCTACGAAATTCATTCGGTCACCATGGATCCCCTCACCGGAAAACGCTACTCCCTGAATGACTTTTTCACCAATACCCAGCAGCTGGCGGATAAAATCGCCGAGGCCTATCTCGCCAAATATCAAAAGGACGCCCTCACTCAGGAACAGACCCAGCTGGTGGAGAACATGAGGCAGGCCATCGAAGGCTGCCGGGATGACGGAAGCTTTGCCTGGGTTGTCTACCCGGAGGGCATTCAGTTCGTGGCTGTGGGAGAAAAGAAGTGGGATGACGGAACCCTCGTTCATGATCTGACCAGAATTTTTGTGCCGTTTCTGGCCTGCGAGGATTTCCTGCGGGAGGACATCACCGAGGTCTCCTACGACTATCTCTATGATATCGAATACACCATGCTTCCCATGACCATGGGCTTCGAAGCGCCGGAAAAGGATGACGGCTCCTTCTATACCATGCTGTTCCTGGGGCAGAAAAACGGAGAAAAATATATCTATGCCTGCGAGGAAGAGTACACCCTGACCTTCGCCATCTGGGATGAGCCCGTCTACATGAGCGAGACGGTGGGAGAAATCGCTTCCCGTTACAATGAGCGGTATTTCACCATGTATGACCCTGAGCGAATCCCCCTCGCCTGCCAGGTATCCCTTTCCCAGGAGCTGTTTCTGGAGGGCTGGGGCAGGATCGCCGAGGATGGAACGCTGGAGAAGGACGGCCTGCTGACCAATCGGGGCGGCATGCCCTTCTGCTTTATTGAGAGTGTTGAAGCCGAGATTTTCCCGGATGAAGAGAGCACGGAGAGCGAAATGGGCGTCGTGGAGCCCAACGATTATCTGACGGTTATCCGCTCCGATGGCGAGACCTTTATCGACTGCCTCATGGAAGCGGGCACCGTCTGCCGGCTGTATATTGAAGGAAGTCCTGACGAGGGCTGGTGGATCAACGGAATTCCAAAGATCGACATTGTCGGCAACGAAGGCTACTTTGAAGAATAGCCGCAGTCTGTGACCATCGTCAGGAAGATCTTCAACAATTCATTGCTAACGGATGAGCCGTGTACACAAAACGTTCATTTCCAGGCCGGTTTGTGTACACGGCATAGTTTTGTTCCCTCTGTTTGTACACAATTCACGGCTGTCAGCGGGCCATTTGTGTACAATTATCAAGCGGACGAGCGTCCTGATGATGAGAAATAGGCACAAACCCATTCTCAGAAGTATGGTTTTGTGTACAAAAGAATAGCTAAAAAAAGCATCGTGTACACATTTGCTTCTGAAATCAGGCAATTTGTGTACACGATGTTTTAGTTACTTTTGTAAGACGCATTGATGACGCGACGTTTCGGTCGTGTCATGCGTCAATGACGCGTGGTTCCAGTCTTATCTTGTGGCAACGCCGCGGGGTTCTCAGTCGTACCGCTCGTCGATGACGCGCTTGGTCTTCTTCTCGGAGCGAGGCAGCAGGCCGTTTTCCACCACCTTCACCAGCGGCGTGAAGCCGATGACGCTCTTCACCTTGGCGGCGATGCGCTTCGCCAGATCCAGGAAGTCCACATGGCCGTTGGTCTCCACGTAGATACGCATGGTATCCTTGCCGTCCAGATGGGAGATGCGGATCTGG
The DNA here is from genome assembly GCA_902783575.1 of uncultured Eubacteriales bacterium. Classification (GTDB taxonomy): domain Bacteria; phylum Bacillota; class Clostridia; order Lachnospirales; family Bianqueaceae; genus RUG760. Next base: position 11,158 of record CACZRP010000052.1, read on the forward strand.
TATTCACTGGAAACCTCCGGGAAGGCCTGGAGAATTTCCTCGATCTGACTCGGGAATACATTGACGCCCTTGATCTTCATCATATCATCGGTGCGGCCCATGATGGTGCCCAGCCGCGGGTGTTTGGAGCCGCAGGGACACTCGCCGGGGATAATCTTTGACAGGTCGTGGGTGCGGTAGCGGATCAGGGGGGCGCCCTCCTTCACCAGGGTGGTGATGACGATCTCGCCTTCCTCGCCGTCGGGCAGCACCTTGCCGGTCTGGGGATCGATGATCTCCACATAGAGGAAATCGTCGAAGATGTGCATGCCGGTCTGCTGGGGGCAGTTG
>CACZRP010000053.1 GCA_902783575.1 uncultured Eubacteriales bacterium
AACGTGGAGCGGAGCTGATCACGCTCCACGGCGACAGCAGCTGGGATCTCGTGCAGATTCCTCTGACGTCGATCGAATAAAGTTTAAATGATCGGGAATACTTCCCTGAGAAATGAACCCAGGGGACAGTTCTCCGTGTTCTTACAAAAGACAAGACAGGAGCTATAAATGAAAGACATCTATCTGATCACTGCGTCCTTTGTCGGCGAGATCCGCCGGGACTTCAAGGGATATGTGGAGATGGCCAAACGGGCCGGCTATGCCGGGCTGGAGCTCTTCGACTGCCACTACGGCGGCATGACCGCCCCCGAGCTGAATGCCTATATGCGGTCCATGGACATGAAGGTCATCAGCGCTCACGTCAATGAAAAGGATGTCCCTTCCCAGCTGGAATACCTTCCCCAGCTCGGCTGCCGCTATATCGTCTGTCCGGGGCTGAAGGTTTCCTCCCGGGAAGAGGCCTGCCGCCAGGCGGAGCGCCTCAATGAATGGGGCCGGAAGGCGAAGGCCGCCGGCATGAAATACGGCTATCACAATCACAACAACGACTTCGATGTCTACGGCGACGAGACGGTCATCGAGATCTTTCTGAACAATACCGATCCCGACCTGGTCACCTTCGAGCTGGACGCCGCCTGGGCCTGGCGGGCTGGCGTGAATGCCGCGGACTTCATCCGTGATCATGCGGGCCGCTTCGAGCTGATCCATGTGAAGGAAACCGCCCGGACCCTCACGGAAGAGGACAAAACCCTGTTCCAGCGCATGGGCCCGGTGGAGCGCTCCGCCGACGGCTTCCCGGTTTTCAACGAGCGGCAGAAGGCCATGCTCCGGGAGCACCAGAAAATCAACTGCAAATTGGGAGACGGCATCATTGACATGCCCAGCATCAAAGCCGCGGCCGATGCCCAGGGCGTCCAGGCCTATATCGTCGAGCGGGAATACGCCTACACCGGCGACAACTTCACCACCATCCTGGCGGACCGGGAATACCTGAGCCGCCTGTGACAGCCACCGCCTGGAAAAATACATAGACAAATGTGCAAAAGCTTACTATAATTAACACAACTTACAAGAGGAGGAATCCATCATGGCAAAATTGAAAATCTATATCAAATTCAAGATCAAAGAAGGTCACGTCGAGGACTATCTTGCCGCTAAACGTGAACTGGTACAGAAATCTCAGGCTGAAGAGGGAAACATCACCTACACACTGAACGCCGTCAAAGACCAGCCCAATGTGGTGGCGCTGCTGGAGATATGGAAAGACGAAGAAGCCCTGGAGATCCACAAGAATACAGAGCACTTCAAAAACCTGCTTCCCGTGGGAGGCGAGTTTGTCGAGAACGTGATTATGGCAGACACCTTCACGGAGTATGAACTGTAATGAAATAGCTTCAACAAAAGAATAGCTAAAACAAAAAGCCTGCAGCCAAAAACTGCAGGCTCTTATCTTTAGGCTTCTTTCCCCGTCATCAGATCGTAGGAAATGGAATGCATGATCATATTCAGGACCCGGGCTGCGCAGGCGCGCATATCGTCGAGGTCCAGCCATTTGCCTCGGTTAACGCCACGGTATATTACTGTCCTGCTGCCATCTGCGTTTTCAGTAACGGCTGCGGTGCCCTGCTCGGCCAGTGCCGCGATCTTCCCGTTTAACGGGACTCCGGCGGCCACCTTGACGGCAACGGTATCCGTTCCTTTCGGACCGGGCTCAAAGGAATTCCAGAACTCCACATGGTCGGTCATGAAGCCGCCGTAGATGGGATAGTCTATACTCTTCACATAGCCATCTTCCGTAAATTCCGGCTCTTTTCCGTAATAAGCCGCCGCCAGGAAGTCACTGCGGTAGCCGCCCATGATCAGATCATTGCCTGCGTGAATATCGTAAGGCTTCTGACTCTGGCTGCCCCAGTCGGTCATCACCAGGCCCTTGAAGCCCCATTCTCCCCGGAGCACCTCGGTCAGCAGTTCATAGTGGGAAGAGGTATGGGTTCCATTCACACAGTTATAGCTTGACATCACGGTCATGGGATTGGCCTGACGGACGGTCATCTCAAAGCCTTTCAGGTAGATCTCACGAAGGGCCCGCTCGGAGACGGTGGCATTGGTGATGGGGCGATCCTGCTCCTGATTGTTGCAGCAGAAATGCTTAATGGAAACGCCCACTCCCGGAGTCTTTTGAACACCCATCACAGAGGCCGCGCCCATGGCTCCCGTCAGCAGCGGATCCTCGGAGAAATATTCAAAAGCGCGGCCGCAAAGGGGGTCACGATGAATGTTCATTCCCGGTCCCAGGATCACAGCCTGATGATAAAATCCCAGTTCCTTGCCGATTCCCTCGCCGTAGAGTCTTGCTTCTTCACAGTCGAAGGTCTGCGCAATCAATATTCCGACGGGATTGCAGGTCGTCTGGCAGAAGCCTAAGTGAAGGCCTGCGGGACCATCGGTCATCCGCAGCTCGGGGATGGCCAGAGACTCAGTAAAGATTTTTGAGGTAGCGCCGCTGGAGGTGGGGCCATTCACCAGATGAACCGGCCTCTTCAGACGGCTTTTGGTTTCATAGGGAGTTTCAAAAGCAGAACCGGCAACCAGCCGGAACAGTACCTCCGGCTCCAGAGACTTGACAAAGCTGTCGAGGGAAACCCGGCCCTCTTTGACATCGATCAGGGTTGCCTCGGGTGCGGACTCCGCTGCGGCGAAGCGCTGCCGGTTCAGCTGATCCGCCTCCCGGGTATGGCAGGCCCCATCCACAGTGGGGCAGTCTTTGGCTTTCAGAAACACGATATGGCTCGGGGAAGCCTCCTCCTCTCTGCGCGCAGGCGGCGTCAGAAACTCGATCTCGTGATCCGGCCGGACTTCATTTCTCACCTGACGCAGCACCGATTCCTCATCCAGGGAAATCTGCGCTGCGACAACGGTATGACGGCTGTGCTCTCCGAGACGGAACAGATACCGGCCAGGCTCCATCACAAAGGCCGCTTTTTCTTCGTCATAGGAGGAAAGGCTCTCCATGGGGACGTGAATATCCAGAAGCTCAGCCTCTCCCGGGGCAAGCTCCTTTGTCTTGGCAAAGCCCTTCAGCTCCTGATAAGGCTTTGGCAGACGGCCCTCCGGATCCGTGACATAAACCTGCGGGACAGCCCGGCCGCTGACAGTACCGGTATTTGTAACCTTAACCCTCAGCCTGGCTTCTTTCCAGTCGGCATCGAAGGCCGCCAGGGACATGTCAAAGGTGGTATAGCTGAGACCGTAGCCGAAGGGAAACAGCGGCTCAATCCCAAAGGTATCGAAGTAGCGGTAGCCCACGAAGATATCCTCGCAGTAATCCTCCTGCAGGGACTGTCCGTCATTTTTGCCGAAGGTGGCGGAAGCGGGATTGTCACTGTATTTCTTTGCCCAGGTATCCGTCAGATGTCCGGCGGGATTCTTCCTGCCGGTCAGAATGTCAGCCAGGGCATTGCCGCCCTCCATGCCGGCCAGGCTCATCAGCACGGCGGCATCGATCCCGGGAATCTCATAGAGGAAGTTGGCATCTATGACAGTGGTGTTGAGCACCACCACGGTCTTTTCGAAAAAGCCGGCGACTTTAGCCAGGTTGGTGGCTTCCCGGTCGCTCAGGTAATAATCGCCCTTGACAGCATCCCGGTCGCCGTTTTCACCGGCGTTTCTCCGAATCACATAGACGGCGAGCTTCGCCTCGCCCGCGCTCTTCAGATCCTCGTCGGTTACTTCCACTTCATCGATCAGGATCTTCATGCCGCTGAAGAACCGGTCCAGCTGAGACAGGGTGGTATCCGCATCGTTGACACGCCGGCTTTCCGCGCTGAAACGCTCCAGCCATGCCTGAGAGGTGACGGTAAATCCGGCGTTTTCCAGTCCCTGCCTCACGTTCACCATGGGTGCCGAGACATAGCCGCTGCCGGTGCCGCAGGCTACGGTATCCACTGCGCCCGCACCGAAAAGAGCCACCTTCTGCGGCGCCGCCGGGAGGGTGTGGTTTTCATTCTTCAGAAGTACCATGCCATCGGCGGCGATGGTTCTGGCCTGAAGGATATGTTCCGGGAAGGGATGTTCTTCCGGAGGAATGAAGCCTCCGAACATGGCCGCGATCTGTTCCTTTGAAAATTCCATTGAGATTCTCCTTCGGTAAGATTTAAGTATCTGTTCAGGACCGCCCGAACAGTGATTTGCTAAAAAGAAAAGTCCAGAATATCCAGTTTTCCCCTTCCCTCATAACAGAGGTAGAGGGCTCTGGTTCCGGTGCATGGAATCAGCGGGACGGTATAGGAAGTCCATTCCTTCGATGGATGGACAGCGATGGTTCCAAGAGCCTCGCCCCGGGGATCCGTGCGGATAAACAGCTGCCCGCGGGCCGTGCCCCGCAGCCGCAGGGTAATCCTTTCCGCACCGGTGAGATCGAAGTACTTAAATCCCGCCACCAGGCCGTTTTTCCCGTTGGCGATATAGGACCTGGGCGGCTCTGTGCCGTCGCCCCAGGACCAGTCGGGCCCATCCTGGGTGATGTAAGGATGCCGGTTCAGCATCGCCATGGGATGGGAGTAGGTGGGCGTTACCTTGCCATAGAGATTGCAGGCAATTCCTGCCGGGAAGGACCCCTCCGCTTTCAGCGGTCCGCCGTTCAGCCCGCAGGAGGTCATTTCCACCTGGGGGATGGTGCCGTCCGGGAGGATTTTCACTTCTTCTGCGCAGCCCTGGCGGCTGCAGATGCTGCGGTTGGTTTCCCGGTGATAGAAGATATAATATTTGCCGTTGATCTCTTCCAGACCGCCGTGATTGTTGCCGAAGCAGGCCAGGGGCTTCCCGTCTTTGCCCGGAAACAGATCGCAGTTGGATATCACCACGCCGCCATAACGGAAGTCTCCGTCAGGCCGGCTGCTCACCGCATAGCAGAGCTCATGGTTCGTCAGTGACGAGTAGATCAGATAGTAACGTCCCTGGATCTTTCGGATGGAGCTGGCCTCGAAAAATTCGTGTCCTTCAAAGCCGGTGCCTTCCGACTCACCCAAGACAGGCAGCAGCTTTTTCGGCTCGGTTTTCAGCGTGATCATATCATCCTGCAGCGTGGCCACGATGGAAGCCTTCGGTTCCTTGCCGATCTCCCTTTTTGTCCGGGGTCCGTTGCCGGAATAGAGGTAAATCTCTCCAGCATCATCGATGAACACGCCCGGATCGAAGGCGATGGTATCGCCCTTCCGCTCACCCAGAATGCCGCCATCGGCATCCTTCACCAGTCCGTAAAACTCATAATGCCCTGCCGGGCGGTCACAGACCGCCACGCCGATGGACCTGATGCTGTCATCCGGGCAGTAGTACAGATAATACCGGCCATCCTTTCCCTGCACCACATCCGGCGCCCACAGCTCGTGAGAGCCATCAGCCATCCGGGGATCCTGGGTCTTCTGGTAGATCACGCCCTCATAACGCCAGTCGGTCAGATCCGTCACCGGAGCGGAATAGCAGACATAATCATTGGGACAGAATTTTTTGCCGTTAAAGGCATCGTGACTGCCAAAGATGTATACTCTGTCGCCGAACACATGGGGCTCTCCGTCAGGAACATATTCATATAATGGAAGATAGGGATTGAAAACCTGTTTCATATTGCACTCCGGTTAATTGCTTTCGATTTCTGCCGCTGCGGATGCCGTTTCCTTTCCATCGGTGGCTTTCACGGTAACATTTCCGCTTTCCCCGGCCCGGACAATGGCCAGGGCGCGGCCGTAGTAAGTGGTGAAGCTGCCGGTATGATACTGCTCCTCGGTGCAGGGATTGGCGCTGCCAAAGGCCAGCAGCTCGCCGCCATCGACAGTAACAGAGAGCTTACGGTCCGCGGCGGACTCTACGATGTGGTTCGGCCCCTCGATATTCACCGGGACATACAGGATCTCGCCGGCCCTGACTTTGGCTTTCTCCGGCCGGACTGCGATCCGGGCCGGACCGGAAGCAGAGATCAGCTCGCTGCGGCCGGTTTCACGGCCGCCCGCATCAAAGGAGACGGCGGCAAGGGTGCCGGGGGCATATTTGACTTTAAAATAGGCTTTGCATTCTTTGACTTTCTTCCGGCCAAGGGATTTTCCGTTCAGCAGCAGCTCCACCTGGGCCTGATCGGAATAGACTTCGACAAAGGCCTTGTTTCCTTCGCAGCCCGCCCAGCTCCAGGACATGATGGCGTTGGTGCCGCGCCATACGGATTTGGAAGGCCGCACGCCGGGATGATTGACGGGCCGTACGGCGATGACAGGGTTCTGCTCCAGGCCCCAGACTGTGGAGGCATATTTGCAGCTGCCGTCGGGAATACCGAGAATATCGATGACTCCCGCCCCGGCGAGAATCCAGGGATAGGGCCGGTTGAAGGGCATGCCGCCGGTATAGCTCCAGGCGCCGATGCCGGCCTCGCCCAGGTAGTCCCAGCTGGTCCACATGAAATCTCCCACCAGATAGGGGTACTTCTTGACCATCTGCCAGTTTTTCCAGATATCCTGGGGGAAGGTCTCGCTGCCGAACAGCACACGGTTCGGATGAGCCTTTTCCTCCAGGGGATAACGGCCGGAGCCGTAGTTGTAACCGGCGATATCCAGAGAGTCAAGGAAAGGCGTGGTCAGGGCGTCGATCTTCGGGGAGTTGCCGCCCTTGTTCATGCCGGAGCCCACAAAGGAAGCCATAATATTGAACATCAGGCTGGCGTTCTGTCCTTCCTTCTCCGGCTTGCCTTCCTTGCCGCCGGTCTTCTGCTCGCCGTCCTGATAGATGCCCTGGCCTTTGGCTGCCCGGCCGATAATCATCAGGTTGGTGCCGCAGGTGACAGGCCGGGTGGGATCCAGCCGGTGGCAGAGATCCACCATGGCCCGGCCGGCGTCGATGCCCTTCTGCTCGCAGGGCTCCGCCACCTCGTTGCCGATGGAATAGAGGATCACGGAGGGATGATTGTAATCCCGGACCACCATGGCGGTGGTATCCTTCTCCCACCAGTCCTTGAAGTCCAGGCCGTAGTCGTAGGGATTTTTGCGGTTGTACCACATGTCGAAGGTCTCATCCATGACGTACATGCCGAGCCTGTCGCAGGCCTCCAGCATGGCGGCGGAGGCAGGGTTGTGGGAAGAACGGATGGCATTGAAGCCGTTTTCCTTCAGGATCCGTACCCGGCGCTCCTCGCTTTCCGCATAGGTGGCCGCGCCCAGAATACCGCTGTCGTGGTGGACACAGCCGCCCCGCAGCAGGGTCTCTTTGCCGTTGATAAACAGGCCCTTATTGGACCAGGTGATCTGACGAATGCCGAAGGTGACCTCGGTTTCATCGCCCTCAGCGGCGGTGATCTTCGCGGTATAGAGATTGGGCTCCTCCGCGCTCCAGAGCCGGGCATCGGGAATGGTCAGGGTAAAGTCGGTACCTTCACCGGTGATTCCTGCCACCTCGGCTTTGACGGAGACCGGAGACTGAACCCGGATCACGGCCGGATTGATGTTCTCGGTACTGATCTTCACGCTTTCGGGTGTGAGGCCGCTCTTTTCGCAGACATAAAGCCAGACCGGACGATAGATGCCCGCGCCGGAATACCAGCGGGAGTTGGGAAGCTTGGAGTTATCCGCCACCACAGTGAGGGTATTTTCCTCCCCGATTTTCAGATCAGTGAGAGGCACAAAGAAGCCCGTGTAGCCGTAGGGATGGAAGCAGAGCTCCCGGCCGTTCAGGCTGATGGAAGCATTTTTGTAAACGCCTTCAAATTCAACAAGTACATCCTTGCCGGCCCAGTCGGAGGGGGCCAGGAAGGTTTTTTCATAGGTATAGACGCCGCCGGGAAAATAGCCGTGGCCGCCATTGGAAGTTTTTGGGCCGCGCTTTTCCGAGATCTGCGCATCGTGGGGTAAAGTAATGGTTTTGCCGTTAAACAGCCAATTCTGGTTAAAAGAAAGTTTCCGCATCCTGCCCTCCTTCGAACAGCCTTTGAGGTATATCAGAAATTGTAACAGAGGATCTTTTCTCAATCTATTAGCCGTGTGCCAATTATGTCACTGATGTATCAAATTACCGCTTCGCTTTTCGGTAAGCCCTGGGCGTCAAATTCACCGCTTCGACTTACGGTAGGCCTTGGGCGTCATCCCGTACCAGGTCTGGAAGCAGGCCCCAAAATAGCTCTGAGTAGAGAAGCCCAGATACAGGGCAATCTGCGCAATGGAATGATCCGAATACTGCAGCATCTGCGCCGCGTGCCGGCACTTTTCCTTCTGAATATACTGCTGAATCGTAATGCCCTCCTCCTGAGAAAAGAGCCGGGACAGGTAGGTGCGGCTGACCCCGATGGCCGGCGCAATATCGCTGACCTTCAGGTCCTTGCGCAGATTCTTCTCAATGTAATCCTTGCACTCGTTCACATAGGAAAGGCGGCTTCTCTCCTCCCGGGAGCGCTTCACCAGCTCGGTAAACTCGATCGTCGCCCGGTAGCCCAGCAGCAGGAACGACTCGTTCCTCAGTACAGCCCGGCTGAGCCGCTTCAGAAAGACGTCCCCCAGCTGATAGGCCGGCTCCACCCCGACGCCCCCCGCCACCGCCGCCCGGGTGCACAGGGAGATAATCGAAACAATCAGATATTCATAGTCCTTGCTGTGTTCGTCGGAGATCTGCACAATCTTGGAATAGTCCACGCCGGGCCCCACCATGAGGGTCTTCAGGGCATCCACATCGCCGCTCTGGACCGTCTGCATGAGCTGATTCTCATAATCCACGCCCATCTGGTGCCCCCGGTCGTTTTCCGACTGGTCCAGCTGGTATTCCTCCAGGTCCCGGACGCTCTGCCAGTTTTCCAGCGCAGGATTGGTCACCGGAATCTCCTGCCTGGGAACGGCGGTGCCTGTAAAGTGAAGATGAATCAGATTCATCAGCCGGACGATGGTTTCCGGTTCCTTCATGGGAATGGGAATAGGCTCGTCCAAATGATGGTCCCTGGCATAGCTCTTCAGCGATGCCTCGGAAACGGACCAGATGGCCGCCGGCCCGATGACCAGGGAAAAAGGACCGATGGGCATGATGCCGTAGATCATCTGCTCGGTTTCCAGAAACACGCAGGGCCTGTCGCTCCGGGTGTACTCCTCCAGAGCGATGCGCAGCTGATCCTGCCGGAAACAGGGATGATTGCGGCCCTTCAGACTGGTCCAGCTTCTGTTGGTCAGCGGTTTTCCGGTCTGCCACAGGGCAATGGACAGGCCCGACAGCTCGCTGACAAGCTGCAGAAACTCAGTATCACTTTTCCAGATCTCCGGAAGCCCTCCTGACTGGATGCCATTTACCCCACCCCTCTCCGATATGATTACAAAAAATCATAGCACAAAAAGCAGGCAAATGCAAACACGCCCCACCGGGGGTGAGGCGTGTTTCTCTTGAAAAAATCGGGTTTAGTCGATTTCCTTCTTGGTCTGATGCTCGGCGATGAAAGCCTGAATCTCTTTCCGTTTTTCCTGATCGATGGGGTACTTGTTCAGAATCAGCACACCGATAACCGCCATGACGGCCGGCAGCGCGCCCATGACCACGATCATCCAGGTCAGCAGGGTGGGCATCTTGGCGATGTCGCCCACATAGTTGCCGGTGACGGAGTCCACCTGGTAACCGATGGCAATCAGGATACCGCCCACCAGCGCGGAGGAAACTGCGGACTGGGCCTTCTCCAGGAACTTGCCCAGCACGCCCGTCAGCGCGGAACGGTCCTTGCCGGAGGAGTAAATGGTGTAGTCCATGATCTCCATACCGATGGAGGAACCGGGCACAAAGTCGATACCAATGGCCAGCGCCATCAGGAACATGCATACGAAGAAGAAAGCGGGAACCTTCTGCAGAATGCCCAGAACCTGACCGATAAACATCAGCAGGCCGGCGCCGCCCTGGCAGAGCAGGTCAAACCGGTGCATCTTGACAAAGTCGCCCTTGAACTTCTTCAGCACAGGATTGGCAATAATCGTACCCAGAAGCAGCGGGAACAGCATCATCAGCGAGACGATCATGGAGTAGGTAGCAAAGGTACCCATGTTGACTTCGCCGGTGGTCAGATCCGCGCAGTACGCGTATTTCACATAATACACAGGCGCCGCAAACAGGAAGGTCCAGATAAAGCCGGTGAAGATGTTCTTCAGAAAGTCGATCAGCATGGGCTTGTTGGTCTTGAACAGCTCGAAGAAGTCGGAGATTTTAACCTTCTCATCGGGATCCTGTTCCACCACATGCTTCTCCTTGCACATGAACCAGCCCACAATGGAAATCACCGTGGAAAGAGCCATCACCACCATGGCCAGGATCATATATGCGGTTTTGTAGCTTCCGGTGATCTTCTGGATGGTGACCGCGGCCGCAGCCATGGCGGAGCCCATCATACCCATAATCATCACCCACAGACGGGGACCCACCAGCAGCTTGGCCCGCTCTTCCGGATCGTTGGTCATGGTACGGTACAGCAGGTTCGCGTTATAGAAGGACGCACCGATATCGTACACAAAGTAGAAGAAGATAACCCAGATGGTGACCAGTGCCGGAGTCGTCACGATGCCATCCGGCAGAGAATAAAGGGTGATGACGCCAATGGTCGTCATGATGATGGAAAGCAGGAAGAAGGGCTTGTACTTTCCGTGTTTGCCTACTTTGCCGCGATCCATAATGAACCCCTGAATGGGATCATCCACCGCATCAATAATCCGGGCCGCCAGCAGCAGCGTGGTGGCCAGGGTAGCGCCCCAGGCGCCAAGGCCTGCGTAGTCGGTCATGTAGGTCATGAACATGGTCGACATAAAGATGACAGCGAAACCGTTGTTGGTTGCCAGCGTGGTAACGCCGAAAATCTCCTTAAAGCCGACGGATTCCGGACCTTTGACTTTAGCTTTTTTCGCCATAGTAACACACTCCTTTTTAGATTCGTGCCTAATGTTAACGTCGATTATACAACTTGCACCGGCACGAATCTATCAGGAGTGTATGAAAAATGTCAATGGTGTATTCTTTTTGACAGGGACTCTTAAATCCCCTTGTTTTCAGGCTCCGTCAGGGCCGGAACGCTGTACTTCTTCACCCGCTCATCGCAGATGACGCCGCTGTAGTTCAGGCCATAGGCGAAGTCATATCTATGCCCCACGCTGTCGGTGTAGCACTCCATGTCTCTGGGGGTATCCTCGAACTGGCGCTCTACATCGTCCATGTCCTTGGGCATCTGCATGGGCAGCAGGGCGCTGGGCTCCTCAAGGCCGGCCACGATTCTGCTGAGTGCTTCGGAGGATCCGGAGAAGGTCACCAGGATACCGTCCACCGAGGGCTCAAACTCGTGGAAGCAGAGGGGCTTGCCGGTGAACATGGCCACGATGGAGGGCACGCCCAGCTTTTTCGCCATGGCGGCGGCTTCCAGGATCTGATCCAGCTGCTCCTCGTTGGTGGTCAGGGCCGCCTGGCCGAAGTAAGAGCGGTTTTCCTTGGTGCCGTCGGGCAGAATATCGCCGGCAATGGAGGTCTTCCGGACAAAGGGACCATCGGCCACATAGGGACGGTACTGTCTGGTCAGGGGACGGAAGGCGGTATCTTTCTCCTGATCCTTCTGGGCGTCACTGGTCACCGTTTCGTTGTCGGTGAAGCCCTGGGCGGACTTGCGGCTGTCCTGGGGACTGGAGTTGCCCGGCTCCTTGGCGGGGATCAGGATCAGATCGATATCCTTCAGCTCCTCCTGGCTCAGGCGGGTAATGGTGGTGCCTTCCACCTTGTCCGTTACCACATCAAAGTATTTTCCGGCAATCTCCAGGCTGATGGGATAGGTCACTGCCGGATCCGTCACCTTGGCGGGCATGAAAGCCGTCACCAGGTAATGGGGCGCTTCATACAGCGCGGGAATATAAACCTTCAGACGGCGGTCCGCTTTCTTCACGGCGCCGTTTTCATTTTTCAGCATAACCACGGCCTTCACCTGGGCATCCAGGGCGGCCTTCTGCTTGTCAGGAGAATTCACATCCGCAAATGCGGCGGCTTCATCCAGATAGGGGTTCTCAAAGAGACCCGTCAGGAAATAGCCCTGCAGCAGTCTCTTGGCGGAGGTGGCGAAGGCCTTGTCCATCACCTCTTTGCCCACCTTCTCGCAGCCAAAGCGGTACGCATCCATCAGCACATCGGGGTTGGAGCAGCCGCCCATCTGATCGACGCCGGCCATGATGGCAATAAAGGCTCTCTCGCCGGGCTCCACTTCCGGATCCTCAATGTGAGCACCCCATCCGCAGGAACGCTTGCCTTCCTTCATGCCTTCGTTCAGCACCATCCAGTCGGTGCAGACTACACCCTCAAAACCATAGCGGCCCCGGAGCAGCTCTTTAATCTTGTAATCGGAAAAGCCGGAGCCCACCACTTCACCCAGGGAACCATCCTCGGTGTAGGCCGCGGAATAGCTGGACATAATGGCCTGGGCGCTGCCGGTTTTGCCCTTCAGCTTGAAGGCGCCGTCCACGAAGGGCACCATCAGGGCTTCGAAATTGTTGTTGGGATAAACGGCATATTTGCCGCCGTCCACGTGGGCCTCGCGGCCGCCCTCGCAGGAGCCTTCACCGGTCCAGTGTTTGGCCATGGCCGTAATGGAATCCTTGCCCCAGCCCAGGTCGTTGCCGTTCTCGTCGAAGGTGCTCTGAAGACCATCGCAGAAGGCCTGCGCCATATCTCTGGAAAGGGCGGGATCCTCACCGAAGGTGCCGCTGTTTCTGAACCAGCGGGGATCCGAGGAGATATCCACCTGGGGCGCCAGGAAGCAGGCCACTCCCAGATCCCTCAGCTCCCGGGACTGGCATTTGGCAGATTCCAGCGCGATCTCCGGATCAAAGGTGGCGGCCAGACCCAGGTTGCCGGGCCAGTCGGAAACGCCTTCGCCGTTTCTGGGGTCGGATGAGAAATAGCAGGGAATGCCGAACTCCTTTCCTTCCACATAGCGCTGCATGTTGTTGGACCAGGCAATCTGCACCTCATCCGGGGTGCCGCTGCGGCTGGCAGAGTTCAGCACGCTGCGCAGGTGCTTGTTCAGAAATGTTTTCTGTTCCTCATTCACTTCCGCCTGGATGTCGAACTGGTGCGCGGAGAAGCACATCAGGCCTGCCACCTGCTCGATGGACAGCCTCTTGGCCAGATCATCCGCCCGCTCCTCGGCCGGCAGCCGCCAGTCCTCGTAGGGCAGCAGCTCTCCGGTGCCCAGAAAGTCCTTGAAGGCAAACCCATCCTTCTCCAATATCTTGATACCGGACTCAGGGCTGTAGCCCAGTGTCTTTCCGCCCTCATTCTCAATCAGGTTGAAGTTATAGGCGGTCTTTTTTTCATGCCACATAAAGTATCCTCCTTCATTTTTTCGTGACTGAGTTCACTGAATCAATACTACTACTATCATATCATAAACAGCCCCTCCGAGGAAGTGCCCCCGGCCTAAAATTGCTGGCCTGCGGGGCACTCCCCCTGCCATGGATTCCGCCTCTGCCTCCGCCGTAGCCGGTTACCACTTTGGCACTCTTCGCAAATCGCGGATTTTAACACAATTACCGCAGATTTCAGCCCAAAACCCTCGGATTTCTTCGCAAATCCAAGTTTTTGGCACCACTACCGCATCAGAACGGCAGTGGTGCC
>CACZRP010000054.1 GCA_902783575.1 uncultured Eubacteriales bacterium
GGTCAGGCCATATATCTGCAAAGTTCCTACTGACGTCAGGCTGTGAAGCAAGCGAACCGCGCAGAGGAGGTCACGGGTTCAGTACATGGAAATCTGTTATTTGATTTTTCTCTTTTCTATGATAGAATAGTGTTTATGAAAAATATTAATTTAGGTATTCTTGCACATGTTGACGCCGGAAAGACTACTTTGTCTGAGGCGATGCTTTATATCAGCGGACAGATCAGGCACCTTGGCCGTGTGGACCACAGGGACTCTTTTCTTGATATGGATATTCAGGAGAGGGAAAGAGGCATAACTATTTTTTCGAAGCAGGCCAGACTTTCTCTTTCGGACAACACATCGGTTACATTGTTGGATACACCTGGGCATGTGGATTTTTCCAGTGAAATGGAACGCACGCTGCAGGTTCTTGATTATGCAGTTCTTATCATCAGCGGCGCTGATGGGATTCAAAGTCATACTGTCACACTCTGGAAGCTTTTGAAGAGATATCAGATTCCCACATTTGTGTTTGTCAATAAAATGGATCTGAATTATCATTCTTCTGAGGAAATTATGAGCCAGCTTCAGGCCAGACTGTCTGAAGACTGCATCGATTATACGGACAGCAGCGCGATGGCAGAGAAAATAGCGACCATCAGTGAAGAAGCGCTGAATGAATATCTGAATACAGGGAATATCAGTCTTGATACGCAGGTTAATCTGATTCGAAAGAGACTGCTGTTTCCCTGCTTTTTTGGCTCCGCACTGAAGCTTGATGGCGTCAGGGAGTTTATGGATCTTCTTGACAGGCTGATGATCATGCCGGAATATCCTGAGGACTTCGGAGCCAAGGTATATAAGGTTTCCTATGATTCTTCCGGTGAAAGACTCACCTATATGAAGATCACCGGAGGATCCCTCTCATCCAAGGACAGCATTGTTACCGGTGAAGAAATGGGACAGCCGGTGCGTGAAAAAGTGAATCAGATCCGGCTATATTCGGGGAGCAAGTATGAGAATACCGGCAATGCGGAAGCAGGCACTATCTGCGCCATTACGGGGCTTTCAGGCACCTTTCCCGGGCAGGGCCTGGGAATCGAGAAGGACAGTGATGCCCCTGTGCTGGACAGCTTTATCACTTATCAGGTGATTTCTGAGACGGATATTCATACTGTCATGCGGATGCTGCAGAAGCTGGAGCAGGAAGATCCCATGCTTCATGTGGTCTGGAATGATCAGCTCCAGGAGCTGCATGTCCAGCTGATGGGCCGGGTGCAGCTGGAGGTGGTCCAGCGACTGATGAAAGAGCGCTTTCATACGGACATTGAATTCGGTCCCGGCAGCATTGTCTACCGGGAGACCATTGACTCCTCCATGGAGGGTGTGGGGCATTTTGAGCCTTTGAGACACTATGCCGAGGTACATCTTCTGCTGGAGCCCGGTCCCAGGGGCAGCGGACTGGTGCTGGATTCCAGAGTCAGCGAAGATCTGCTGGACAAGAACTGGCAAAGACTGATTCTGACCCATCTTTCAGAACGGGTATTTCCCGGAGTGCTGACCGGATCTCCCATTACTGATATGAAAATCAGTATCGTGGGAGGCAGAGCCCATGTGAAGCATACCGAGGGCGGCGATTTTCGCCAGGCGACCTATCGGGCGCTGAGACAGGGTCTGATGCAGACTAAAAATGTGCTGCTGGAGCCTTACTACGACTTTGAGCTGACCATCCCGGACAGTACCATCGGCCGGGCCATGACAGACCTGGAACAACGGTTCTGCCATTTTGATTCTCCTGTCCAGACAGGAAATGCCAGTGTGATTTCCGGTTATGGACCGGTCAGCACGCTGGCTGATTATCCCCTGACGCTGACAGCCTATACGAAAGGTGAGGGCACTCTTGTGTGTACCCCCAGAGGCTATGATCTTTGCCATAACAGCGCTGAAGTTATCGAAAACATTGGTTATCACCCGGAGGAAGATACAGCAAATCCGGCAGACAGCGTATTTTGCTCCCATGGGGCTGGATTCATTGTTCCCTGGTATGAGGTTCCCAGGCGCATGCATGTTCATACGCCTTTCAGCCGATTATCACCTCTGGCCAGAGAATACAGGGACGAGACCGAAGAGGAGGAAGCCAATGCTCCTGTGAAAAGGTCAGCCGCCCCACAGCCTGCTGATTCGCTGGCACTGGATAAAGAGCTTCTGGAGATCTTTGAAAGGACCTATGGCAAGGTAGGCAAGGACGCTCTGAGGGAAACAAGAAAGCCAATAAAAAAACATCCCGACACAGACGATAAGGTCCATGTCGAGATTAAGGAACCGGAAACAGAATATCTTCTGATCGATGGTTATAATGTTATTTTTGCCTGGGATTCCCTGAAAGAGCTGGCGGAAACCAGTCTGGAATCGGCAAGAAATCAGCTGCTGGAGATCGTGCGCGCGTACCAGAGCTTCCGCAAATGCATCAGTATCGTTGTATTCGACGCTTATAATGTGCCCAGACCCCTGGAGGATATTTTCAAATACCAGGAGATCTATGTGGTATTTACCAAGCAGGCGGAAACTGCGGATACGTATATAGAACGAACCACCTATGACCTGAGCAAAAAACAACGCATCCGGGTAGTTACCTCCGATGGGGCGGAGCAGCTGATTGTCCTCGGCCATGGGGCTCTCAGAGAATCAGCCAGGGAGTTTGAGCAGGAGATGAAGGAAGTCTGGAACGAGATCCGAGACACCGTTCACGAGTTCAACTACGCTGAACAGAAAGAACAGAAGCGCCTAGACGAACAGCGTCTGATCAATCTGCTGGAGCAGGCAAATCAGCATCGGGAAGACATAGATCATAAAGAACACAAAGAAGAAAACACCAAGGGTAACCACCACTGAGATGGAATCCAGAGTGGGATTCTCCGTGATTCTTTCGTAGATCCGATGCATGGCCGGGATCAGCAGACTGCAAAGTAATAAGACCAAAGCGGCCAGGCTGACAATCAGTCCCGGGATCAGTCCGACGGGCATAAAGGAAATACTGATCTCATGATTTCCGGCAGGAAGCCGGAAGGAAACAAAACCATCAAAGCTCTCTGTCAGGGGAGCTTTTTTGTTGTCGATTTTCAGGGTAAGACCCTCATCATAGGGAAGAGACATAAAGATGGTTTTATCCTCCTCAAAAGAGGAGACCGCGGATAAAGACCGGTTGGAAGTCTTTTTAAAGCCCAGAGCCTCGCATTCCTTTGCCGCCTGCTGCAGCTGATTCATCTGCAGGCTGAACAGACCGAAGGAACGGCAGTTCACGGGCTTCAGAAGCTCAATATCCACCTCAACCATTTCGTTGGAGAACAGTCCCAATTCCACGAGGCCGTTGTTAATGGATGTGGGGTAGGAAGAGTAGACGATCTTGTTGTCGACGGTAATTCTGAAGGCGTTATAGATGGGCTCGGACAGATGATTGGTCAGCTCATCAAAACAGTCGAAGTAAAGGTAGGCCGGCTCATCGAACCGAATCTGGTAGATGAGATGACCGTGGGTATCGGTCAGATTCTGCCGGAGCTGATACTCGCCGCCGGCGTGGGCGATGTTGATATCCCTTTCTACAGAAGGCGAATAGGATTTAAGGGCAGGCTCTGCATGGGGGAACAGTTTATGCCAGAGCAGTTCCTGAACTTCAAAGCGGCTCAGCCTCTCCAGATGATTGGTGTCGGATGAAGATTCTTCCGAAGCGATGCCCATGGGCAGGACCACAGGCTTTCTGACAACTTTATAGGTATTGTTGGCGTATTCGCTCTTCATGCCATCCGCCCATTCCACCTGATAAGCCACAGACATATAGGCATCGGTCAGAACAGTGCCGCCATAGCCGCCAACTTCCATCCAGTAGGAGGAATAGCCCAGATTCTTCATGGCGAACATATAGGACTGGCTGGTGAGAGAAGTATAGTGGCCCAGGGTATTGAAGCCCAGGGCTGCCAGAGAGTTGGCGTGATAGTATTTCTGCCTCATTTTCACGCGGTAGAAATCCGGCGAAGCCCCCTCAGCGATTTTCTCTTCATCCGGGCGGAAATTCTCCAGATCCGTGAACTGCTGGTATTGATAGACATGCTCGTCGGTATCGGCGGAGATCATATAGATCTGGATATTGTTCCAGAAACTGTGAACCAGGAGAACCAGACACAGAATTACAAAATAGAGAGGCCGGATGGTATTCCGGTTCAGGCAGCGGATCAGCAGCAGAAACACCGGGAATTCGAGCAGGGCCAGAAGCGAAAGAAGCTGCAGAGAATTGCTGTTTCCCCAGAGGTGATGGGTATAGCTGGAAAGGACAGTAATCTGCGCGTTTACCACCAGATGGGAGAGCAGACAGGATGTGACAGACAGCAGCAGGAGAGCGGCGAAAATGACTGTTTCTTGCACCTGGTCCTTAGGTTTTTCGGCGGGAACAGCCTTTTCAAGATAATAAGCTCCCAGAATGATCATCAGAAAGAGGGGAATAAAGCCATATCTGACGGGAAAGCTCATGTAGTTGCCGGTATGCCACATGGTATTGACAGGCTCAATAAAGACCGGTATCAGCATCAGGAACAGTAGGAACAGATAGTTTTTAATCAGGCCTTTTTTCAGAGGGGTATGAACGATACCATAGCAGATGGCAGCCAGAGCCATCATGGAAGGAAACAGGATGGGCAGTGTGGTCTGAATGTGAGTAAACAGAGTCTTATCTGCCAGCGTGCTGAGAATGGAGGTGCCTCGGCCGGAGGAGAGGAACTGGAGTATGCTGGGAAGCCAGACAACGCAGGTCAGGCAGGCCGCAGCCAGAGAGCCGGCAAGAAAGCGGCTGAGTACGGTTTTCCGGTTTTCCGGGTTCAGCGTTAAGGCAAGAACGCCAAAATACAGCAGAGTGAAAACCACTACCATATACTCGATATAGTAGCAGAGCACCATCATGGCGCTCATACAGAAAATATAATATCTGACCTGATGCCGGGCCGCCAGATGCTCAAAGGATAGCATCAGCAGAGGAAACAGGGCGGCCATATCCAGCCAGATGGTATTCTGATAGAAAAACAGGCTGTATCCGGAGAAGGCGTACAGGAGAGCAAACAGAAAGCAGTACATGGGACGGTGCTGGTGCCTGATCAGATAGATGCAGGCAGTCAAGCCGCATAAAGCCATCTTGAGAATGGTCAGAACATTCATAAACTCCAGCATCCTGGCATCGGGAACCAGCAGCAGAATCAGATGGACGGGGCTGGAAATGAAGAAGAAAAACACGCCCCAGAAATTCATGCCTCCCGCCGCGTGAAAGCTGTAGAGCATGCTCTCGGAGCCGGTGATGATGCGTTTAAAGCTGAGGAGCAGCGGAATGACCTGCTGGTCCATATCGCACCAGGAGATGGAGCCGTTCCCGAAGGGATAAAAGCCTTCAATCAGAAAGACCATCAGTAAGATAAAAGAAACCGCCACAGGTGTACCTATTAATACGAATCTGTAAGCGGTATTTTGATTTTTCATGGTTTATCCTTAGTTTTTGGCAGACTGGGAAGCACGGAAGATCGCTTTGGCTCTCAGACCGGCATCCAGAATTTCCTTACGCATACGGATGCTCTTCGGCGTGATCTCCACAAGCTCGTCATCTGCGATAAATTCAAGACATTCTTCCAGAGACATTTCCTTGGGCGGCGTCAGGCGCAGCGCTTCGTCGGCAGCAGAGGAGCGCATGTTGGTGGCATGCTTCTTTTTGCAGACATTGACGACAATGTCCTCGCCTCGGGAGCTCTCACCCACAATCATGCCTTCGTAGACATCGGTGCCCGGTCCGATGAACAGGTTGCCGCGCTCCTGAGCGTTGAAAAGTCCGTAAGTAACGGCTTCTCCCGTCTCGTGAGCAATCAGTGAACCATGGGTTCTGGGAGCGATTTCACCCCGGAAGGGCTTGTAGCTGTGGAATACATGGTTAATGATGGCAGTTCCGTGGGTTTCGGTCATCAGCTGGGAGCGGTATCCGATGAGACCTCTGGCGGGAATCAGAAACTCAACGCGGGTGTAGCCGCCCTGGGTGGGAGTCATGTTCACCAGTTCTGCTTTTCTCGCAGCGGAGCCTTCCATCAGCACACCTGTGTATTCGTCGGGCAGATCCACCACCAGCTCTTCAAAGGGTTCCCAGACCTGACCGCCCACCATTTTGGTAATAACCTGAGGTTTGGTGACGGCAAATTCGTAGCCCTGGCGTCTCATCTCTTCGATGAGGACGGAAAGATGCAGCTCGCCGCGGCCAGATACGATCATGGATTCGGGAGAATCGGTATCCTCGACTCTTAAGGAAATGTTGGATTCCAGCTCACGGTAGAGACGGTCTCTCAGATGGCGGGAGGTAACATATTCACCCTCCTTGCCGGCGAAGGGACTCTTATTGACGGTAAAGGTCATGGAAAGGACGGGCTCATCAATGGAAACAAAGGGCAGAGGCTCCACATTGGTGGGACAGCAGATGGTTTCTCCGATGTTGATATCCTTCAGACCAGAAACAGCGACAATCTCGCCGGCGGCTGCGTCCTCAGCCGGAACCCGGCGCATGTCATCATAGACATAAAGATTCGTGATCTTTACATTGGAGGAGGTGCCGTCCTTCCGGCAGATAACCACCTGATCGCCTACCTTGACAGAGCCGCGGTCAATACGGCCCACCGCGATACGGCCGGTATAGGTGTCGTAGTCAATGTTGGAAACCAGCAGCTGCAGGTCACCATTTACATCTCCCTTGGGAGCGGGAATGGTGTCAATGATGGTCTGGAACAGAGGCTGCATATCCTGTCCCACCACGGAGTAATCCGTGGAAGCCCAGCCGTCCCTGGCGGAGGCGTAGATCACAGGAGAATCCAGCTGTTCGTCGCTGGCGCCAAGGTCCAGAAGAAGCTCGAGAACCTCATCCACCACAGCGTCGGGACGGGCGTTGGGACGGTCGACCTTATTGATGACGATGATGGGCGTCAGATTCAGATCCAGGGCTTTTTTAAGAACAAAACGGGTCTGGGGCATGCAGCCTTCATAGGCATCCACCAGCAGCAGCACGCCGTTGGCCATTTCCAGGGCACGTTCCACCTCGCCGCCGAAATCGGCGTGGCCGGGGGTGTCGATAATATTGATTTTATATCCGTTATAATGCAGAGAAGTATTTTTCGCCAAGATGGTAATACCGCGTTCTCTTTCCAGATCGCCGGAATCCATGATTCTCTCGGCTACCTCCTGGTTTTCACGGAAAATACCGCTCTGATGAAGCAGCGCATCCACCAGGGTAGTCTTGCCATGGTCAACATGGGCAATGATGGCGATATTACGGATCATATTCTGTTCAATCATAAAAAACCTCTACAAAAAATGTATTCGAACTATTTTACTACAGCCTGAAGGGCGGTTCAATAAAAAAATTTGCCGTAATTTCGGGAAAAAGCGGCGATTCTCCTGACAAATTGACGATAATAATAATATAGGGTTTTTTTTTAGGAGGTACATTATGCAGAAACTTTTGAAACAAAGATGGCTCTGGGCAGGTATTTCTCTGCTGGTAATCATTCTGGTGGTATGGAAAATGAGGACCGGGAATGAGCTCCGGTCTGGAATCGTTCTGGAAGAAAGCTCCCTTGAATACGAAGAGGTTCTCTCTGCCGCAGGTGAGTCAGAACGGGAGCCGCTGGAAAGCAGCGTCCGGCTGATCGGTGTACACATTACAGGGGCGGTGGCAAATCCGGATCAGGTTCTGTATGTGCCTGAAGGCAGCCGTGTCAAGGATATCATCGATCTGGCGGGAGGAGCCCTGCCGGAGGCTGACCTTTCCAGAATCAACCTGGCGGCTTATGTCAGTGACGGCCAGAAGGTAACGGTTCCTCTGGCGGGACAGGAACTGCCGGAGGAAGAAATGATCACGGGAGATGGGGAGCAGGAGACTTCAACAAAACACTTGACCAATATCAATTCAGCCACTAAAATAGAACTAATGGAGCTCCCCGGGATTGGTGAAGCGATGGCTGAGAGGATTATTGCGTACCGTCAGGAACATGGCGGCTTTGCTTCCATTGAGGATCTGATGAATGTTTCCGGCATCGGAGAGACCAAATTTAACGGTTTGAAGGATCTGATCACCTGTGAGTGACAGATTTAAGGATAGGAGGTACGATGGCTACCAAGGTACTGGTTGTGGATGATGAGAAGATCATTGTCAAGGGCATCAAATTCAGCCTCGAGCAGGATGGCATGGAAGTGGACGCGGCCTATGACGGTGAAGATGCTTTCCATATGATTGAAGAAGGGGATTATGATATTGTTATCCTGGATGTGATGCTTCCCCGCATGGATGGAATCCAGGTCTGCCAGCAGGTGCGTGAGTTTTCTCAGGTGCCGATCCTTATGCTGACCGCCAAGGGCGAAGATATGGATAAGATTCTGGGCCTGGAATACGGCGCAGATGATTATATGACCAAACCCTTTAATATTCTGGAGCTGAAGGCCAGAATCAAAGCCATTCTCAGGAGATCCCACTCCAACGAATCCCGCGGAGACAACATGGTGGAATACCATGATCTGAGAATTGATTTTGACAGCCGCAGAGTCTTTATCAAGGGCAATGAAACCAATCTGACCGCCAAGGAATTTGATCTGCTGGAGCTTTTGTCGAAAAATGCCGGCAAGGTTTACAGCCGGGAGAAGCTGCTGGAGATTGTCTGGGGAGCCGCTTATCCCGGTGATGTGAGAACCGTGGATGTGCATGTGCGGAGACTTCGCGAGAAGATCGAACCGAACCCGGGGGATCCTCTGTATATTCAGACCAAATGGGGCGTCGGATATTTCTTTAAAGCATAATTACAGGCGGAAACCATATGTTCAAATTGGAACTTAAAGGCAGTTTCAGCAAACTGGTCCACACCATCAAGGTACCGATGTTCCTGGGGATCGCCTTGCTATACTGCCTTTCTTCAATTCTCCTGAGTGAGTATTTCTTTACCATCTGGAACGATTACTGGATCAGTCAGCGCATCACCGAAGCCAACCGTTTTATCAGCTATCTGGCCGGGGAAATATCCTCCGGCGAAACGGACAGCGGCGAAAACTCTCTGATTCTCACCAACCGGTTCCAGAATATGTCCCGGATGTACAGCTACATGCGGGTGCTGATTCTGGATTCCAACGCGAAGGTGATTCAGGATACCACTCAGTCGAGAATCGGACGTTATATCATCAATGATGAAGTCATCGCTGCCATGAGCGGCCAGACGGTTCAGGGAGGCGATGACCTGGTTCACCGCATCGCGGTGCCCATCAAGTCCAAAGCCGATGTCAATACGGTGCAGGGCGTGATCTATGCCTTCGCCAGCATGGAAACGGTTCAGCGCTCCCTGGAGGTGGGCAGGACCCGGATCATCCTGGTACTGATGCTGGTTTCCATGGTTACCATGGCTCTGATTTACCTGCTGATCTACTGGTTAATGCGACCACTGAAGAAGATCATAGTCTGGCTCCGGGACCTCAAGAATCAGGAAATCGACGTGGAGGACCTGGGAGGGCCACGTTTCAAGTCGAAAAATGAGTTTTCTACGATTGTGGATGAGGTCGAAGACGTGACCCACGATCTTCTCAGTCTCGACCGCTCGAGAAAGGAATTCGTTTCCAACGTTTCCCATGAGCTGAAGACCCCCCTCAGTTCCATCAAGGTGCTCACGGAATCCCTGCTGCTGCAGGACAGTGTGCCGGAAGAGCTGTATAAGGACTTTCTGCAGGACATCAACAGTGAGATAGACCGAATGAACGGCATTGTCAGCGACCTTCTGACCCTGGTGAGGCTGGAGGAGGGAGAAAACGTCCTGAATCTGTCCACTTTTTCTGTGGGTGACATGGCCGAGGATATTATCAAACGCCTGAATCCGCTGGCCGATCAGAAAAACGTTCACCTGCTGGTGGAGGAAGTGCATCCCGCCATGATCGAGGCAGATGAAACCAAGATGACGCTGGCTCTGACGAATCTGATCCAGAACGGCATCAAATACAACAAGGATGGCGGCCAGGTAAAGATCCGGATCGACAGCAACCAGGTCTATGCCCTGATCGTAGTTTCCGACACGGGAATCGGTATCGACGAAAAGAACTATGACAAGCTGTTTCAGAGATTCTACCGGGTGGATAAAGCCCGGGACCGCGGCGCCGGAGGCACCGGCCTCGGTCTGGCCATTGTGAAGCAGATCGTTACCCTGCATAAGGGAACTATCACCGTTTCCAGCGTGCCGGGTGAGGGCAGCAGCTTTTCCATCAAGATGCCGCTGGTACAGACAGCGGATTCGGAAGAAGAAGAGGAATAAGAATATGAAAAAGAAAAGCTTAATGATTCTTCCGATTCTTCTGCTGCTGGTGCTTTGCATGGCACTTTTCGGCTGCTCTTCCGACGGGCAGGAAACCGATGGTTCTATATCGGACGGTTCTACGGTTTCCGATAATTCCACTCAGAAGGTGACCCTGTATTACACCGATGCCGACGGCGGCAGCCTGACCGCGTATCCGTTGGAGCTTCAGTTTGGTGAAGAATCAACCCTCAAATACAAGGTCGATACTCTGATCAACCTTCTTTCTGATCCCTCTCTGCTGCCGGATACGAATGCCAGCCTGGTTTCCCTCCTTCCCAAGGGAATCGTTCTTCATGTGGTCCTGGAAACGGATTATAACGGGCAGGACACCGCTGAAAGCGCCAATACCATCCGAGTGGAGTTTTCCAGCCGCTATCCCTCCCTGTCAGCCGCAGAGAAGCTGATGATCCGTACCGGGCTTTCCCAGTCCCTGTTCTCCCTGCCAGGGATTAACAGGGTGGATCTCTGTATGGCTCAGGGAGAGGAGGTTGTGGCCTTCGATCAGATTCTGTCTACGGACCGGATGATTATCAATCAGTATGACGAGGGCTTTTACCGTGACGAGCTGAAGGTGGTCCTCTATTTTGCCGGCAGTGATGGACAATATCTGGTGCCGGAGGAGAGAGTGATCCGTCTGGGTATGACAGAATCCCTTTCCATGGGTATTGTGCGTTCTCTGATCGAGGGGCCTCAGACCGCCGGTCTGCAGAAGACTCTTCCCGAAGGTACGAAAATCAACGACATCAGTGTGGAAGAGGGCGTCTGCTATATCGATCTGAACGCCACCTTCCAGATGAACCATGGCGGTGGTGAAACAGCGGAAAAGCTGACCATCTATTCGCTGGTGAATTCTCTGGGACGAGTGAATGGAATTGATTATGTTCAGATTCTGATCGACGGTAAGAAAGTCCCTGTCTATAAATCCTATGTGGAAATCGACCGTTTTCTGGAACCGGACAGCAGCATTGTTCAACCGGCCCCTTAAGGATACTTACTGAGGCGGAGGAAAGATTTTGAGAAGCAGGCCATTGATACCGGTATGTACAGCATACATGGCCTGCCTGATACTGATACTTCAGATCATTCCCTCTCTGGGAGAAAGAATATTTGGCTATCATGAGGCTCAGATGGAAGCCCAAAGCTGGATGGAGCGGAGCCGGGGACTGTTTGTCCGGGTATCCCGGATCGACAGCCAGGAGGACTCGCTGATTCTTCGTGCCAGGCTTCTGTCTCCGGAGGGAATGGAAACCGGATGGTATATCCGAATCCTGGTGTACGGATCTGAAGATCAAACAAAGTTCAGAGAAGGAGATATTCTCAAAGTATCAGGCAGACTGAAGCTGCCTGAAAAACCGGCCAATCCGGGACAATGGGACGAAGAAACCTTTCTCAAATCTCAGGAGTTTCTAGCCACTCTTACTTCCTCCGACATTCTTCTTTTACAAGAGCATCACTGGTGGAATCCGGCTCCTCTCATCGGCGGTATACGCCGATTCCTGTCGGATACCATCGACAGCCTGTTCAGGGAGCCTTTCCGCAGCATCTATAAGGCTATGCTGCTGGGGGAGAAGTCCTCTTTGAGCACGGAAATCAAGGATCTGTTCTCCAGAGCCGGCATATCCCATATAGCGGCTATTTCGGGCCTTCATCTGACAATTCTGATCGGAAGTCTGGAACGATGGCTCAGCGGCAAAATGGGGCACCGGAGGGCCTTTCCTCTCCTCATGCTGATGCTCTGGCTTTATGTCTGGCTGACCGGATTCTCCATAGCCACTATACGCGCGGCCCTGATGTTTTCCTATCAGACCGCGGCGAGGCTGCTGGACCGCGATCCTGATGACAAAACAGCCCTGTTTCTGGCAGCCATGATTCAGCTTCTTCTGAAACCTCTGTCCGTGCTGGGAGCCGCTTTCTGGCTCACCTACGGCGCGGTGGCAGGAATCTGGGCAGGAAGAAGCTTTGCCCTGCAGTTCTTTTTCCTGCCCCGGTCCCTGCGGGAAAAAATAGCCGGCGGACTGGGCGTGTCCCTGGTGACATTGCCGGTCAGCCTCTGGTTCTTTTCCGGAGCCTCTGTGGGGTCCTTTTTTCTGAATCTTCTAGTGGTTCCCCTGGTACGATATATTCTGATCCTGGGTGTCGCCTCGGTGGCGCTGGGCAGCGTCCTGCCCTGGGCGGGACAGCTTCTGGCCCGGCTGGGTTCAGCTGTTCTGAACTTCACCCTTTGGGTGAGCAGCAAATCCACCGAGCTTCCGTGGCTCACCTTTCAGGGTAAGCCTGCCGTTCTTCAAATGGCAGCGTTTTTCGGCATTGTGGGCTTCCTTCTCTGGGCCTGGAAATCCCCGAAGCAGAGGAGGCTGCCCCTGTACCTGATCTCACTGGCGATGAGTCTGGCCCTGATCTTTTATCCAGCTTCAAGAAGAGTCATTTTTCTCAGTGTGGGACAGGGAGACTGCAGCATCATTGAGTGGGATGGCACAGTGATTCTTGTGGACGCTGGCCCTTCCTGCTCCACGGTCATTCAGCCCTATCTGGAGAGCCGGGGAATTCACCGTATCGACGCAGCCATTCTGTCACATCCGGATATGGATCATATGGAGGGTCTTCTGACCCTGTCCGAGAGCGGATTGCCCATCGACCTGCTGCTGGAATCTTCTGCCGCTTCCAATGATACAAAGGAGCGGAGACGGCTGGAGGAATCCGTTGTGAATCACGGAGGCAGCGTTGTCCGGGCCGGGAGGGGCGACGAACTGGTGCTGGAAAAAGGAGGAACAGATATCCGGATTCTCTGTCTGTCTCCCGGATCCGAACAGGGCACCGTCAATGAGGATTCCCTCGTCACGCTGATCCGGCTTTCCCATCTCCAGCTGCTTTATATGGGAGACGCGGGCACGCAGACAGAGCAGCAGCTCGAGCTGGATGAGATTGATCATCAGATTCCGCTGATATTAAAGGCTGGCCACCATGGTTCCATGTATTCATCTTCCGAATGGCTGCTGGACCGGGCTGAGCCGGATCTGACCGTGATCAGCTGCGGAGAGAACAACAGCTACGGACATCCCCACAAGGCCATGCTGGAGAGACTGGAGGAGAGAAACTGCCCCTATCAGGTCACTGCGTGGAACGGAGCTGTATGGATCGATCAGTTTTTAGGACATGAAATATACTGGCATATGTTTGAGGATCATTCATGAAAAGTTTGAAGGAACAGATCAGAGACGGCGAGTTTTCGAAGCTGTATCTCTTTTATGGCGATGAACCTTATCTGATCAGGCTGAACTCCGGAAGGATCAAAAAGGCGCTGATGACGGAGGAGGACGAAATGATGAATTTCGATCTCTTCCGTGAAAACATCGATACGGAAGCCCTGAAAATCAGTCTCGAAACCCTTCCCTTTATGTGTGAACGGAGACTGGTATTTGTCGAAAACTCCGGCGCCTTCACTTCCAAGGCACCCGAATCCCTGACCAGGGAACTGGAGCATGCGGCCGAGTCGCTGCCGGATACCACCACCGTGGTGTTTATGGAAAAGGATGTAGACAAACGGTCCCGAATGTTTAAGGCGGCCCAGAAGTACGGCCAGGTGCTGGAAATGAACCATCCGGGAGAGCAGGAGCTGGGAATCTGGATTTCTCAGGAATTCCGGCGCAGAAATGTCCGGATTGATCAGAATAACATTTCCTATTTCCTTTCTCTGACCGGAGGAAATATGGAAAATATCCTCTCTGAAATCCAGAAGCTGGCGGGATATGTGAAGGAGAAGGGCGTGGTTGCCCGGGAGGATATTGACCTTCTGGTTACCCCTTCCGTCGAAACCAAAATCTTCCGGCTGACGGACCATCTGGGCAGCGGGCGGCAGGACCAGGCATATCTGGCTTATCAGGAACTGCTGAGGCAGAATGAGAAGCCCGAGATGATCTTCTATATGATCTGCCGTCAGTTTCATTTACTCTACCGGACCTCCCTGATGGAGAGAGAATCCGCGGACACCGTGGCCGCGGAGCTGAAGCTGAGGCCCTTTGTGGCTAGGGAATACAAAAGGCAGGCGGGAATGTTCGGCAGGGAGCGGCTCCTGAAGCTGGTGAAGAAACTCTATCAGTTTGATCTTGGTTTCAAAACCGGCGAAATTACCGTTCAGGAGGCGCTGGATCTGGTGCTTCTCAGATATGCCAGCCTGAAATAAACTGAGAAAAATTCCTTATATTTTGATTGACATCAGAGGGATTCTTTAGTATAATATCCTGCGTGTCTTAGTCTGTCCATTCTATTTTTACTTCGGAGCAGCACGGCTGCCATTTAGAAATCTCAGGAGGTTTGTACCAACATGGCGAACATTAAATCTGCCAAAAAACGTGTTAAAGTGATCCGCACCAAAACACTTCGCAACAAAATGATCAAATCCAGCGTCAAGACTGCAATCCGCAAGGTCCTTGCCGCTGTTGAAGCTAAAGACCAGACAGCTGCCAAGGCTGCTCTTGTCAGCGCGGTATCCACCATCGATAAGGCGAAAACCAAGGGCGTTCTTCATAAGAACAACGCTTCCCGTAAAGTTTCCCGTCTTCAGAAGATGGTCAACAATATTGGCTGATTTCTAACAGTTATTGTAAAAGTAGATTGGAAAGCACCCTCAAGCATATACACATTAGCTTAAGGGTGTTTTTTCTTAAACAATGATCCCTATTTTTCGGAAAGGAGGGTCTATGTCAGATCCCAGGAAAATCAGGAATTTCTGTATAATTGCCCATATTGATCACGGCAAATCCACTCTGGCCGACAGAATTATCCAGAAAACCGGTCTCCTCACAGAACGTGAGATGCAGGATCAGGTACTGGACAACATGGATCTGGAGCGGGAGAGAGGCATTACCATCAAGGCTCAGGCTGTCCGACTGGTTTATCACGCCTCCGATGGTGAAGAATATATTTTCAACCTGATTGATACTCCCGGTCACGTGGATTTCAATTATGAGGTTTCCCGTTCTCTGGCCGCCTGTGAGGGCGCTGTGCTGGTGGTGGATGCTTCCCAGGGAGTGGAGGCCCAGACGCTGGCCAATGTTTATCTGGCGCTGGAGCATGATCTGGAGATTCTTCCTGTGATCAATAAGATAGATCTTCCTGCCGCCGAGCCTGAGCGTGTGAGAACGGAGATAGAAGATATTATCGGTCTGGACGCCTCCGACGCCCCTCTGATCTCTGCCAAAACCGGCATCAATATCGAAGAGGTTCTGGAACAGATTGTTCAGAAGATCCCGGCTCCGGAAGGTGATCCCGCCGCGCCCCTGAAGGCGCTGATTTTCGACTCTCTCTACGATTCCTACCGTGGCGTCATCGTATTCTGCCGCGTGATGGATGGTGAAATGCGCCGCGGCGTCCGGGTACGCATGATGGCGGCCGGTGCGGAATACGATGTGGTGGAAGTGGGCTACATGGGTGCAGGCACCCTGATTCCCTCCGAGACCCTCGGTGTGGGAGAGGTGGGCTATTTTACTGCCAGCATCAAGGATGTCAGCAATACCCGGGTAGGTGATACGGTAACGGAAGCCGCCAGACCCGCGAGTGAGGCTCTGCCGGGCTATAAAAAAGTGCTTCCCATGGTGTACTGCGGCATGTATCCTGCGGACGGCGCCAAATATCCGGATCTGAGGGATGCCCTGGAAAAACTGAAGCTCAATGATGCTTCCCTGTTCTATGAGCCGGAGACCTCCGCTGCCCTGGGATTCGGTTTCCGCTGCGGCTTTCTTGGTCTGCTGCATATGGAAATCATTGAAGAAAGACTGGAGAGAGAATTCAATCTGGATCTGGTCACCACAGCGCCGGGCGTTATCTATAAGGTCCACAAGACCAACGGCGATCTGATTATGCTTTCCAATCCTTCCAACCTGCCGGATGCCGCTGAAATTGACTATATGGAGGAGCCCATTGTCAATGCCGAGATCATGATCCCCACCGAGTATATCGGAGCGATTATGGATCTCTGCCAGGACCGCCGCGGCGTTTATCAGAGCATTCAGTATATCGAAGATACCAGAGCGATGCTGAATTATCATCTGCCTCTGAATGAGATCATCTACGACTTCTTTGATGCCCTGAAAAGCCGCAGCCGGGGCTATGCCTCCTTCGACTATGAGCTTCTCGGCTATGAACGTTCCGATCTTGTGCGGCTGGATATGCTGATCAACAAGGAAATGGTGGATGCTCTTTCCTTTATTGTTCACACCTCAAAGGCCTATGAGCAGGGCCGCCGGATGGCGGAGAAGCTGAAGGATGAAATTCCGAGACATCTGTTTGAAATTCCCATCCAGGCTGCCATCGGCGGAAAGGTCATCGCCAGGGAGACGGTGAAAGCCATGCGCAAGGATGTGCTTGCCAAATGCTATGGCGGTGATATTACCCGTAAGAAAAAGCTGCTGGAGAAGCAGAAAGAGGGTAAGAAGCGGATGCGCCAGGTGGGTAATGTGGAAATTCCCCAGAGCGCCTTTATGGCTGTGCTTAAGTATGATGATGAAAAAGGTTAAAAAAAGGAGTCCTATCTGTCTGCTGACGGATAGGACTCTTTGTCTTTATGATCATTATCTGTCCGAGCCGGGGAAGGGGATTAACCCCAGAGATCCTCATCGGTAATCTCTGGCTTTTTCTCCTCGTCGGATTTTTCTTCCGGCTGTTCAGCCTCGGATTCTGCTTCGGTGACAGGAGTGGCCTCATCGGCGGCTTCCTCCTGGCTGTCTGCCTCGGAAGCTGATTCATCAGCCTTCATCTCAGCAAGAATCTGATCTTCAGGCAGCTCCACATCAGGGGCGTATTCGTTCTCTGTCATGGCCGCTCTGGCAATGGCGATTTTGTTTTTGCGGGAGAGAACAATCAGCATGGTGACGCCCAGAATCACAAGGATGACAGAAACACCGACGGATACCGGGAAATTGGTGTTCCAGAACAGCAGCTGATCTGTACGCAGGGATTCGATCCATGCCCGGCCGCAGCCGTAGCCCGCAAGATAAAGGAACATGATCTCTCCGTCGAATTTTTTGCGGCGGAAGAAGAATACCAGGATGATCACCAGGGCCAGGCACCAGAGGGATTCATACAGGAACATGGGGTGAACCTGGATATAACGGACACCGCCCTTGGAGACGCTTTCTGCCAGCAGCTCGGGAGTGGTGTAGGCCGCGGTTTCAATGTTGAGTCTCATGGCAAACAGAGAGTCGGTGTAGCCTCCAAAGCATTCCTGGTTAAAGAAATTGCCCCAGCGGCCGATGGCCTGTCCCAGCGCCAGACCGGGCATGGCGGTATCCAGCAGCTTCAGCATGGAGTATTTTTTCACCTTGCAGAAGACAAAAGCCGTGAGAACAGCACCGATTACGCCGCCGTAGATGGCCAGACCGCCGCCTCTGAAGTCGAATACCCGCAGGGGATTGTCCGCATAGTTTTCCCAGGAGAAGATGACATAATAGATTCTTGCTCCGATTAAAGAGAAAATCAGGGCGTAGATCAGGAAATCCACGTAGAGATCAGGATCCTGGTCGGATTTTCTGGCCAGATACCGGGCCAGGAACAGACCAGCCATGACACCGACAGCAATCATGATGCCGTACCAGGCAATATCAATTCCAAAGATAGAAAAAGCGACTTTGCTCAGATGCTCAATTTCAATTCCAAGATAAGGAAACCATATATCAGGCATAAGAAGACTCCTTAAAACATGTGTTGATAACGTGCACAAAACAGTATACAACTTTTTACACCAAAGTCCAATAGATTTTTTGTGAACATTTTGACTCGTCCCACTGATGCGATTCTTCGGCTGAATGTTGTATTTTTAGTAATTGTCAGATATAATAATCATTAATGGTATTACCAGATAACATATATCAGGAGTTGTAAAATGCTGAAAAGTCATGAAAAATTCCATTCATCAAATGGAAAAAGACAGATTCTGATAGCGGATGATGAATTAATCAACCGGGAGATGCTGAAGCTGATCCTGGAGGATGATTATGAAATTATAGAAACAGCCGACGGGCAGCAGGCGCTGGAGAAAATCACGGAATATGCAGAGACCCTTTCTTTGATTCTTCTGGATCTGATGATGCCCGTCATGAGCGGCTCTGAGCTGCTGGTGAAGCTGAAAAATGATTCCGTATTAAAGCATATTCCCGTGATTGTGCTCACTGGCGATCAGGAGGCGGAGGTGGCCAGCCTGAGCAGCGGAGCCAGCGATTTTATTCCCAAACCCTATCCCAAGGCGGAAGTCATCCTGGCCCGAATCCGGAGAACCATCGAGCTTTCCGAAGACAGGGATATTATCCAGTATACGGAGCGGGATCCGCTGACGGGACTGTATAACAAGGAATTCTTCTACCGGTACGCGGAGCAGTTTGATCAGCATCATAAGGACGTGGCAATGGATGCCATTGTGGTGGATATCTATCATTTCCATATGATCAACGAACGGTTCGGCACGGCCTACGGGGACGAGGTGCTGAAGCGAATCGGCGAGAAGCTCAGGGAAGCCGTCAGTCAGTCTCAGGGCATTGTCTGCCGCAGAGAAGCGGATACCTTCATGCTGTACTGCCCCCATGGTCTGGATTATAAAGAGATTTTGGACCGGGCCGGCATGAACTTCGTCAATGACGATCTCGAAGGCAACCGGGTCAGGCTGAGAATGGGCGTTTATTCCGAGGTGGACAAGAGCCTGGATATTGAACGCAGATTTGACCGGGCGAAGATTGCGGCGGATACGGTAAGAAACAGTCTTGCGAAGACCATAGGTCTTTACGATGACAGGATGCACGAAAAAGAACTGTACGCGGAGCAGTTAATCGAGGACTTTCCCAAGGGAATTGCGGAAAAACAGTTTCTTGTCTATTATCAGCCCAAATTCGACATACGTCCTGACATTCCGGTCATGGTCAGCGCCGAGGCCCTTGTGCGCTGGAAGCATCCCTCCATGGGGATGATCAATCCCGGCATATTCATTCCTCTGTTTGAGGAAAACGGTCTCATTCAGACCCTGGATCATTATGTCTGGGATGCCGCCGCGGAACAGGTGTCGGAATGGAAAAAACGCTTCGGCATCACGGTGCCGGTTTCTGTCAACGTATCCAGAATCGACATGTATGATCCTCATCTGATCGATGTGCTGGCCGGGATTCTCAGTAAATACAATCTGTCAGCCCCCGATCTTCATCTGGAAATCACCGAATCCGCCTATACCCAGGATTCCGAGCAGATTATCAGCACGGTGAACCGGCTGAGAACCCTGGGCTTCCTTGTGGAGATGGATGACTTCGGTACCGGCTATTCTTCCCTGAATATGATTTCCTCCCTGCCCATCGATGCTCTCAAGCTGGATATGCAGTTTATCCGCAATGCTTTCAAGGACAAGAAAGACACCCGGATGCTGGAGGTGATTATTGATATCGCTGATTATCTCGGAGTTCCTGTCATTGCCGAAGGCGTGGAAACCGAAGAGCAGCTGAATTCCCTCAGAGCGATGGGATGTGACATTGTACAGGGGTATTATTTTTCCCGCCCGATCCCTTCCGATGAGTATGAGCACTTTGTCGTGGAACGGCAGAATATGAAACTGGATCATGAGATTCAGTTCGATAAAACAGGTCCCCGTGAGCAGGACAACAGCTTCAGCAGGATTGCTTACGCTCTTTCCTCGGGATTTGAGCTGGTTTATTATGTGGATCTTCGGGACAATCATTATGTGCAGTTCAGCTCTGACGGAAGATATGAGGATCTTCAGATTACCAGAAGCGGCGGCGATTTCTTTGAAAATATCCAGCGCAGAATCATCAAATATGTTTTCCCCGAGGACAGGAAAAGACTTTCTTCCTGCCTTCAGAAAAACGCGCTGCTGGCCCAGATGTATGACAACAAACCCTTTTCCCTGACCTTCCGGGTTTTGGTGAAGGAGTCAACGGAATATTACAATCTGAAAATTGTGAAGGCGAATACCGTCGACAACCATCATATTGTGGTGGGCATCAGTAAAATTCAGCCGGATCTCGCTGAAGCCGCGGGTTCTGCCGATGAGCAGGGAATCAGTGCCTATTCCCGGATTGCCCACGCGCTGGCCAGGGATTATTTCTGCATTTATTACGTCAATACGGATACGGATCATTTCATCGAGTACAGCTCCGATGATGCCTTTGCCCAGTTCGGTCTGGAAAAGGAAGGAGATGACTTCTTCAATCTCAGCCGTGAAAATATCCGCCGTATCGGATATCCTGAGGATATTGCGGACTTTCTGTCCGCCTTTACAAAGGAAAATATCCTGGAGGCAAAGAAAACCAGCGGCGTCTTTACCCTGACTTATCGTCTGATGTTTGACAATGTGCCCACCTATGTCCACCTGAAGGCCACCTGTATGGATGACCAGAATGATCCGCACATTGTCATCGGCGTGAGCAATATCAATGAGCAGATGATGCGGGAACAGGAGCATGCCTATGTTCTTCATACCGCCAGGGAGCTGGCCAACCGGGATCCCCTGACGGGAGTGAAAAGCAAAAGGGCCTTTATTGACGCGGAGGAATCCTTCAATCAGAGCATCGCGAATCAGGACTGCAGGCCCTTCGCGGTGGCTGTCATGGATGTGAATGAACTCAAGAAAATCAACGATACCCAGGGACATATGGCCGGAGATGAACTGATCCGCAGCGCGTCCATGGAAATCTGCAACATTTTCTCCCACAGCCCCGTCTATCGCTATGGGGGAGATGAGTTTGTGGTCATCATGAGGGGCAGAGATTACGACAACAGAAAAATGCTGATGGATCTGCTGGAAGCGGAAAACAGAACCCATTCCGTTTATGGCGGAGCTGTGATCGCCTGCGGTATCTCGGATTATGTGCCCGGCGAGGACACGAAGTTCTCCGATGTGTTTGTCAGGGCGGATGCGCAGATGTATGAAAATAAAAACCTGCTTAAACAGCAGGGTCCATTTCCCGGAACAATGTGAAGATTACCGTATTGTGAATAGGGAAAGTTTGTGATATAATTCGTCTGTTATAGCTTTTTTCCGGTGTCGTTTGTCTGAGTGCCGGAATGAAGTGATCTTTGATTATTTACAGGATGGAAAATTCATGAAGCTTGGTATTGTGGGACTTCCCAATGTAGGCAAAAGCACGCTGTTCAACTGTCTGACGAAAGCCGGAGCAGCGGCGGCTGCCAATTATCCTTTCTGCACCATCGAACCGAACGTGGGTGTGGCTGCGGTGCCGGATCACAGGCTGCAGGTTCTGACTGAAATGTATCATTCAGCCAAGACCACGCCTGCCATTATCGATTTTGTTGATATCGCCGGACTGGTGAAGGGCGCTTCCAAGGGTGAAGGCCTGGGCAATCAGTTCCTTTCCCATATCCGGGAATGCGATGCCATTGTCCATGTGGTCCGCTGCTTTGAGGATGATGATATTATCCACGTGGATGGCTCCGTGGATCCTCTGAGGGATATTGAGACCATCGATATGGAGCTCATTTTCTCCGATATGGACATGCTGGAACGCAGAAAGGCCAAAACCGCCAAGCTGGCGAAGAATGACAAAAGCGCCCTGGCGGAGCTGAAGCTCATCGAGAAGGTTTACAGCGCGCTGGAGGAAGGCAAGAGGATCAAGGATCTGGAGCTTCCTGAAGAAGAAAAGGCCCTGGTGGACAGCTTTGAGCTGCTGAGCTCCAAGCCCGTAATCTACGCCGCCAATGTGCTGGAGGATGATCTTTCCGATGACGGCGCTTCCAATCCCCATGTGGCCAAGGTCAGAGAATTTGCCGCAAAAACCGGAGAAGAGGTTTTTGTGGTCTGCGCGAAGATTGAAGAGGAGATTGCCTCCCTGGATCCCGAGGAGAAGGAAATGTTCCTGGAAGAGCTGGGGCTCTCCGGCACCGGCCTGGATAAGCTGATTGCCGCCAGCTATCATCTGCTGGGTCTCATCAGCTATCTGACCGCCGGACCTACCGAATCCAGAGCCTGGACCATCAAAAAAGGCACTTTGGCTCCCCAGGCGGCCGGAAAGATTCATTCCGACTTTGAACGGGGCTTCATCCGGGCGGAAGTGGTAGCCTACGATGACCTGATTGCCTGCGGATCCATGACGGCGGCCAAGGAGAAGGGCCTGGTCCGTTCCGAGGGCAAGGAATATGAAATGAAGGACGGCGATGTCGTTCTGTTCCGCTTTAACGTGTAACGGCTTTACGAAAGGTTTCAGTCCAATGTAGAATTTAGCTTTGAATTTGTTATCGGAAATCTGGAGTAAAGGAAGGACACGTGATTGAGTAATGAAAATATCCGGGATGAGATCGCGAGGAGAAGAACCTTCGCCATCATATCTCATCCGGACGCCGGTAAAACCACCCTCACGGAAAAGCTGCTGCTTTACGGAGGCGCCATAGTTGAAGCCGGTATGGTTAAAGGCAAAAAGAATATGCGTCACGCGGTTTCCGACTGGATGGAAATCGAAAAGCAGAGAGGTATTTCCGTTACCTCTTCCGTGATGCAGTTCAACTACGAAGGATACTGCATCAATATCCTGGATACCCCGGGCCATCAGGATTTCTCTGAGGATACCTACCGCACCCTGATGGCGGCGGACTCCGCCGTCATGGTGATTGACGGTTCCAAGGGTGTGGAGGCCCAGACCCGAAAGCTGTTTAAGGTCTGCCGCATGAGAGGAATCCCGATCTTCACCTTCATCAACAAGATGGACCGGGAAGCCAAGGACAGCTTTGATCTGATGAGCGACATTGAAGGGGAGCTGGGAATTGAAACCTGTCCCATCAACTGGCCCATCGGATCCGGCAAGCGTTTCCAGGGTGTTTATGACAGGCTTCACAAAAAACTGATCAAGTTTGAGTTTGAAGGGGACACCATCGCGGGAAAACATGAGGTTTCCTCTGTATCTATGGAGCTGACGGATCCCCGGCTCGGCGAAATGATCGGAGAAGAGGCCCTGGAGCAGCTGCTGGAGGAGACCGAGCTGCTGGACGGTGCCGGCCATCCCCTGGACATGGAGATGGTGAGCCATGGAGAGCTTTCACCGGTATTTTTCGGCTCCGCGCTGACGAATTTCGGTGTGGAACCTTTCCTGGAGGAGTTTCTTCATATGACCACCTCCCCGCTGCCCAGAGAAGCTAAAGAGGGGATTGTGGACCCGCTGACGGATCCTTTCTCCGGCTTTATCTTCAAGATCCAGGCCAATATGAACAAGGCCCATCGGGACAGAGTTGCGTTTTTGAGAATCTGCTCCGGCAAATTTGAGAAGGGAATGGAGGTTTACCATTCCAAGGAAGGAAAGAAGATCCGTATCTCCCAGCCCACCCAGCTGATGGCCCAGGACAGGTCCATCGTGGATGAAGCCTATGCGGGAGATATCATCAGTATCTTTGATCCAGGAATCTTCTCCATCGGTGATACCATCTGCGATACAAAGCATATTGTTCACTATCAGGGCATTCCCACCTTCGCCCCCGAGCATTTCTGCCGGCTGCGGCAGGTGGATACCCTGAAGAGAAAGCAGTTCATTAAAGGAACCACCGAGATCGCAGAGGAGGGTGCCATTCAGATCTTCCAGGAGCCGGGAAAAAGCATGGAGGAGGTCATTGTAGGCGTTGTCGGTACCCTGCAGTTCGATGTGCTGATCTACCGTCTGAAGGCGGAATACGGCATTGAAGTCCGTATGGAAAATCTTCCCTATGAGCACATCCGCTGGATCCGGGCTCTGCCTGAAAACATGACCGCGCCCACGGATCTGACGCTGACATCGGATACCAAGATTGTTCAGGATATCAAAGGCAATCTTCTTCTCCTTTTCAGCAGCGAATGGAACATCGACTGGGCTCTTTCCCATAACAAGGGACTGACCCTGGCTGAATTCAGTGACAATGAATAATATACAATAAAGGATGAGACACGATGGAAGAAACTTTTGTGATGAAAAACGGCATGCCGCTTCCTGAACCCGAAAACTTCATCGAGCGGGAGATCAACAAGGATCTCGTGGAGGGTGTCAACTTTGAAGTCAATACCCGTTTCCCGCCCGAGCCCAACGGATATATGCATATCGGTCATATCAAAGCCATCTGCGTGGACTTTGGCACCGCAGCTAAATACGGCGGAAAATGCAATCTCCGTTTTGATGATACCAATCCTTCCAAGGAAGATACCGAGTATGTGGAGAGCATCATGGACGATATCCGCTGGATGGGCTTCCAGTGGGACAAGGTTTTCTATGCCTCCGAGTATTATGACAAGCTTTATGAGTTTGCCGTCATGCTGATCAAGAAGGGTGTCGCCTATGTGGATGATCTCTCCCAGGAAGAAATGAGAGAGTTCCGCGGAACCCTGACGGAGCCGGGCAAAAACAGCCCCTACCGTGACCGCAGCGTGGAAGAGAATCTGGATCTTTTCGAACGGATGAAGAACGGCGAGTTCAAGGAAGGGGAGAAGGTGCTGCGCGCGAAGATTGATATGTCTTCTCCGAACATGAACATGCGGGATCCCGCCATGTACCGGATTGCCTACGCCCATCATCACCGGACCGGCAACAAGTGGTGCATATATCCCATGTACGACTTTGCTCATCCCCTGTCCGACGCGCTGGAGGGAATTACCTATTCTCTCTGCAGCTTTGAGTTTGAAGACCATCGTCCGCTGTACAACTGGTTTGTCAAGCAGGTGGGCCTTTTCGAGGACCATCCTCCGAGACAGATTGAGTTCTCCCGGATGGAAATCAGCAATGTGGTTACCAGCAAGAGAAAACTGAGAGCCCTGGTGGAGAACGGCATTGTGGACGGCTGGGATGATCCCCGCATGCCAACGCTGGCTGGCCTTCGCAAACGCGGATATACCCCAGAGAGCATCAAGAACTTCATTACCAGCACCGGCGTAGCCAAATCCCGCGGAGCCACCATTGATTATCAGTACCTGGAGTACTGCATCCGCGATGACCTGAAGCTGAAGAATAAACGTCTGATGGCTGTGCTGGACCCTCTGAAGGTGATCATCGACAACTATCCGGAAGACCAGGTGGAGTATTTCACCGTTGAAAGCAATCCCGAGAATCCGGAGCTGGGCAGCCGCCAGGTTCCCTTCAGCCGCGAGGTTTATATCGAGCGGGATGACTTTATGGAAGTGCCTGAGAAGAAATTCTTCCGTATGGCTCCCGGCCGCGAAGTCCGTCTGATGGGTGCCTATCTGGTGACCTGCACCTCCGTGGACAAGGATGAAAACGGAAACATTACCGCCATCCACTGCACCTATGATCCCGAAACCAAGGGCGGCAACGCTCCTGACGGAAGAAAGGTCAAGGGCACCATCCACTATGTCAGCGCGGCCAAGGGCGTCAGCGCCAAGGTCCGCTGCTATGAGCATCTGTTTGTTTTTGATGAGGAGACGCAGGATTACGTCAACAATCCCGATTCTGTGACGGTCTTTGAGAACGCGTTTATCGAGCCGTCCATTCTGGATGAGGAGCAAGGCTCCCGGTTCCAGTTTGTGAGAAACGGATACTTCATCAAAGATGAAAAAGATTCAGAAAAAGAAGGAACGATGGTAATTAACCGCATCGTTCCTCTGAAGAGCTCTTACAAGCCTGTTTAATTGTAATTACCGGATCCAGATTTCAGGATCCAGCAGCACCGTTTCCCCGCGGGAGGCGGTAATGGCAATCTGCAGATGATCTGTCCTCAGGGAGCTGAACTGCTCGTCAGTGGTACGGGCTGTACTCAGCTTTCTCAGAGGACAGATTTTTTTGTGTCCAATGGTGGTTCCCTGATAGACTACAGACATCTGATTGTCCCTAAGAGCGCACCGCAGCTGGAAGTTCTCTGTCCGCTGGCCCTGAGAGATGTCTTCCTTTAAGGAAACGAAGACAATGTCCTGGGGTTCATCCCAATATAGATCGATATTCTTCTGGGTATCGGAGATTCTGGTCTCTGTGACGCGGGCTCGGGCAGCGGCGTTTTCTGAGAAGGAAGAACGAATCAGATTTCCGAGCTCCTCCAGACGCTGAACATCCTTCTCATCCAGCAGACCCGAGGGGGCAGGAGGAATATTGAGATTAAAACAGCTGTTGCCGCCAACGGTGCTGAGATAGGTATCAAAGAGACGCTGCAGGCTGTGGGGCTCCTGGTCGGGATGATAAAACCAGCCTGGCCGGATGGACATATCCGTTTCCGCCGGGCAGAAAACAAGTCCCTTGGAATAGAGCAGATTATGCAGGGCACCGATGTCGGGATCGGGGTTGTACATATAGGACAGATCCCCCTGGAGCATGGGGCCTGTGCCTGTCTGAACTTCGCAGTGAAAGCACAGCTCGGAGGGCAGCACCGCCCACTCCGCGTGGCGGCTCTGGCCGCTTTCATTGCCAATCCACCGGATATCCGGTCCGTGATCATTGAAGATGACCGCCCCTGGCTGAAGCTTCCGGATCAGCTCTATGTAACGGGGAAAATCATAAACCTGCTTTTTGCCGTTGGGGCCTTCGCCGCAGGCGCCGTCAAACCAGACGCAGAAAATGTCTCCGTAGCCGGTTAAAAGCTCCTCCAGCTGATGACAGTAGTAGTCATTATAGGCCTCGGTGCCGTAGAGGCTGGAATTTCTGTCCCAGGGAGAGAGATAGAATCCGAATTTGATGCCTCCCCGGCGGCAGGCCTCGGAAGCTTCCCTGACCACATCCAGCACCTGGCCATTTTGTTTGGGTGAGTTTTTGACTGAGTGTTCGGTGTAGGCGGAGGGCCACAGGCAGAAGCCGTCATGATGCTTTGCGGTGAGAATCAGGCCCTTCATTCCGGCTTTTTTGATGGCGCTGACCCATTGATCGCAGTCCAGCTCTGTGGGATTGAATATGGAAGGGTCTTCGGTACCGTCGCCCCATTCCCGGTTGGTATAGGTGTTAGGTCCGAAGTGTATAAAGGCATAGAATTCCGTATCAAACCAATGCAGCTGCCTTTGGGAGGGCCTGACATTGGATAATTCCTTTAGCCATGCATTCCAGTCTTTCATTCTGATTTCCCGCTTTCTGATATATTTTTATGCATGAAAGTATTCTATAGCCCTCCGGAAAAGGTGTCAAGGGACTGCAGCAGTCTTTTAAAAGCCCGTTGAACTTGCCAGTGGTTTATGCTATAATTCTAAATTGACAGATAAAATAAAAGCTTATCAAGCTTAATCTTGTTATCAGGAGGATTTCCCATGTTAGTATCTGCAACTGAAATGCTCAATAAGGCAAAAGCAGGCCACTATGCTGTCGGTCAGTTCAATATCAACAACCTGGAGTGGACCAAAATGGTTCTTCAGGCTGCCCAGGAGAATCAGTCTCCCGTGATTCTCGGTGTTTCCGAGGGTGCCGGCAAATACATGACCGGCTTCAAGACTGTTGCCGCTATGGTTTCCGCTATGATCGAGGAAATGGGCATCACCGTTCCGGTAGCCCTGCATCTGGATCATGGTACCTACGAAGGTGCTCAGAAATGCATCGAAGCAGGTTTCTCTTCTGTTATGTTTGACGGTTCCCATTACGGCATCGAAGAGAATATTGAAAAGACCAAAGCCATCATCGCTCTGGCTCACAGCAAAGGCATCTCCGTAGAAGCGGAAGTCGGAGCCATCGGCGGCGAGGAAGATGGCGTCATCGGCGGCGGTGAAGTGGCAGATCCTGAAGAGTGCAAACAGATTGCTGACCTGGGAGTTGATATGCTGGCTGCCGGCATCGGCAACATCCACGGCGTTTATCCCGCCAACTGGAAAGGCCTGAACTTTGAGGTTCTGGCAAAGATTCAGGAAAAGACCGGCACCATGCCTCTGGTTCTTCACGGCGGCACCGGTATTCCGGATGACATGATCAAGAAAGCCATCGACCTGGGCGTTTCCAAGATCAATGTTAACACCGAATGCCAGCTGGTATTTGCTGAAGCTACCCGCAAATATATCGAAGCAGGCAAGGATAAGCAGGGTAAGGGATTCGATCCCCGTAAGCTGCTGGCTCCCGGCGCTGCAGCCATCAAGGATAAGGTTACCGAGAAGATGATTCTTTTCGGATCCGTCGGCAAGGCATAAGTTCCAATTGCCCGAAAGGGCAGTGACCGAAAGGGCATCTGCCTGCATAGGCAATTACCGCAAGGGCAGCTGCCATTCAGGCAGTATCCAATGATCTGAAATCTAAAAGGCCATGGTTTTCCATGGCCTTTTGATATGGTGCGCGGGTACAGCGGCTCAGATTCAGTTTGTTTTTTTGACGGAATAGCCAAAGGATCCCAGTTCCTTTCCCAAAGCGAAATACTGGCCGTGGGAATAGGCAATGAGGTCCGCCTTCTCCAACTGAAGTCTTCCCTTCTCGTCCAGCAGGCTTTCATCCACATGGACAGCTTTGACTTCGGCCAGGAACATATCGTGGCTTCCCAGGGGAATTACCTGGGTCACCTGACATTCGATGTTGACAGGGGATTCCTGAATCAGCGGGGCATGAATCACGGATGCCTTTCCTGCCGTCAGACCGGACAGCTGGAATTTATCGGTTTTGGCCCCCGTTTTGACGCCCAGCATGTCCGTTACCCGGGCCAGGCTGACCGTCGTCAGGTTGATGACAAATTCTCCCGTTTCCTTCAGAATGGGATAGGAATAGCGTTCGGGCCGGACAGAGATATAGGTCATGGCAGGGGAGGAGCAGACGGTGCCGGTCCAGGCTACGGTCAGCATATTGCAGTTTTTCTCGTCACCGGCCTTTTCGTATCTGCCCACACTCACTAAGGCAGCGGGGACAGGATACAGCATGTTGCCTGCCCGCCAGATCTGTTTGGACATGGTGTTCACCTCGCAGCTTCATTTGGTAGGTATTTTACCATAGATCAACTGAAAATAATAGTTGCATTCACGCTTCAGGGATGGTATAATAGCGATTGTGCTATTTGGTCGGAAATCAACTAGCATAAATCCCATAGAAAGAGGTGGACCCCTATGAAAGAAGGAATTCATCCGAAATACTACCAGGCTAAAGTCAAATGCCACTGCGGCAACGAGTTTGTCGTAGGTTCTACTGTACCCGAGATCACCGTTGAAATCTGCTCCAAATGCCATCCGTTCTATACTGGCCAGCAGAAGGCTGTGACCGCTCGCGGACGTATCGAAAAGTTCAACCGCAAGTACAACATCGGCGGAAAGAACTAAGGAATCTCTTCCAAGAAGAATTTCTTCACCCGACTACCTTAGTCGGGTGTTTTTCGTAATTGAGAAAAGGAAATCCTATGTCTAATAAACAAAACGCGTCTTCCTGCCCCGTGGGAAGGCCTTCCATCGGCGGACAGGCTGTCATGGAAGGGGTGATGATGAATGGAAATCATCATTACACGGTGGCTGTCCGGGATCCTGGGCAGAATATCCGGACTGAAATCTTCGAACGGCAGAGCATCACGGAGAAATACCGTGTGCTGAATCTTCCGATCATCCGGGGAGTCATTCGCTTTGTCGAGTCCATGGTGATCGGCTTTCGTACGCTGGATTATTCGGCGGATGTATTTATTGAAGATGAGGAACCCAAAAAGGAGCCGAAAACCTCCTTTGGCCGTTTCTGGGCAAAGACGGGGGACCGTATTCTCACTACCCTGAGTATGATTCTCGCTGTGGGACTTGCGCTGCTTCTGTTTGTTTATGTGCCCGTGAGAGTGGCCCGGCTGATCGCTGTCACCTGGCTTAACGTGCCGGTGATTCTCGGCCTGCTGGAGGGACTGATCCGCATGTCAGTCTTTATTCTGTATATTTTTCTGGTTTCCAGAATTAAGGATATTAAAAGGACCTTTGAGTATCACGGAGCGGAACACAAGACCATCAACTGCTTTGAAGCGGAAAAGCCCCTGACGGTGGAGAATGTCCGGACCATGAGCCGCTACAATAAACGCTGCGGCACCAGTTTCCTGTTCATCATCATGCTGGTAAGCATTCTTGTGTTTTCTCTGATCCGGATCACGGATCCCCTCTGGCGGTTTATTATCCATCTTCTGATGGTGCCCGTCATTGCCGGCCTTTCTTATGAGGTGCTGAAGCTTTCGTCCAGATCCAAATCCGTGATTCTGAACGCCCTGGTGGCGCCGGGGCTCTGGATTCAGCGTCTGACCACCCAGGAACCCGATGATCAGGAAATTGAAGTTGCCATTGCTTCCGTCATCCGCCTTTTCGAAGAGGAATACCCCGAATATATCGATGAATCTGCTCATGATGAACAATGATCTGCTGAATCAAGGAATGGAACTTCTGATCCGGTCCGGCTTCGACAGAGATGAAGCCGCTTCGGATGCCTGGTTTCTTCTGCAGGGACTGGGGGAGGATCGATTTCTTCAGGGAGTGAAGGAACGGACCAGCCGCAGGCCTGTGGCTTATATCCTTGGTGAATGGGATTTTATGGGGCTGACCTTTGTACTTGATTCCCATGTACTTATCCCGAGACCGGATACGGAAAC
Organism: uncultured Eubacteriales bacterium; assembly: GCA_902783575.1. GTDB lineage: Bacteria > Bacillota > Clostridia > Lachnospirales > Bianqueaceae > RUG760. Next base: position 30,819 of record CACZRP010000054.1, read on the forward strand.
CCTGGTGGAAAATGCCATCACCTGGACCAGGGGACACTGGAAGAGAGAGGAAAGATATTCCGTCCTTGATCTGTGTACAGGCAGCGGATGTATTGCCATCAGCCTGTGGAAATTCCTTTCGCCGGAATATCAGATCCGGATGACTGCGTCGGATCTTTCTTCTCAGGCCCTGGCAATTGCGAAAGAAAATGCCCAAAAACATCAGGCGGATATTCAGCTCCTGCAGGGAGATCTCTTTGAGCCTGCAGAGGACAAATACCATATGATCGTTTCCAATCCTCCTTATATCGCTTCCCGCGTCATATCCGGCCTGGATCCGGATGTGAAGGACTATGAGCCCATGATGGCTCTGGATGGCGGAGAGGATGGGCTGAATTTCTACCGCAGAATAATTGCTGAGGCTCCCGGATATCTGGAGCCGGGCGGTGTGCTGATGATGGAAATCGGCGACGAGCAGGCCGCGGATGTGGCTCAGCTGCTGCGGGGCGGTCCTTATTCCGGGATACGGATTCTGAAGGATCTGGCCGGTCATGACAGAGTGGCGGAAGCGACAATAGAAAGATAGGAACAAAATATGTTTGAAAACTTACAGCAGGTGGTTATCCGATACGAAGAAACAGGAGACAGGCTCAGTGATCCGGCGCTGCTGGCTGACCAGGAAAAATGGCAGGCAGTGAACAAGGAGCACGCGTCACTGGAAAAGCTGGTCTCTGTTTACAAGAGCTATACAGCGGCCGTGCAGAATCTCTCGGATGCCAAGGAGATGCTGGAAATGGAATCCGATGAAGAGCTTCGTTCCATGGCCAAGGAAGAGATTGCCGAAAGCGAAGCCAGAATCGAAAAGCTGACTCAGGAGCTGAGAATTCTGCTGCTGCCCAAGGATCCCAATGACGAGAAGGATGTTTTCGTGGAGATACGGGCGGGAGCGGGCGGAGATGAGGCTTCTCTGTTTACTGCTGAGATCGGACGCATGTACCAGCGCTACGCGGAACGGCGGGGATGGAAAACGGATATGATTTCCCTTTCCGAGAATGGTCTGGGAGGGGTCAAGGAAGCTGTTTTTCAGGTCAGCGGTTCTGATGTATATTCCCGCATGAAATACGAGAGCGGCGTTCACCGTGTTCAGAGGGTACCCGCCACGGAATCCGGCGGAAGAATTCATACCTCCACTATGACGGTGGCTGTCCTTCCTCAGGTGGAGGATGTGGATGTGGAAATTGATCCCAATGATTTGCGCATCGATATTTTCCGTTCCTCCGGAGCCGGCGGCCAGAAGGTAAACAAAACCTCATCCGCCATCCGGATTACCCATCTCCCCACGGGCATCGTGGTGCAGTGCCAGAACGAGCGTTCCCAGTATCAGAACAAGGATAAGGCCATGCAGATCCTGAAGGCCCGGCTTCTGGAAATTGAAAACAGCAAGCAGAGTGAATCCGTTGCTTCCGACCGCCGCTCCCAGGTGGGTACCGGTGACAGAAGCGAAAAGATCCGTACCTACAATTTTCCTCAGACCAGGGTGACAGATCACAGAATCAAATATACCACTCATCGGATTGATGCCATCATGGACGGCGATCTGGATGAGATTCTGGACAGGCTGATTGAGGCCGATCAGGCCAGGGCTCTCTCCGCATCGGAAGAGTATTAAATATGAGCAAATTGTGAATCTTCATAAAATTGCATAAAAATACTTTCAATCTTGTATCAAATGTGTTAGAATGATACAAGATTGATTTTTATTTGCGGCCATGCAACTCACATCCTGCATGGACATCTGCAGCAAGGAGGATTGGAACTATGGATGTATATTCTGCGGAAAATATCCGTAACGTCGTATTATTAGGCCACGGCGGCGTAGGAAAGACAACGATCGCTGAACAGATGGCTTTTATAACCAAGGCATCCACGCGCCTTGGAAAGGTCACAGATAAGAATACCATTTCTGACTTTGACCAGGAAGAGATGAAGAGAGGATTCTCCATTAACACTTCCCTGATTCCCATCGAATGGAGTTCCAGTTTTATCAAACATAAAATTAATATCTTAGATACTCCCGGTTACTTTGACTTCGCCGGTGAAGTTGAAGAGGCCATGAGAGTGGCCGGCGGCGCCATCATCGTTGTTGATGCCAAAGCCGGTGTCCAGGTCGGTACCGAGCTGGCCTGGGAGAAGACCGAAAAGAAGCATATGCCCCGCATGATCTTTGTCAACGGCATGGACGATCCCGAAGCCAATCTGGAAAAGGTTCTGGAACAGCTGAAGGAGAAATTCGGCAACGCCATTGCTCCTTTCCAGGTTCCCTTCAAAGAGAACGGCAAATTCGTCGGCTTTGTCAATGTGCCTAAGATGGAAGGCCGCCGTTACTCCGGAAACCGCGTTGAAGATTGCCCCATTCCCGATGGCATGGAGGATGAAATCGAGCCCGTTCGCCAGATGATTCTGGAAGCTGTCGCCTCCACCGATGAAGAGCTGATGGAAAAATTCTTCATGGAAGAAGAATTCACTCCGGAAGAGATTAATCATGCCCTCAGAAGCGGTATCATCAGCGGTGACATCGTTCCTGTTCTTTGCGGCGCTGCCATCAACGGTACCGGTATCGGTGTTCTGATGAGCTCCATCTGCAGCTATCTTCCCAATCCCGCAGTTGCCTATCCCAAAGCTCCCGCCAAGGATCTTGAAGGCAATGACATCGAAGTCGAGTGCAAGGCCGATGGTCCTTTCTCCGGTCTTGTGTTTAAGACCAGTGTGGACCCGTTCCTCGGAAAAATCAGCTACTTCAAAGTGCTTTCCGGTACCATCAGACCCAACGATACCATCGTTAACGTCAAGAAGGAAGCCGAAGCCCGCGTCAGCCGTGTTTATACCATGCGCGGCAAAGAGCAGATCGAGGTTCCTGAGCTGCAGGCCGGTGATATCGGTATTCTGACCAAGCTGACGGTTACCCAGACCGGAGATACACTGGCCGCTAAGGATTTCAACGTTGTATATCCCGGCGTTGATTTTGCTCCTTCTCTGATGTCCATGGCCATCAAACCCAAGAACAAGGGTGATGAAGATAAGATGACCACTTCTCTGGCCAAGATTATTGAAGAGGATCCGACCCTGCGTACCGAAGTTGACGGTGAACTGAAGCAGCAGCTGATCTATGGTGCCGGTGACCAGCACCTGGATGTTGCCATTAACAAACTGAAGAACAAGTTCAAGGTTGAAGTTGAGCTGTCCAAACCGAAGGTGTCCTATCGCGAGACCATTCTTGGCCGCGCGGAAGTCCGCGGCAAGTACAAGAAGCAGTCCGGAGGTCATGGCCAGTACGGTGATGTTCAGATTATCTTCGAGCCCAGCGGCGATATGGAGAAACCTTACGTCTTCGAAGAGCAGATCTTCGGCGGTTCCGTACCGAAGAACTACTTCCCCGCTGTTGAGAAGGGTATTCAGGAAAGCGTTAAGGAAGGTCTGCTGGCCGGCTATCCTATGGTTGGCGTTAAGGCTACCCTGACCGATGGTTCCTACCATCCCGTTGACTCTTCTGAAATGGCATTCAAGACCGCTACCTCCATGGCCTTCAAGGAGGGTATTCCGAAGGCTAAACCCGTGATCCTTGAGCCTATCGCTTCTGTGAACGTTCTTGTCAACGAGGAATACATGGGCGATATCATGGGCGATCTTAACAAGAGACGCGGCCGTGTCATGGGTATGGAGCATATGGGTAAGAAACAGCTGATTTCCGCTGAGGTTCCCATGTCTGAGATGAGCTCCTATGCCACGGATCTTCGTTCCATGACTCAGGGACGTGGTTCCTATACCATGGAGTTTGCCCGTTACGAGCAGACCACTCCTGATGTTCAGGCAAAGATTATTGCCGAGAACAAAAAGCCCGAATAAAATCTAAGCGCTATATCAAAAGCCGGCGGTTTCATACCGCCGGCTTTTCGTTAATGGCGCATAACAATGGAATGGATTCATTGCCTGCTGATTCTCTGACTTATGAATATCTGACTTCTGAGATCATTTGGTATCAGGTTTGATGCCTTTCAGCTTCAGGATGGTCCGGGGAAGGGCATCCCTGGAGTTCTTCCAGGGCTCATTGGCATAACGGTAGTCAAACTTCTGGGTGAACCATTCCAGATCGTCTTCCACCCGGGTCAGGTTCTGATCCATACTGGCTGTGATGATTTGCCGGAAAGCGGCCAGCTCATCTCCCTTGAGATATTTTTCCGCACTTTCGTAAAGCTGAAGAAAATGATTGAAGCAGAATCCCTTGCCGGATTCTGTTTTTTTCCTTACTTCCGGATCCTTTTTGTACAGCATGAAGAAGGCTTCCAGGTACCGTTCAAAGGTCGCGTCAATCCTTCCGCAGATATAGCAGCTGGCATTGTATTTTTTCATGTACTGGGAAACGGGGGAGGAGGGTTCGGTTTCTTTTCTGGCAAACAGCTTTCTGCCGGAGCGGGCAGAGGAATCCTGGGATGACAGGAGTTCTTTCAGGGCGTCATGCTGGTGCTTCAGCTGAGAGTGGAGCATCAGTCCCAGCCCCAGAGAATTACCCTGGGCATATAGCCTTGCGATGTGCTCGCGGCAGAATCCCTGGGCGTTGGTTTCTCCCCGCACATCCACTTCCATATAGGCAGGGGATAGAACATAGGCCACGGTGGTGTCCTCCAGCTTGTTTCTCATGACGCAGAAGGGGCACTCGCCATCGGAATTCAGGCCGTCCATGACGGGTATGGTATAAATCTGTTCTTTCATGACTTCAATCCTCCGGACTTTTTGTACCTTTTTATTATCGGAAAAGGGGAGAGAAAAGTCAACCGAAAAACTTGAAAAAGAGGGGCATTTGACGTATAATGAGAGAAGTGATTTTTAAATCTATTTGCGAAAGGGGAACCACTTTCCATGAGTACATTTCTTGAAAATGTGAAGGCCAGAGCAAAGGCCGACAAGAAAACCATTGTTTTGCCCGAGTCTATGGACCGCCGTACTTTTGAAGCCGCTGCTGTCGTTCTGAAAGAGGAGATTGCCAATCTGGTAATTATCGGAAGCCCTGAAGAGGTGGAAGCCAACAGCCAGGGACTGGATATTTCCGGTGCTGTGATTATTGATCCCAAAACTTCCGAGAAGACTGCTCTTTATGTGGATCAGCTGACTGAACTGAGAAAATCCAAGGGCATGACCAAGGAAATGGCCGATGATCTTCTTCTGAAGGATTATATGTATTATGCCTGCATGATGGTCAAGAACGGCGATGCCGACGGCGTTGTCTCCGGTGCCTGCCATTCCACCGCCAACACCCTGCGTCCTTCTCTGCAGATTGTAAAGACTGCTCCCGGAACCAAGCTTGTTTCTTCTTTCTTTATCATGGTTGTTCCGAACTGCGAACTGGGTGCCAACGGTATTTTCCTGTTCTCTGACTGCGGCCTGAACCAGAATCCGAATCCCGAAGAGCTGGCTGCCATTGCCAAATCCTCTGCTGAGTCCTTCCGCCTTCTGGTGGGTGAAGAGCCCCGTGTGGCTATGCTTTCCCATTCCTCCAAGGGCAGTGCCAAGCATGCGGATGTTGACAAGGTTGTGGAAGCTACCCGCATTGCCAAGGAGCTGTATCCTGAGCTGATGCTGGATGGTGAGCTTCAGGCTGATGCTTCCATGGTTCCTTCTGTCGGTGCCTCCAAGGCTCCCGGAAGCCCTGTGGCCGGGAAAGCCAACTGCCTGATCTTCCCCGACCTGGATGCCGGAAATATCGGCTACAAGCTGGTAGAGCGTCTTGCCAAGGCTCAGGCCTATGGTCCTGTTACCCAGGGTATCGCTGCTCCCATCAATGACCTCTCCCGCGGCTGCTCCTCCGACGATATCGTTGGTGTGGTTGCCATCACTGCTGTCCAGGCTCAGAACAAATAATCAAACGAGGTAGAACATGTCTAAGATTTTAGTTATCAACTGCGGAAGCTCTTCCCTGAAGTATCAGCTGATCGATATGGAAAACGAGTCCGTACTGGCTAAAGGCCTGTGCGAGAGAATCGGTATTGACGGTTCTCTGCTGACTCACAAAGTCGAAGGCAAGCCCAACTAC
>CACZRP010000055.1 GCA_902783575.1 uncultured Eubacteriales bacterium
GACAGCCTCCAGACGGTCGCGGGTGATGGCACCGGGGCAGCGGACGCCCAGGCCGGGGCCGGGGAAGGGCTGACGGTCCACCATGTTGGAAGGAAGGCCCAGGGCTCTTCCGACCATACGGACTTCGTCCTTGAACAGGATTCTGACAGGCTCGACCAGTTCAAAACGCTCTGCGATATCCGCCGGAAGGCCGCCGGCGTTGTGATGCGCCTTAATGCCTGCTTCTGATTCCAGAATATCCGGCCAGATGGTTCCCTGAGCAAGGAATTCGATACCTTCCTGTTTTCTGGCTTCTTCTGCGAAAACATCGATAAATTCTTCACCGATAATGTGCCGCTTCTGTTCCGGATCGGATACGCCGGCAAGCTTATCAAGGAAGCGATCCACGGCATCGACATAAATCAGGTTAGCGTTCATCTGATTGCGGAAAACTTCGATGACCTGTTCAGGCTCGCCTTTTCTCAGCAGACCGTGGTTGACATGAACACAGACCAGCTGCTGTCCTACGGCTTTGATCAGAAGGGCAGCCACGACGGAGCTGTCGACGCCGCCGGAGAGAGCCAGAAGGACCTTCTTGTCACCGATCTGCTCGCGCAGAAGGGTAATCTGTTCCTCGATGAAAGCCTGGGCCAGCTCCGGTGTGTTGATGCGGGCCATGGAATCGGGTCTCACAGTTAATTGCATAGGGTTACCTCCTCATATGATGGTGATGAAATTAATAAGTTGTCATATCCTTATAAATAATGGCGCGGAGGGCATCGCCGCCGGTGGGCGTACCTTCCTGACTGAAGACCAGGATAATCTTCCTCCATTCCATGGAGCTGGGGGCGTAGTAGAAGCTGATGGTTCTTGCTCCGCTGATGCTTTCGGCCAGCTTCAGGTCTTCGGGATCGTTATCCAGGGTTTTCGCTGCGGCAAAATCCAGATCCACGGGGCTGATGTATTTGGTGAAATATTCAGCCGGGGAGAGGATGAGGGCCTGTCCGCTGCTGGCGTTGGTGCCGTAATTGGTGACGGACATGGACATGAAGTTCTCCACTTCTTCGCGGGACAGAATCACATCTGAATCCGCCAGGATACCGGTGGGAGAGAGCCTCAGACCGTCACTGCCTACGTACTTGGCCAGTGCGCTGGCATTGCCCATGGTAAGCTCGGAGAGGATTCCGGGAACCTCGTCCGCATAATAGTAATAGGGAAGATCCACTTCTTCAGCGCTGCTTTCTTCGGCCTGGGAACTTTCAGCTGACGAATCCTCTGAGGAAGATTCCTCGGAAGAGGATTCTTCTGAAGATTCAGTCTCTTCGCTTTCCTGTTCTAAAGCGCTTTCCGCTGGCTGGGATGCCTCGTCCGAAGCGCTGCTCTCAGGCTCTTCGGAAGATTCGGTGCTTTCTTCCTGCAAGGATTCCTCGGTAACAGCAGGACGGGTGGCCTCGGCCGGCGCTTCTTCAGCCCGGGAGGAATTATCCTCCTGCAGGGTCTGGGTCTGACTTTCCTCGAAGAGGATGCCTCCCAGATAATCGGGAAGGATTCCCTGCCGGGCAAGGATTAGATAGGCCAGAAACAGAGCTGCCAGGACCAGAACTATGACAAAAAGAATCAGGCCGACGGGCGTCCGTTTCTTTCTTCTTTTCTTCATAACACAAGTGACCTCTGAAGGTTAGTTTTCACGGCGTTAATTATCTCATAAAACGATGGGTGACGTCAATGTTGACTTTAACCTAAGCTGGTGCGATAATGGAACTGCTTTTATATAAAAAAGCAAAAGAAGAAAGAGTTTATTCTGATCATTCTTACAGGAGGTCTATACAATGATCCAGCTTGAAAATGATTTTTACCGCGTTACCCTGAAGCCGGAGGGAGCGGAGCTTACCACCCTTTATGATAAGAAGCATGAGAGGGAAATGCTCTGGTATGGAGATCCTGCGGTGTGGAAGCGCCATTCTCCGGTGCTTTTCCCGGTGGTGGGACGCTGCAAAAACTACGAGATGCGTTATCAGGGAAAGACTTATCATATGCCCCAGCACGGCTTCTGCCAGGACGCTGTCTTCAATATTGAAAGCTCCAGCGAGACCCATGTCACCTTCTCCCTGGCCGCCAGCGATGAAACCCGGGCCATGTACCCTTTTGAGTTTACATTCTTCGTGAGCTACCGTCTGACTGATGAGAAGATTGAAGTCAGCTATCTGATTAAAAATGAGGATCCCGAGAATCCCATGTATTTCTCCCTGGGAGGACATCCGGGCTTCCTGTACGACGGCCCCGTGAACAAGCAGGTCATCGAATTCAGTGAAAAGGAAAATCTCGACCGGGTACTGCTGGGACCCACCTTCCAGTTCAGCCGCACGGTGGAAAAGGATTATGTGAAAGATGGAGCCCCCATTCACCTGGATGAGCACATTTACGATCATGATGCACTGGTATTCCATGGCTTCAAGTCCGAAGAGGTGAAGGTCTGGAATCCGGAGAGCGGCCGCGGTGTGAAGGTGAACCTGAAGGGCTTCCCCTATGTGGGCTTCTGGTCCATGCCCGGCGCCTGCTATACCTGCGTTGAACCCTGGTATGGCCTGGCCGATTACGAAGACTTTAACGGCGAGCTTCCGGAGAAGGACGGAATCGAAAAAATTGAAGGCGGAGAGAGCTTTAAAGCCCTGTTTACCATCGAAGCCCTGTAAAAACCGGGCTGTTTCCGTAGCGAAAGTGAAAAATGATTTAAAATTGCTTGACAAAACAACAAAGCTCGTATATAACTATAGGGTACTTCATTTTTACGACACTACCAAGGAGGATTTTTACAATGAACAAAGCACAGCTTGTGGCAGCTATTGCTGAGACCGCTGGTCTTTCTAAGAAAGATGCTGAGAAAGCTCTCGGCGCATTCGAGACTGTTGTTACCGAAACTCTGAAGAAGGGTGAGAAGATTCAGCTTGTTGGCTTCGGAACTTTTGAGGTTTCCGAAAGAGCAGAGCGCACCGGTATCAACCCCCAGACCAAGAAACAGATCAAGATTGCTGCATCCAAGTCTCCCAAGTTCAAAGCTGGCCGTGGCCTGAAAGATGCTGTCAACGCTTGATTTAATATAACCAGGCGATACGTCCCGGTGCGGCAACCCCGTACCGGGATTTTCACTTTTTAGGAGAACATATGCGTTTAGACAAATATCTCAAGGTATCCCGCATCATCAAGCGCCGCACGGTGGCCAACGAGGCCTGCGACGCGGGACGTGTGCTGATCAACGGCAAAACAGCCAAGGCCGGCTCTGAGGTAAAAATCGGAGATATCCTGGAGATCCATTTCGGAAACAGTATTGTGAAGGTGGAGATCACCAGGATTGGCGAAACCGCAAGAAAAGAAGAGGCGGGAGACATGTACCGTCAGATTTCCGTCAGCCGGGTTCAGCCGGAAGAGTAAAAAGACCTTGACTTTGGCGATGCCCTGAGTTACAATGATGGTTGTCTTTTTATGTACTTTTTTAGGAAAGGAGGTAGGTGCCCATGGCAAGAAGCAGTGCTGCCCGTGTTGATGAACCCCGTCAGGACTGGCTGGCTCAGTCTCTGGCAGAAAAAATGCCGGAAGAGCTGGAAGCAGCCCCCAGTGAAAGCGTTCTTCCCGACCGGGAAGCGGAGAAAACCGTGGTCTACGAGGAAGTAATCAGACCTTCCCGTCGTGTCAATGGCGTACTTGCCGGTCTTTTCACTTTCCTTTTTGTTTTCGGATTTCTGGGAGCCTGCCTGTTCCAGACCTATACCCTGAAGCAGGAATACGACGAACTGGAAGCCCAGAAAATTTCTCTGGAAGCCCAGATCGAAGAAGCAAAGAAGGAAGCGCTTTTAAATAAGATCGACCAAAGCTATTTCAGTTCAGATAAATACCGGGAAGATATGGCCAGAAACAGATTCCGCCTGATTTTCCCCGGTGAATATCTGGTACAGATTGAATAATTTCAGTAAACCCGAGCGTACAGGCTCGGGTTTTTCTTTCAGTAATGAAAGTTTTCAGTAATGAAAGTTTCACTGAAGAAAGGAGGAGGCGGAACATGTCTTTAGAAGAAAAAATCAGCCGGACGCTCATTTCCTGTAAGGAAAGCATGCCCGGGGTTCTTGTTGTGGCCCTGTCCGGGGGCAGGGACTCCGTCTGTCTTCTTTCGGTTCTGAAGGATCTGCTGCCGGCGGGACAGCTGAAAGCGGTGCATGTGAATCACCATCTCAGGGAAACCGCGGACAGAGATCAGCAGTTCTGTCAGGAGCTTTGCCGGGCTTGGAATATTCCCTTTTCCGTCTGCCAGGTATATCCCTCAGAATACGCTGCTAAGATGGGCATTTCCCTGGAGGATGCCGCCCGGAGGCTGAGGTACCAGACGCTGCAGAAAGAAGCGGACAAAGGCTGGATCGTTACGGCTCATCATCAGAAGGACCAGGCGGAAACTCTGCTGCTGCATCTTCTGAGGGGCAGCGGACTGAAGGGACTCTCCGGCATGAAGGTTCTCGGTCAGGGGCCTTCCGGCTGCATCATTTTCCGGCCCATGCTGGAGGTGACAGAGGAAGAGCTGGACACTTATATGATTGAAAATCATCTTTCCCACGTGGAGGATGAAACCAACAGCGATTTAAGCTATACCAGAAACCGTCTGCGCCATGAACTGATTCCCCTGCTGGAGCAGTATAATCCGCGGATTGTCGAAAATCTCGCGTCCACCGCAAGCCGGCTGCAGGAGGACAGTGCCTGGCTGGAGGCTGAGGCATCCCGTGCGCTGGAGGACTGCAGAGCCGAAGAGGCGGGCAGCCCCGGCCTTTCCTGTGAAAAGCTGCTGTCACTCTCCGGCGCCATCAGAAACCGGGTGATCTTTCTTTATCTGGAGGAAAAAGGCCTGGACAGGGATCTGACTTCGGTCCATATCCGGAGCATTCTGGCTCTGGCCGGAGGGCCTTCCGGAAAACAAATCAGCCTGCCGAAAGGCTTGACGCTGATGAAGTCCTATGATATACTTACAATTTATCAATGTGCATTTTTTCAGGAAGCTGACACGAAGCAGCTGGATGTTCATTTTCTGAGTCCCGGGGAAGCAGCCTCTGTGATTTCCCGTTTCAGAGAATACATCCGTCCGGCTGATTCAAAGGAAAAGTGGCTCTGCGGCGATGGCGTTTCTGAGGATGTTCTCTGGCGCTTCAGGCAAAAGGGCGATTATATGTGGATCCGGAAAGCCGATGGAAGCCTGGGGAAAAAGCTTCTTCAGGATATTATGGTGGATGAAAAAATCCCGGTCTCCATGAGAGATTCCATGCCGGTGCTCTGCGACGGAAGCCATGTGCTGCTTCTTCAGACAGGAAGAATCAGCGAAACGGTCAGATTGCGGGAAAAAATGGACAGGGTACTTTATGCCCGTTTATTGTTTTAGGAGGAAGCTATGCTGAGAGAAGATCAGATCGAAGTCATGATCGATCAGGAAAAACTGGAAAACAGAATTGCTGAACTGGGAAAGCAGATCAGCGAGGATTACGCAGACAGAGAAATTGAAATGATCTGCGTATTAAAGGGCGGCGCCATGTTTATGATGCAGCTGGCCAAGAGCGTTACCATTCCCATGACCATGGATTTCATGGTTCTCTCCAGCTATGGCAATGAGCTGATTTCCAGCGGTGAGGTCAAGATCAAGAAGGATCTTGATGAGAGCATCGAAGGCAAACATCTTCTGATCGTGGAGGATATTGTCGATACCGGACGCACACTCAGCTTTCTCAGCAATTATCTGTTAAAGAAGGGCGCAGCCAGCGTACAGATCTGCACTATGCTGGACAAGCCCTCCCGCCGGGTTGTGCCTGTGGAGGTCAAATACCGCGGTTTTGAAATTCAGGATGAGTTTGTTCTGGGCTACGGCCTGGATTACGGTCAGAGATACCGCAATCTGCCCTATGTAGCCTATGTGAAGCAAGCATAAGGGCTTTAGGAGGTTTATAGTTTGAAGGACGGAACACGGGGCATGTTCCTTTATGTGGTGATTCTGGCGGTCATCCTGGGAATACTGCTCTTCGGCGGTTTTGGTCTGGGCTCTTCCATGGACCGTCTTACAGACAAAGAGTTCAAAGCGGATCTGGATGAGGGAAAGATTGTGGCCATTGAAGTGGAACCCATCAAAATAGGGTCCGCGGAAATGGGCAATGCGATCCTTTCCTATTCCGGGCTGAGCAATTCGCCCAATAAGACCGTTTATATTTCCAACATCGATCGTTTCCGGTCCATGATGCAGGAAAATTACGCGGATATCCCCGTAACAATTCTGACCATCAAGCCGGACAGCATATGGAGTGAAATACTTCCCATTTTCATCATGACGGCGGCGATGGCTCTGATTATGTTCTTCATCTGGAACCGGATGCAGGGCGGCGGAGCCGGCAACGCGAAGATGATGAATTTCGGACGCAGCAATGCCCAGGTCATCACCAAGGAGAACAACCCCATCCGATTTGAAGATGTGGCCGGTCTGGAAGAAGAGAAGGAAGAGCTGAAGGAAATTGTAGATTTCCTCAGCGCCCCTCAGAAATTCATCCAGCTGGGAGCCAGAATTCCCAAGGGCGTCCTGCTGGTGGGCCCTCCCGGAACGGGTAAGACCTACCTGGCCAAGGCCGTAGCCGGCGAGGCCGGTGTTCCCTTCTTCAGCATTTCCGGTTCCGATTTCGTGGAAATGTTCGTGGGTGTCGGCGCATCCCGCGTCAGGGATCTGTTTGAGCAGGCAAAGAAAAATGCTCCGAGTATCGTATTCATTGATGAGATCGATGCCGTGGGGCGCCAGAGAGGCACCGGCCTCGGCGGCGGACACGATGAAAGAGAGCAGACGCTGAACCAGCTGCTGGTGGAAATGGATGGCTTTGGAGTCAACTATGGAGTCATCGTTATGGCTGCCACCAACCGTGTTGATATCCTGGATCCCGCCATTATGCGTCCCGGCCGCTTTGACCGTCAGGTGGTGGTGGGCCGTCCGGATGTGAAGGGCCGCATCGCGGTGCTGAAGGTTCATTCCCGCAAGAAGCCTCTGGCGGATGATGTGAATCTGGAGCAGATCGCGAAGATTACCGCCGGATTTACCCCCGCGGATCTGGAGAATCTGATGAATGAGGCTGCCATCTACGCAGCCAGAGCTGACAGACGCTTTATCACTCAGGAAGATATTCAGAGGGCTTTTGTGAAGGTAGGCGTCGGTACGGAGAAGAAGAGCCGTATTATCTCGGACCGTGAGAAGAATATCACCGCCATCCACGAAGCCGGACACGCGATTATCCATCATGTGCTTCCGGGACTGGATCCGGTTCACAGTATTTCGATTATTCCCACCGGACTGGCGGGCGGATATACCATGCCGCTGCCGGAAGAGGATTCCATGTACATGACCAAGAGCCAGATGGAAAATGAAATTGTTTCCCTGCTGGGCGGCCGTGTGGCTGAAGAGCTGGAAATCGGAGATGTTACCACCGGCGCTTCCAATGATATTGAAAGAGCCACCGATCTGGCCAGAAACATGGTCACCAAATACGGCATGAGCGAGAGAGTCGGTCTGGTGAAGCTGGGCGAACGCAACGAGGAGGTCTTCCTCGGCCGCGATATCGGTCACAGCCGCAACTACGGCGAAGACGTGGCCACCGCGGTGGATGAGGAAATCCACCGGATTGTGGAGGATGCCCACAAGCGCTGCCGTCAGATTATCAGCGACAACCATGATGTGCTTCTCAGAACCAGAGATCTTCTCCTGGAAAAGGAAAAAATCACCGGATCCGAGTTTGACGCATTGTTCGCAGTTTAAAAAGCCACCGATTCCTATGGTGGGACCCCGCCGTATTCTGGTGGGGTTTTGTTTTATCATCGCCCCGGCGCGTTCTGGGCGTTCGTTCATGGAGGCAGAAATGGAAGAAAAAGTAATACTGGCCTATGTCAGCCAATATAAAAACAAATACTATTTCAATCAGGACATCGGCAAGCTGCCAGACGCGGTAAAAAATGAGATCCTCAGCGGCATGATATTTATTACCGAAGAAGCGGGCGGCGTCACCGAGCTGGGCTTTGAGCCGGATGGCACGGTCTATCTGGATACCTATGCCGAAGAGGATGACCTGGGCTATGATCAGATTTCCGGCCGGCTGCTGATCAGTGAATTTGAAAGAGAGCATAAGGAGCTCTTTGATCAGCTGAAGACCTGGTTTAGGACAGTGAAGAGGGGAGGACTTTCATGAGACTGTTAGCGATTGACGTAGGCAATACCCAGATCAAGCTGGGACTCTTTGAGGATGAAGAACTGAAATACCGCTGGAAGATGACCACAAATACCAAACGCAGCACTGACGAGTGCGGCGTGGATTTCCTCGGCATGCTGGCCACCCGGAATATTTCCGTCTCCTCCATAGACAGGGTGGCGGTTTCTTCCGTGGTTCCCGGCATTATGCATTCCGTTCTGGAGGCCATCCGCAGATATTTCGGCCTGGAGCCCCTGGTCATCGGACCCGGAATCAAAACCGGAGTCAAAATCCGTACAGCCAATCCCAGGGAAGTGGGTGCGGATCTGATCTGCGATGTGGCGGCAGTGACGGAATATTACGATGCGCCCTGCATTATTGTGGATTTCGGTACGGTCACCAAATATGAGATTGTCGACACTGACGGCGCCCTGATGGCAGCTGTTTTCTCCCCGGGTATCGGCATATCCGCTGAAGCCATGAGCGAAAAAGCGGCTCAGCTGCCGCCCATCGAAATCAAAAAGCCTGACAGCATTATCACCTCGGTAACCATGGAATGCATGCAGGCCGGGCTGGTATACGGATATATCGGCCAGATCAAGTATATCGTGGAGCAGATCAAGAAGGAAATGAATCTTCCCAAGATGAAGGTCGTCGCCACCGGCGGTTTCGGACGCCTTTTCGCCACAGAAATCGAGTGCATCGATGCCTATGACAGCGCCTTGACGCTGAAGGGAATCCGGCTGATCGCTCTGAAGAACAAGGCCCCTAAAAAGCTGGAGAGACATGACTAAGGAACCATTCAGAATCAAAGACCTTCTGCTGGACAGCCGGGTGCTTTCGGCCCCCATGGCGGGAGTCACCGATTCCGGATACAGGAAGATCCTCCGTTCCTTCGGAGCCGCCCTTACCTATACGGAAATGGTCAGTGCCAAGGGACTGCATTACAAAAATGAGAACACCCGTTTTCTTCTGGAGCATACGCCGGAGGAAGCGCCCATTTTTGTTCAGATCTTCGGGTCCGAACCGGAAATCATGGCTGAGGCCGCTCATGATCTTCAGAATCAGTTTGACGGGATCGATATCAACATGGGTTGTCCGGCGCCGAAGATTGTCTCCAATCATGAAGGCTCGGCCCTGATGGACCGGCCGGAGCTGGTATACGATATTGTGAAGGCGGTTTCCTCCGCTGTCTCCTGTCCGGTGACTATCAAAACCCGCAAGGGCCGCCGTCCTTCTGATGATCAGGCGGTGGAGGTGGCTCTGGCTGCTCAGGAGGGCGGAGCGGACGCTGTGACCATCCATGGCAGGACCGCCGCGCAGATGTACAGCGGGAAGGCTGACCTTTCGGTCATCCGAAGAGTGAAGGAGGCCCTGTCCATTCCGGTGATCGGCAACGGCGATATTGTCGACGGCGCCTCAGCTCTCCGAATGCTGGAGGAGACGGGCTGCGATGCGGTAATGGTGGGAAGGGCCTGTCAGGGAAATCCCTGGGTGTTCAGGGAAATTCGAGAGGTTCTGGAGGGCAATCCTGTGCCGGAGAAGCCGTCCCCGGAGGATGTCGTCCGCCTGTGCCTGTATCATACCCGACTGGAAATTGAGAACAAGGGTGAATATACCGCCATGCGGGAAATGAGGCCTCATATCATGAGCTATCTGAAGGGACAGCCCGGGGCCGCCAGAAAAAAGCGGGAGCTCATGCTGGTCAGCAGTCTTGACGAATTGGAATGTCTGCTGAGAGACTGATTGACAAAAACTGCAAATGCGTGTATAATGCCGCTTTGAGCGCATTATATCCCCGAGGGATATGATGCGGATATTTTGTTTAAAAAAAGAGGATAATTACATTGGCTACTGGAAAAAAACAGATGCTGTCTAAGGAGACAGCCCAGCAATATGAAAAAGAGTTGCTGGATCTGAAATTAGTGGATCGCCCGGCGGTAGTTCTTCGTATCAAAGATGCACGGGCTCAGGGAGATCTTTCTGAAAATGCTGAATATTCAGCGGCAAAAGAGGAGCAGGGAAGAATTGAAGGACGTATCGCTTTCCTGGAGGATCTTCTGAAAAATGCAGAGATCTACTCCGACGATGAAGCTGATACCAAGCGGGTCAGCTATGGTTCCACCGTTAAAGTGTGGGATGAGATGTTTGAAGAAGAAGTAACTTATAAAATTGTCGGATCCGAAGAAGCGGATCCTCTTGCCAACATGATCTCCGGAGATTCTCCTGTTGGCAAGGCCCTTCTTGGCGCAGAAGCCGGCCAGTCTGTTCATTTTGAGACCCCCGGCGGCACCTGCACCCTGAAGGTACTGGAGATCACTCATTAATAAAGTTTCAGAGGTTAGGAAAGTGGCAAACGAGAATCAGAGCAGAAATGCGCAGGGCCAGGATCTGAATCAGATTCTGAAGCTGCGCCGCGAGAAGTTTCAGGAGTTACAGGACGCTGGGAAGGATCCCTTCGTCATCACCAAGTACGATGTGACAGCCCACAGCACGGATGTCACCGGCCATTATGAAGAGATGGAAGGAAAGACCGTGCGCGTCGCCGGCCGTATTATGTCCAAGCGCGTTATGGGTAAGGCTTCTTTCATCCATGTACAGGATAAAATGGGGCAGGTGCAGTGCTATGTCACCAGAGATTCTCTGGGAGAGGATTTGTACAAGGATTTCAAACGCTACGACGATGTCGGAGATATCGTGGGCGTTGAGGGTTATGTCTTCATGACCCAGAAGGGTGAGATTTCTGTCCACGCTACTTCTCTGACGCTGCTTTCCAAGAGCCTGCAGACCCTGCCTGAGAAGTTCCACGGACTGACGGATACCGAAACCCGGTATCGTCAGAGATATCTGGATCTTGTCATGAATCCGGATGTCAAAGAGACCATGATCCGCCGCAGCCAGATTCTTTCCAGCATCCGCCGTTATCTGGATTCTCAGGGATTCCTGGAGGTGGAAACTCCTATCCTTGTGACCAACGCCGGCGGCGCGGCAGCCCGTCCCTTTTATACCCATTACAATGCCCTGGATGAGGAGCGGAAGCTGCGCATTTCTCTGGAGCTTTATCTGAAGAGACTGATCGTCGGCGGACTGGAGAGAGTCTATGAGATCGGCCGGGTCTTCAGAAACGAGGGCCTGGATAACCGTCATAACCCTGAATTTACCCTGATGGAGCTCTATCAGGCCTATACGGATTATCATGGCATGATGGATCTGACAGAGAACCTGTTCCGTCATGTGGCTCAGGAAGTGCTGGGTACCACCGTCATCGAGTACAACGGAGTTACCATGGATCTTTCCCAGCCCTTTGCAAGACTGACCATGAGAGATGCCGTCAAACAGTATGCCGGTATCGACTGGAATGAGGTCAAGACGCTGGAAGAGGCCAGAGCTCTGGCCAAGGCCCATAATATCGAATTTGAAGAGCGTCACAAGAAGGGTGATATTCTGAATCTCTTCTTCGAGACCTACGTGGAAGAGCACCTGTATCAGCCGACCTTCATTATGGATCATCCCATTGAGATCTCTCCGTTGACCAAGAAAAAGCCGGACGATCCCGAATATGTGGAACGTTTTGAGTTCTATATGAACACCTGGGAAATGGCCAACGCCTATTCCGAGCTGAATGATCCCATTGACCAGAGAGAACGCTTCCGTGCCCAGGAAGAGCTGCTGGCTCAGGGCGATGAAGAAGCCAATCATACAGACGAGGACTTCCTGAATGCTCTGGAACTGGGTATGCCTCCCACAGGCGGTATCGGATTCGGTATCGACCGTATGGTGATGCTCCTGACTGGAGCGCCCACCATCAAGGACGCGATCCTGTTCCCGACCATGCGTGATCTTTCTGATTCCAAGGCCGCTTCACCGGTCAAGGAAGCTGAAAAGACTGTGGCAGAGACTGCTCCCGCGGCTCCCGTCGTCGAGGAGAAAATCGACTTTACCGGTGTTGAGATCGAGCCTCTGTTCGCGGATTATGTGGATTTTGAGACCTTCTCCAAATCCGATTTCCGTGCGGTGAAGATTTTGGCCTGCGAGGCCGTGCCTAAGAGCAAGAAGCTCTTAAAGTTCACCCTGGACGACGGCACCGGCACAAACCGCACCATCCTGTCCGGCATCCATGCCTATTATGAGCCGGAAGAACTGGTGGGCAAAACCCTGATTGCCATTGTCAACCTGCCGCCCAGACCCATGATGGGCCTGGAGTCCTGCGGTATGCTGCTGAGCGCGCTTCACAAGAAGGATGGAGAAGAAGTTCTGAATCTTCTGATGGTGGATCCCCACATCCCGGCGGGCGCAAAGCTGTATTAAAAACAGTACACCAAAGCGGTCGTAAACCGTTAAATACGATCGAAAATCGCACATTTTTACCAAGAGCTCCGATTCGTTCGGGGCTCTTACTTGAACCATCAGCCTTGTGGTAGTACCTGAATATTTCGGTATTA
>CACZRP010000056.1 GCA_902783575.1 uncultured Eubacteriales bacterium
AGCTTTCTTATCAAACACCATCTCAATACTATTCCCAGCAAGGAAAAAGCGCTTGAGCGCAAACTCTACTTTCGGGGGTCCGCCTCACCCAGTGACAATCATCTGCCAGATTGTCACAAAACAAGGTCATGACGCCAGTTCTGTGAAACTTGTCAAATGTCGATTATCACAGATCACTGAGATAATGCCTGATCTGTGACAATGCAGTTTCACAAGAGATAGCGTTTCAAGATGTTGTGTGAAACACGCCAAAGCCAATTGTCACAAAATAGCCGGAAAGTATTAAAAATGTGAAAATATATTTGAACAAGATAGGGCGTTTCGCCCAGGTATGTGATAATTACTGTTGCAAACTATTGGATAGATGCCTGGTATGTGAAAATCTACTGTAACAAAAATCGAGATTTAATGGATCTTGTGAAACTCATCAAAAAAATGCATCAGCAGGATTGTCACAAGGTCACAGGATAAAACGAAATGTGTGAAACCGTGTGGCCGCCCCCAGCGGCAGGCTTCAAAGAAGCCTGGGCATACAAAAATCGCTGAAACCTGAACATATAAATAATAGTTGAAACCTATTGTCAAAAAAATACCTGATAAGCATCTATCGTTTCGCACTTTGCTTATCAGGTATTCTCATTTCACGGCTGACTATGTTTGCTGCAGCCCCTTTGCAGTTATTGGAGATATTCCAGAATCTGCTGCCATTCACCGGACAGCCGGTCCAGGGACCAGGCGGCGTTGGCAGGAGATGTGGATGGAAGCTGGCCCACCGGGATGCTTTCGGGTACCTTCCCGTATTTTTGAAGCATCTTATATGAGGCGGCTCCGTTGCAGAAGATTTTGCGGATGGGTGCGGCATTAGTGATGATGGAAAGATCGTTGGCCCTGACATTCCTTATGGAACTGTCCGAGGATCCGATAATCTCACAGCTGCCGATACTGTCCCACAGAGCCAGATGATGGGAAAGAATGATCCTTTTCTTGGCTTCTATATCCTCCCGCAGGGGTACCTCTTCCCCCAGCAGCTTGGCGATGAGAGGCCAGAACCGGTTCTGGGGATGGCCGTAGAAGAAGGCCTGCTCCCTCGATTTCACCGAGGGGAAGCTTCCCAGAATCAGTACGCGGCTGTCTTTGTCAAACAGAGGCCCAAAGGGATGAACCAGGGCCTGATATTCCGCCGGCATGCTTACTCGACGACGGTCTGCTCGGTCTCAGAGATGGCAAACACCGTCAGGAACAGCAGCTCCAGGTCCGTGGAATTGGTCCAGACGCGGTAATAGTACTTTCCGAAGGGGATCTTGATGGAGTGCTGCTCCTCATCCTCTTCGTGCACATATTTGCTGGAGGTTTCCACGGTGGCTAAAAACTGGCCGTTCAAAGAAACGGTATAGATCATCTTCGGGAATTTGGAAAGGATATCAGTCTGAATCCGGATTCCTCTCTCGTGAAGCACATCCCAGATGTTTTTCCCGTCAAACTTGAACCAGGAGTTGACGGAGAAAATCTCATTATTAAAGGATGTGGTGGTGGTATGACCCACTTCATGCTCCTTGGAGACACCGGTCAGATTGTTGGTGAAAGTGAAGATGCGGTTGGTAACCAGAGAGTTCTTGGTCATGGGCGCGTCAAACACCACTGTGCGGTTCCGGTCTTCCATCTTGTAGCCGGGTCGAAGACTGTGTCCGTCGAAGGAAATATAGTACTCCGTCAGCTGCTCCTTGGGAAGGCGAATAACCTCAGGCATCTCGGAGAAGCCGCCGGTGGCCTTGATCTGTTCGTCCATCTGCCTGGTTTTCTTGAAGGACTTCACCGTACTGTAAATGCTGAAAGCCACCGCTGCCGCACCAATGACGATAAAAGCCACGCCAAAGATTCCGGTGTTCTTTGAGTTGGATAAGGATTCGGGGTTGGCAGGATCATAGAAAACCTTGATCTCATCGCCCACCTTCTTGGCCTCATTCATATCCACAAATGTATTGCTGTATTTCTGAGTTCCGACGGTATATTCAAAATCGATATCATAAACTTCATCATCGTCGTTCATGTGAGCGGTGACATTGGTTACGGTACCCTTGGTTTCTTCATATTTATCCGGAGTACTGTTAAAGAGCATCACGCCGAATACAATCAGAATCAGCCCAATGGGCAGCAGAAACCGCAGCACGGCTGTATTGCTGGAGAATCTTCTAAGTTGGTTTTCCATAAAACCCTCTCTTTCCTTCATTGTTGATTTCCCTCCGACAGAACCGAGGTTCCGGGAGCACTGGATTATTATTTTTTAGAATACCCTGTTCCTACCGGCTTGTCAACAGTCAAAAAAGAATTCGGTCAAAGAATTCCGGCATTTCTGACGCTTATTTGTCATTGACGTACCTTTTTACCCACTATATAATGAAAGAATCAGATGGACGAATGCTATCCTATATTATAAGTACAGGAGAATACATCAATGGATAAAAAAATCAGACTGGGTATTATCGGAATCGGTAACATGGGTACCGGCCATGCCGGAAATATTCTGGCAGGAAAATGCCCTGATATTGAACTTACCGCCGTGGCGGATATCAATCCCGACCGCATCAGCTGGGCCAGGGAGAATCTTTCCAAGGACATCGCCTACTTTGATGATGCCCTGGAGATGCTGGATTCAGGTCTCATCGATGCCTGCCATATCTGTGTTCCCCATTATGACCATCCCAAATACGCCATTGAATGCATGAAACGCGGCCTTCACGTCATGTGCGAGAAGCCGGCCGGCGTCTATACCAAACAGGTCCGGGAGATGAACGAGGAAGCCAAAAAGCATCCGGAAGTGGTTTTCGGCATGATGTTTAACCAGCGTACCAACCACGTATACCGCAAAATGCGGGAGCTGGTGCACTCCGGCAAGTACGGAAGAATCCGCCGGGCCATCTGGATTATCACCGACTGGTACCGTCCCCAGTGCTATTACGATTCCGGTGACTGGCGCGCCACCTGGTCCGGTGAAGGCGGCGGCGTTCTGCTGAACCAGTGCCCCCATCAGCTGGACCTCTGGCAGTGGATTGTAGGCATGCCCAAAACCGTTCAGAGCCACATGCGCTTCGGCCAGTGGCACGACATCGAGGTTGAGGATGATGTTACCACTTACATGGAATACGAAAACGGAGCCAGCGGTGTGTTCATCACCACCACCGGCGACGCCCACGGCACCAACCGCTTCGAAATCCAGATGGACAAGGCCCGCCTGATTGTGGAAAACAACGAGCTGAAGGTACTGGAGTTCGAGGTCAGCGAGCCCGAGTTCACCAAAACCAATACCCAGCCCTTTGCCACCATGCCCGCCCATGAGATCGAAATCGAAACCGACGGCAAGAATGAGCAGCACGTGGGTGTGCTGAATGCCTGGGCGGATGCCATTCTGCGGGGCGGAAAGATGATCGCCGGCGGGGAGGAAGGCATCAACGGACTGATGCTCTCCAACGCCATGCATCTCTCCACCTTCCTGAACAAAAAAGTCGAGCTTCCCATAGATGAGGATCTCTACTACGAAGAGCTGATGAAGCGGGTGAAAACCTCCCGCCGCAAGGAAGCCGTCAAGGCTGTTTTCGCTGATACCAGAGACAGCTACGCCGGCAACAAGTAAAAAAAGGAACATCCGAAAGGAATGTATATATGAAAAAGATTCTGGTGATCTGCGACGATTTATGGCATCCGGCCGAGATTATCGAGCAGGGTTTTTCCTATATCGCCGGCAAGGACTACTGCTTCGACTTTGTCGGCACCGCCAAGGATATTCTGACCCCCGAAATGCTGGCGGACTATCCCATGATTTTCTGTTGCAAGGGAAATGCCATCAATGCCGCCAATCAGGAGCCCTGGTTTGAAAACGGGGTGACCGAGGTGGGTCCGCGGGAGCTGGAACAGTATATTGAACAGGGAGGCGTGTATGTGCTGCTTCACGCCGGCATCGCCGTAAATCCCCAGTGGGTCCGCAATGAACCCAAATTCAGAAAGCCGGCAGAGGTTTATCAGAAAATGATCGGCTGCCAGTTTCTGGGGCACCCGCCGCGCTGCGCGGTGACCGTCCATGTGGAAAATCCGGAGCACCCCATTATGGAGGGTGTGGAGGATTTCACCGAGCGGGATGAGCATTATCAGCTGGAGATCAAGGAGGAGTTCGTGACCACCCTTTTTGAAACCTCCTCCGAGACCGGCGGAACCCAGCCCGGCGGATTCCTTTTTGTCAAAGGAAACGGCCGGGTAGTGGTAATCACCCCCGGCCATACCCTCAGTGTCTGGAAGAATCCCAACTTCCAGCGGATCCTGAAGAACATGATTCAATACTACTGCTTCCCCGAAGCCTGATTCCGGTACTGGGCAGCAAATATGTCCGAATCCTTCAGAAGGCCGTGAAAGAGGGCCGTCTGTTCCCGGAAATCCTGAGGGACAATGCCCGTTATACCATCGGGCTGGTACTGAAAAAATACAAAGCATAACTGAGGATCAGTTAGGTAATTGCGAAAAGGAAAAAATTTCGGGGTCAGATGATGAAAATTCCACCTTAATGAGAAGACACACGGTTAATCCGGTGCAT
>CACZRP010000057.1 GCA_902783575.1 uncultured Eubacteriales bacterium
CCAACTGTACCTTTAGGACTGGATCAATCTTACTCTTTCTGGACATAGAAACACCCCCAAGTAGGTTTTATATTTCAGTGTCCTACTTGGGGGTAGCATATCATTGGCTGTGGGCCCTTGTTTTAACTAGCTAGATGACATTTGCCTGTGGACACTTATCTTTGCGCAAGACGATCAGTTGATGGCGGTGAAACGGCCCTTCAGGGGATCGATGGGGCTGACTCCCTTGAATTCGGATTCACCCACCAGCTTTTCGACCAGGGTCTCCACCACCACGTTTTCGGAGGTGTAGGCGTTGACGTAGGTCTTGAACCCGGGGGCATCCGTCAGCAGGTAGGGATTGTCGATGGAAACCATCATGGTGGGGATGTCTCTCACCAGGGTCGGAATGGTGTTGCGCACGCCGGGCCAGGAGATGCGGGCTGCGGAGTCGCCGCCGCTGGTCTGGACGTTGGCGAAGTAAAGGATCACATCGATCTTCTTACGAAGGTCGGCAATTTTGCTCTTGCCCAGGGAGAAGGGAACATCGGGGTTGGCGTCGTCATATACGATGACGTTGTAGCCGCGTTTCTCCAGTTCCTCTTTGAAGAGCTTGTGGTAGCCGAAGTCCTTGTTGTGGTAACCGGGACCGGCGTCACCCACGACGATCATATAGATGTTCTTTACGGAAGGAGCGAAGGGCAGCAGGCCTTCTTCGTTGCGGACCAGGGTGATGCCCTTGTCGGCGATTTCCTTTGCCTGAGCCTTGCCGGCGGGATCCTTGAAGATATCCAGAGCTTCCATGGGCGGGATCAGGGTGCCTTCCGCTTTCTTGGTATGCAGACCGATGGCGGCCTTCATGGCCAGGATGCGGGTAACCGCTTCGTCCAGACGCTCGGGAGTGATGACGCCTTCCTGATAGCCCTTCTTCATGAAGTCAAAGTCTTCTTCCATGTCGCGGTTGAAGAGGAACATGTCTGCGCCATTGGCGATGGACAGGGGAACAGCCTTTTCTCTCGGAACTCTCTCGGTGAAGCCTACCATGGAGGAGGCGTCGGTGACAATCAGGCCGTTGAAGCCCAGCTTGCCGCGCAGCAGCTTGTTGTGGAGGTCATAGTTCAGGGAACCCACCATAATCTCGTCATCCTTGATGTCGGGATTGAAGTAGCGGGAGTAAGCGGGCTGCATGATATGAGCAGTCATGACGGTGGGAATACCCTCATCAATCAGACGGCCGTAGACCTTGCCGTAGGTGGCGTCCCAGTCTTCCACGGACAGGTCGTTGACGGAGGCTACGAAGTGCTGGTCGCGGAAGTCGCGGCCGTCGCCGGGCCAGTGCTTGGCGCAGCCCAGCATGCCGCCGTCGGCCAGACCCTTGGCGTAGCGGGAGGTGAATTCACAGACCTTTTCGGGATCGTCACCGAAGGAACGGACATTGACGATGGGGCTGTAGGGGTTGAAGTCGATGTCCGTGACAGGGCCGAAGTCCCAGTTGACACCGGTGGCGGTGCACTCTCTGGCGCAGAGCAGACCGGCGCGGTAGGCGATCTCGGGATCGTTGGTGGCGGCAATCTGCATGTGATGGCCATTGGGAGTACCCTCCACAATCAGGTTCGAAGCGCCGCGGTCCAGATCGGCGGCGATCAGCATGGGAATATCAGAAAAGTTCTGAACCTTTTCACATTTGGCTCTCAGCTCTTCTGCGGTGGATTTGCGGAAAAGGGTGGCGCCGGGTTTCAGACCGATGCGGTCAAATTCCTTGATGAGCTCGTCCAGATCGCCCATGGCGGAAGGGCAGAAAAGCTGTCCCAGCTTGTCATTTTCGCTCATGCCTGCCAGAGTTTCTTCTACCCAGGCAATGTCGGTATCGGAAAGATAAAAGGGTTTGGCTTTCAGATCAATGGCCATGTGGTACCTCCTGTAATTAAGTTGTAACTGATGAAAGTATAACATATCTTTTTCCGTCGGAAAAGATATGTTCTTAACAATCTGACCAAAATCGGTTTACAAACCGCTGGATTTTTGTTAGAATCATAATACTATGGATGTCCTGTAGAGGGGAACGTCTGAACAACATATTTCCGGAAGGGAGCCTGGAACAGTGAAAACAACTTTTCGCGGCGGTGCGCACCCCAAGGAACGGAAGGATCTCAGTGAAAACGCGGCTTTGCTGGTGTTTGACGCCAAGGGGGAAATGGTCTTCCCTCTGGGCCAGCACATCGGAAAGCCGGCGAAGCCTGTCGTAAAACGGGGAGATCCGGTTCTGGTCGGGCAGCGTATCGCGGAAGCGGACGGTTTTGTATCCGCCCATATTATCAGTTCGTGCTCCGGAAAGGTAAAGGCGATTGAGAAACGCCGTACCATTTCCGGCGCTATGTTAGAGTGCGTCGTGATAGAAAACGACGGACTTTACACCATGGCCGAAGGTATCGGAGAAAAGCATGATATCTCCGGAATCACCAAAGAGGAAATTCTGAGTCTTGTGAAGGAAGCCGGCATTGTGGGCCTTGGCGGAGCCGGATTCCCGACGGCGGTCAAGCTGGCCCCCAGGGAACCGGATAAAATCAAATATGTCATCGCCAACGGCGTTGAGTGCGAGCCTTACCTGACCTGCAATGACCAGCTGATGCAGCTGAAGGCGGCGGAGATCGTGGAAGGCCTGGAAATCACCCTGAAGCTGTTCCCGAATGCGGTGGGCGTGATCGGCATCGAGCGCAACAAGCCGAAGGCCATCGAAGCCATGAGAAAAGCCTGCCAGGGCAAGGAGAAGATTTCCGTGCTGGATCTTCCCACCAAATACCCCCAGGGCGGCGAGCGCAGCCTCATTCAGGTGGTGGCCGGAGTGGATTTCCCCACCTCCAAGCTGCCGGCGGACGTGGGCTGCATCGTGGACAACGTGGGTACCCTGTATGCCATTTACCGGGCGGTGGTTTACCATGAGCCGCTGTTTTCCCATGTCATGACCGTCAGCGGCGACGCCGTGAAAAACCCGGCGAATCTCATTGTGCGGGACGGCACCAGCTTCAGAGAAATTATGGAGGAATGCGGCGGCCTGAAGGAGGGCGTGACCTTAAAGAAGGCGCTGGTGGGCGGCCCCATGATGGGTCTGACCCTTTCTTCCCTGGATATTCCCATCCACAAGACCACCAATGGCCTGCTGCTGCTTTCCCAGGACGAGAATGAAATTGCTGAGGCTCAGATGACAGCCTGTCTGCACTGCGGACGCTGCACCACCGTCTGTCCCCAGGGTCTGATGCCCCAGATGATGGCGGAAGCGGCCGAGCGGGGCAATCTGGAACGCTACGAGAAGAAGCTTTACGGCCTGGAGTGCATCGCCTGCGGCACCTGCACCTATATCTGCCCGGCCAAGCGGCCCCTGACCCAGGTCTTCAAGCAGGTCAAATCCGAAATTCTGGCAGCCCGTCGGGCGGCTGCGGCGGGAGGTAAGAAATGAGCAATGCTGTATTGAATATTTCCTCCGGCCCTCACGCCAGAGACAGGTGGACCACCCGGTTCATCATGCTGATGGTGGCAGCGGCCCTGCTGCCGGCTACCATCGTGGGTATCGCCGTGAACGGTGTCCACGCGGGGCTGATCGTGCTTCTGAGCGTTGTCAGCGCCGTGGGTACCGAGTTTGTTTTCGATACCCTGTGCCATAAACCCAAAACCTATCTGGACGGCAGCGCGCTGGTTACCGGTCTGCTGCTGGCCCTGTCCCTTTCTCCCAGCACCCCGCTGTACGCGCCCGTGATCGGCGCCATCTTCGCCATTCTGATCGCGAAGCTGTGCTTCGGCGGTCTGGGAAAGAACTTCATCAACCCGGCGCTGGCCGGCCGCTGCTTCCTGCTGATTTCCTTCGGCAAGGACATGACCAACTTCGAAATTGACGGTGTCAGCACCGCCACCCCCATTGCCGTGCTGGCCGAGGGCCACGCGGTGGACATCACCAAGATGTTCCTGGGAACCGGCGGCGGCGTCATAGGCGCTTCCATCCTGGCCCTGCTCGTCGGCGGCCTGGTGCTTTGGGCGATGGATATCATCCATGGCCAGATCTGGATTTCCGTTATCGTCGGCTTTACCGTTTTCATGGGCCTCTTCGGCGGCCAGGGCTTCGATCCCTACTTCCTGCTGGCGCATCTGTGCGGCGGCGGTGTGGTGATGGGTGCCTTCTTCATGGCCACGGACTACACCACCTCCCCTGTCAGCCGGCTGGGTCAGACCGTCTACGGCGTGATGATCGGCGTGCTGGGCGCCCTGTTCCGGATCTACGGATCGGCAGCGGACTCCTTCAGCTATTCCATCATCATTGCGAACCTGTTTACGCCTCTCATTGAGACCTATATCGTACCCAAGCCCTTCGCCTACCGCAAGGCTGCCATTGCTGCCCAGAACGGCGAGGAGAAGGTACCGCTCCTGAAGCGGATCCCGAAGCCCGTCATCACCCTGGCGGTGATTACCCTGCTGGCCGGTGTGGCCCTTTCCGGCGTTTACTCCGCCACCAAGGACATCATCGCCAAGCAGAAACGCGCAGAGGCCGCGGCTTCCTACAAGGCCGTGCTGCCCCAGGCCGAGGAATTCGTGTACAGCGATGCCCTGGATGAGCTGATCGCGGACATGGGCGGCGAAATCTACAGCAACGGCTACGGCAAGTCCTACATCCGCGAGGCCGTCATCGGCACCAATGCCAGCGGCGAAATCGTGGGTTATGTGGTGTCCGTCACCAACGGCGACGGCTACAAGGGTGACATCACCCTGTCGGTGGGCATCAGCCTGGATGACTCCGTTTCCGGCATTTCCTTCACGGAAATCAGCGAGACGCCGGGTCTTGGCATGAAGGCCACGGAGCCTGAGTTCATGAATCAGTTCTCCGGCAAGAACGTGGAATCCTTCGTTCTGCTGAAGAGCGGAGCCGCCGCTGAAAACGAGATCGACGGTCTTTCCGGCGCCACCTTTACCTCCAGAGCTGTGGTCAACGGCGTCAATGCCGGCCTTTCGTTCTATCATAACGTGCTGAAAGGAGGAACCTGGATTGAATAAGTATACGGAACGTTTATACAACGGTATTATCAAAGAAAATCCCACCATGGTTCTGATGCTCGGCATGTGTCCCACACTGGCTGTTTCCACTCAGGCCATCAACGGTATCGGCATGGGTCTTTCCACCACCGCGGTTCTGATTCTCTCCAATGTGGTGATCTCCCTGCTGAGAAAAGCCATTCCGGATCAGGTGCGTCTGCCATCCTACATTGTCATCGTGGCCTCCCTGGTTACGGTTACCGAGCTGGCGATGGAAGCGTTCCTTCCTTCCATTTACAAAGCTCTGGGTATCTTCATCCCGCTGATTGTTGTAAACTGCATTATCCTCGGCCGCGCCGAGGCCTATGCCAACAAGCATTCCGTGGGACTGGCGGCCATGGACGGTCTGGGCATGGGCCTGGGCTTCACCATGTCGCTGACCCTGGCAGGCCTTGTCCGTGAGATCCTGGGCAGCGGCAGCGCTTTCGGAGTCAGAATTCTCCCCGAGAGCATTCAGCCCATGACCATTTTCATTCAGCCCCCCGGAGCCTTCCTGGTCATCGCGCTGTTTATTACCATTATGAATGCCATCGGCATCAAGACCCGCCAGCGGAAGCTGGTGGAAAGCAACGGCTGCGACGGCGGCTGCGCCGGATGCGCCATGGCTTCCTCCTGCTCCAAGGCGGAAGGAGGTGAGAAGAAATGAGTAATCTGATTCTCATCATCGTGGGCGCCGCGCTGATCAACAACGTGGTGCTGAGCCAGTTCCTGGGCATCTGCTCCTTCCTGGGCGTTTCCCGGGACATGAAAGCCTCGGCCTCCCTGGGCGGCGCAGTTATCTTCGTTATGACCATCGCCTCCGCTGTGGCCTCCCTGCTTTACACCTACGTTCTGGCACCTCTGGGCATGGACTTCATGAAGACCATCGTTTTCATTCTGGTCATTGCGGCCCTGGTGCAGATCGTTGAAATGTTCCTGAAGAAAACATCTCCGGCCATGTACAAGGCCCTGGGTATTTTCCTTCCCCTGATCACCACCAACTGCGCCGTGCTGGGCGTGGCCCTCACCAATGTGCAGGATGGATACAACTTCATCGAGAGTGTCCTTTCCGGATTCGGTACGGCCGTGGGCTACACCCTGGCCATTGTGGTGCTGGCCAGCATCCGAAGCCGCATCAACGAGGAAGACATTCCCGCGCCCCTTCGCGGAGCACCCATCGTGCTGATTGCCGCGGCCCTGATGTCAATCGCATTTATGGGCTTCTCAGGGCTGTCTTTCTAAGGGGGTAGCGATATGCAGATTATTATCATTACGACGGTGGTTATCACCGTAATCGGTATCTGTGTGGGCGCAGGCCTCGTATTTACCAACAAAAAGTTTTATGTCGAAGTGGACGAGCGGGAGAGTGCGGTCCGGGAAGTCCTTCCCGGCAACAACTGCGGCGCCTGCGGCTATGCCGGATGTGACGCCATGGCAGCGGCCATCGCCGCCGGCGACGCTCCGGTTAACGGCTGTCCCGTAGGCGGTACCGCCGTGGCCGAGAAGATCGGTGAGATTATGGGCGTCAGCGCCGATGCCGTGGAAAGAAAAGTGGCTTTTGTCCGCTGCAAGGGCAACTGCGAAGTCACCCATAACCAGGGCAACTATATCGGCGTGAAGGACTGCCGCACCGCGGCCCTTTCTGGCATGTATGTTTCCGACTGCGATTACGGCTGCCTGGGCTTCGGCTCCTGCGTGAACGTATGCCCCCAGCAGGCCATTCGCGTTGTGGACGGCGTGGCCATTGTGGATCCTTCCAAATGTATCGCCTGCGGACTTTGCGTCAAGACCTGTCCCCGTGGTCTGATCGAGCTGGTGCCCGAGAAGAACCAGGTGAGAGTCCAGTGCTCCAACAAAGACAAGGGACCCCAGGTCAAGAAGGTCTGCTCCGCCGGCTGCATCGGCTGCAGCCTCTGCGTCCGGCAGTGTGAAGCCGGCGCCATCACCGTGGAGAACAACCTGGCCCATGTAAACTATGAAGCCTGCACCCAGTGCGGCAAATGTGTCAGCAAGTGTCCGGCCAAGGTGATCACTTCACCCGTTCAAAAGGAGGAGGTTTCCGCCTGATGGATAAGAAAAATACCATGATCAAAGCAGTAATCGCCGTGGTGATTACTGTGCTGACGGTGCTGGTCGTAGGCGGCCTGACGGGAGGCAAGGATCTCTGGTATCATCTTCAGAACCGGGACGCCATCGGTCCCCTTTCCAGAGAGGATATCCAGTATCTGAATGTGGAAGCTCCCGCGGCCACCAGCAAGGACGGCACCATCAACGCTTCCGACTGGGCTTCGGTCTATCCTGAGATCGTGGCCACCATGGGAGCCAACAAGGAAAACAGCTATGTGACCAGCTATCTGGAGCAGGATCCCTACCTGGTCAATATCTACGAGGGCTACGGCTTTGCCAAGGATTACGGCTCTGCCCGGGGTCATGAATATACCCTGGAGGATGTGGCCGCCACCGAAAGACCTCACCCCAAAGCCAACTGCCTGACCTGTAAAACCCCCAACTTCGCCAAGCTGGTGAACGAGCTGGGTGTGAGCGTTTATTCCATGCCCTTTGATGAGGTCATGGCCATGATGGAAGAGAATGTCAGCTGCTATACCTGCCACGGCAACGAGGCGGGCAATGCCGGCCAGATCTGGATCTCCCATTCCTATGTGAACAAAGCCCTGGGCGACAATGTGGCGACCATCGATCCCGCCACCCTGTCCTGCGGCCAGTGCCACATCGAGTATTACTTTACTCCCGCGGATTCCGAGACCATGATGCCCTACGGCAGCGTCGAGGAAATGACGCCGGACGCCATCCTGGCCTACTACAACGAGATGGGCTTCTATGACTGGGTGCAGGAGAGCACCGGAGCGAAGATGCTGAAGGCTCAGCATCCCGAGATGGAAACCTATCTGCAGGGCGTGCATGCCAGCACGCTGAACTGCGCTGACTGCCATATGCCCATCGAAATGACCGAAGAGGGCAAGACCTATCACAGCCATGAGCTGGTGAGCCCGCTGGAGAATGAGTACCTGCTTTCCACCTGCGTCCAGTGCCACGGCGACACCGATATGGTGAAGAAGGTCCGGAACATTCAGGAAGCGGTGACCGCCCGGGAGACCGAGGTGGGCAACAAGCTTTCCGCCTTCAAGGATGCCCTGGCCGAAGCCAACGGTTCGGGAGCCCTGAGCGAAGAGGAGCTGGAAGCGGTCCGTCAGATCTACCGCGAGGCTCAGTGGTACTTCGACTTCTGCTACGTGGAGAACGCCGAGGGTGCCCACAACTCCGAGCTGGCCTTCTACTGTCTGGATACTTCCGAAGGAAAGATTCAGGAAGGCATGGCCCTGCTGGGAAAATAAAACATTCAAAGGAACAATCAAAGAAGGCAGGTTCGATCCTGCCTTCTTTTCTTGAATCGGGACTGGAGAATCTATGACCGAAGAAAAACAAACAACCAGGGAGAACGGGCTGAAACGGGCTTTTCAATTTCTGACCTCCATGCCCTTTGCCATCGCCCTGCTGATATTGCTGGCCCTGGCCTGCGCCGGCGCCAGCATGATTACCCAGGGACAGACCCTGAACTGGTATGTGGCCCAGTACGGAGAGCGAACCGCCTCGCTGATCATGACCCTGTCGCTGGATGACGCCTTTCACAGCTGGTGGTTCATTCTGATCAGCGCCTTTCTGTGCCTGAACCTGCTTTTCTGCAACCTGATCCGGCTGCCTCAGCTCATCAGCCGGACGAAGAATGAAAAGAATGTCAATGTGACCGCGGTGACAGCCGCCGGTGTATCTGTGGAAGGAATCGAAGATGCGGAGAAGGCCTTTGCCCGGCTGCGGATGCCGAAGCCGGAGGAAGGGCAGGATGAAGAGGGCAGAAAAACACTTTATGCCTCCAAAAACCGCATCGGCCTCTGGGGCGCCTGGGTGTGTCATCTGGGAATCCTCCTGCTGATTCTGGGCTTCAGCCTGGGGCAGTTTACCAAGGAGGATTACGCGGTTTACGGTGTGCCGGGGCAGACCAAGCCCGTGGGGGAAACGGGCCTTCAGCTGACCATTGATGATTTTGAGATCGGACTGCGGGAGGATGACACCGTGGAACAGTACACGGCCCGGATTACCGCCAGCAACGGGGCAGGCCGGGAAGAGAAGGCGGAGATCTCCGTCAATCATCCTGCCCGCATGTTCGGCATGACGTTTTATCAGAATTCTACCGGGTGGGCTGCCAGAATCGGCATTACGAAAGATGGACAATATCTGCAGGATGCGGTATTATGTACGGGTGAATTTGTCCCGGTGAAGGACAAGGAAGACCTGATCGTATACTTCAATGCTTTTTATCCGGATTACGAACTGGTGCAGGGACAGGGTCCCATGACCCGCTCCGGCAACCTGAACAACCCCGCCTATTTGTACACGGTGTACTACCGGGGCGAGGTGCTGGGCATGAATGTGCTGATGCCGGATGAGGTGCTCACTATTGACGAATATGAAGTGACTTTTTCCGAACCCCAGCCCTATACGGTGATTCAGGTGAAGAGGGATGCCTTTACCCCTCTGGCCTTTGCCGGAGGCATCCTGGTGATGCTGGGTCTGATTCTGGCTTTTTACCTGATTCCTGTACGGGTACTGGCGAGAAAAGAGGAAGACGGCACCTGGACCTTCTATGGTCTCTGCCAGAAGGGCGGACCGCTGTTCCGGGAGCGCTTTGAAAATGACTTAAAGGAGCTGTCCCATGCTGCAAGCTGAAAACATATTGTTTACCAGCACCATTATTATTTATTTCCTGGCGATGATCCTTTACTTTGTCTTTATCACGACAAAGAAGGAGGGCCTCTCCAAAATGGCGGTGATTCTGGAGATCGCGGGCCTGGTGCTGCATACCGGAGCCATCGTCTGCCGGGGCATCGGCGCGGGAAGGCTCCCGCTGACCAACCAGTATGAATTTGCCACGGCCTTTGCCTGGGGCATTTCCCTGGTGAGCCTGATTTTCATTCTGAGATTCAAGTTCCCCGTGCTGGGGGTCTTCGCCGCTCCCATCGTCCTGCTGATTATCGGCTACGCCGCCATGCAGAGCCGGGAGGTGCGGGAGCTGATGCCCGCCCTGAAGAGCAGCTGGCTGGGCTTCCATGTTTCCACGGCCATCATTGCCTACGGCTCCTTCGGCGTGTCCTTTGTGCTGGGCATCATCTTCCTGATGCGGGATAAGATGAAGGACAGCAGCTTTTTTGGCCAGCATATTCCCAGTCGGGAGAAGCTGGATCTCATCGGCTACCGGTCCGTGGCGCTGGGCCTTCTGTTCCTGACCTTTACCATTATTACCGGCGCCATCTGGGCGGAACAGGCCTGGGGCAGCTACTGGTCCTGGGATCCCAAGGAGACCTGGTCTCTGGTTACCTGGATTGTATACGCCATCTATCTGCACCTTCGGCTGCGGCGCGGATGGGAAGGCAAGGCGGCGGCCGTCTTTGCCATTATCGGATTCATTTGCGTAATTTTTACTTATATCGGCGTCAATACGCTGCTTCCGGGAATGCACAGTTATGGCTAAAGTACGGCTTCTTACCAGGGAAAAGAGCTTTTACAAATCCCTGATTACACTGGCGCTGCCCGTGGCGGCCCAGGCCCTCATTACCTTCGCGGTGAATTTCGCGGACAACCTGATGGTGGGAGCCTTGGGGGACTCCGCCATTTCCGGCGTCTATATGGGATCGCAGATCCAGACCTTCCTGCAGATGTTTTCCGGAGGCATTGAAGGCGCCATTTTGATTCTGGCGGCTCAGTACTGGGGGAAACAGGATCGGGAGAGCATCAAGAAAATCATTGCCATTGGCCTGCATTTTTCTCTGATTTTCGGCCTGGTGCTGACCCTGGTATGCGCCCTGATTCCCGGGCCTATTATTTCGATTTTTACCCGGGATGAGGCGGTTATCCGGGACGGAGCGATCTATCTGCGGATTGTGTGCTTCTCCTATGCCTTCTTCTGTGTGACCCAGTCCCTCATCGCTGCCATGCGCAGTGTGGAGGTGACCCGCATTGGCATGGTGGTTTCCGCCATTTCCCTGGTGTTCAACATCAGCCTGAACTATATCCTGATTTTCGGTAAGCTGGGATTCCCCGCCATGGGGGTTCAGGGCGCAGCCATTGCCACAGTGATTTCCCGGGTTATTGAGACCCTGGTCATGATTGTCTATGTCTTCCGTCTGGATCAGCAGCTGAAGGTAAAGGTCAGCGATCTTCTCACCAGCGATCGGCTGCTGCGGCGGGACTTCATCCGCTACGGTCTCCCCATTGTGGGCGGTCAGGTGGTGTGGAGCGTCAATATGATGGGTAATTCCATGATTATGGGACGCTTTGACCAGTCCGTCATCGCAGCGGTGAGCATCGCCAATACCATGAATACCCTGGCCTATGTGGCCATGAACGGCATGTCTTCCGCGGTGGGCATTATCACCGGCAAGACCGTGGGCGCCGGCAAAACCGAGCTCATGAAGGAATATGCCTATACCACTCAGATCCTGTTTCTGGGCATCGGCCTGCTGACGGGTCTGATGATTGCGCTGCTGAAGGTGCCTTTCATTTCTCTTTATTCCGGCGTGACTCCGGAGGCGGCGGGCTATGCCCGGCAGATGATTACGGTGCTTTCGGTGACCATGATCGGCACCTGCTATCAGGCGGCCTGCCTTTTCGGTCTGGTGAAGTCCGGAGGCGACATCGATTTCGTGTTCAAGAACGATACCATTTTCGTGTTTCTGGTGGTGCTGCCCTCGGCCATTGTTGCGGCTCATTTCGGCGCGCCGGCCTGGGTGGTGTTTGCCTGCCTGAAATGCGACCAGATTCTGAAATGCTTTGTGGCGGTTTTCAAGATCAACAGCTTCAACTGGATGAAGAATCTGACCCGGTAAATTCTGCGAATTCCCGGTTTACTTTTTGCGGCATTTCCAGTATGATATAGTTAATATCTCATGGGAGGAATTACATATGGCACATTCTTACAACATCTGTCTGGATATCGGCGGTACCAAGGTGCTCGGCGCCATTTTTGATGAGAAGGGTGAAATCATCTACCGTCTGAAGAAAAAGACCAAAGAAGGCGGAGATTCCACTGACAACGTGGAAGAGGTCATCATCAGCGTCGTTTCCGAGATGATCAAGGAATCCGGCATCAAGAAAAAAGAAATCCACGCCATTGCGGCAGGCGCCCCCGGCGTGATCGATCAGGCTACCGGTACGGTTCTGTTTTCCCCGAACCTTCCCTGGAGGAACTATGATATCCGTACTCCCATCGAAAAGAAATTCGAAGTGCCCTTCTATATCGGCAACGACGTAAATGTCGGTGTGCTGGGCGAATACAAATACGGTGCGGCCAAGGGCTATCACAACGTGGTAGGCTTCTTCGTGGGCACCGGCCTGGGCGGCGGACTGATCCTCAATGACGAGCTCTATACCGGCAACAAGTTCAAGGCAGCGGAATATGGCCATATGATTCTGGATCCCGAAGGACCTCTCTGCGGCTGCGGCCAGCGGGGATGCCTGGAGGCTTTCTCCGCAAAGAAAGGTATGTCCTCCTATGTGCTGCAGCAGGCCTCCCGCGGCCGGGAGAGCATGCTCACCGACAACATCGAGAACGGCGTTTTCAAGAGCAAAATGCTGAAGAAGGCGCTGGCGGCAAAGGATGCCGTGGCCACCGAGGCCGTGGACCGTTCCTGCCATTATCTGGCCATTGCCACCGGCAACATGATCAATACCTTCAGCCCGGACATCGTGGTCTACGGCGGCGGCGTCATCGAAGCCGTAGGAGACATCTTCCTGGAGAAGATCCTGGCCGAGGTTGACCGTTACTGCATGCCTTCCATCCGCAGCACGGTGGAGCTGAAAGCAGCGGCCCTGGGCGATGATTCCATCCTTTACGGTGCCCTGTCCATGATCGAGGAGCACGATCAGCAGTAAGGGCTGAGAAGCCGCTGGCTAAGCCATTGGCTGCAGGCTGCCCGCTGCAAGCCAAGGATTAAATGAACGCAAATAAATAACGGATTCTGATTCCCCTCTGACGAGGAATTCAGGATCCGTTTTTTGATGTCCTTGAATCTCAGGCGGCTTCGGCTGCCGCGGGCAGACCGGCCAGTCTTCGGCGGTTTAAGCCCCCGCGGGCGGCCAGCCCGTCTCAGACAGTTTCCTTGATGACAGCCAGCGCCTGCGCCAGTACATCCATGGGGATGTTCAGGGCCGGCAGCAGCCGGACCTTGTTCTTGGCGGTGAGGCAGAGAACGCCCTTCTCGAGGCAGGCTCTCACCACTTCTCCCGCAGGCTTTTCGGTCTCGATGCCGATCATCAGGCCCAGGCCGGTGACGCTTTTGACACCGGGAACATCCTTCAGACTATCGAAGATATATTCACTCTTGGCTTTGACAGAGGCAAGAAACTCATCATCCAGGCGGCTGAGAATGGAAAGGGCGCCGGCGCAGCAGACGGGATTGCCGCCGAAGGTGGAGCCGTGATCGCCGGGCTGGAACACATCCTGCACCTTCTCGCCCAGCAGGGTGGCTCCCAGGGGCAGGCCGCCGCCCAGGCCCTTGGCTGTGGACACAATATCCGGCTTCAGCCCGTAATTCATATAGGCATAGAGCTGGCCGGTGCGGCCGTTGCCGGTCTGCACCTCATCGATCATCAGGAGGATATCCTGCTCCTGACAGACTTTCTGCACCGCCGTCAGATAGGCTTCGGACAGGGGGATCACACCGCCCTCGCCCTGGATGCATTCCACCAGGATGCCGGCGACCTTGTGGGTTTTCACCAGGTCCTGCAGCTCCTGGATGTTCTCCGCTTCCGTATGAACAAAGCCCGGAGTCAGCGGCTGGAAGAGCTCGTGATAGTGCTCCTGTCCGGTGGCGGCCAGGGTGGTGAGGGTACGGCCGTGGAAGCTGTTTTTCAGCGTGATGATGGTGCTGTATTCCGGCCCCTTCGCTTCCGCGGCGTACTTGCGGGCCGCCTTGATGGCACATTCGTTGGACTCGGCGCCGGAGTTAGAGAAGAATACCTTCTTCATGCCTGTCTTCTTGCAGAGAAGCTCCGCCAGGCGGGCACAGGGCTCGGTGTAGTAGAGATTGGACATGTGCTGCAGGGTGCCCAGCTGATCCGTTACAGCCTTCTGCCATGCATCATCGGCAATTCCAAAGGCGGTGACGCCGATGCCGCTGCCCATGTCAATGTAGGTTTTGCCTTCGGTATCTTTGACGATCGATCCTTTTCCGCTGACCAGCTCCACGGGGAAACGGCCGTAGGTCCGGGCGATATAGGTCTGATCCAGTGCTTGAATTTGGCTCATCGTTGATTCTCCTTGATGGGGTTATTCCTGTGAAAATCGTCTTTAACGGGTCAGCATAGTGCCGGCGCCTTCGTCGGTCAGAAGCTCCATCAGGATGGAGTGGGGTACCCGTCCGTCCATGATGATGGCCTTGTCCACGCCCCGGCTGATGGCGGTGATGCAGCATTCCACCTTGGGAATCATGCCGCCGGCGATGGTGCCTTCCCGGAAGAGGGCGGAGGCTTCCTCCACGCTCAGCTGGGGAATCAGGGAGGAGGGGTCATTCTTATCCCGCAGCACGCCGGCGATATCCGTCATCATGATGAGGCGCTTGGCCCCCAACGCCCCGGCGATGAAGGCCGCCGCGGTGTCGCCGTTGATGTTGTAGATATTGCCGGAGAGGTCGCAGCCCACGGTGGAAATCACCGGGATGTAGCCCTTTTCCAGCAGATCCAGCACGGGCTGAATATTCACATCAGTGATTTTTCCCACGAAGCCCAGCTGCGGGTCCTTCATCTCCGCCTGGATGAGCTGGTCATCGGCGCCGGAAATGCCCATGGCCTTGCCGCCCCGCAGGCCAATCAGCCGGACGAGCGTCTTGTTGATTTTTCCGGAGAGCACCATCTGGACGATATCCACGGTCTCTGCGTCGGTGACCCGCAGTCCGTCCACGAACTGGGCCTGCTTGCCGAGCCGCTCCATGAGGTTCGTGATTTCGGGGCCGCCTCCGTGCACCAGCACCACCTTGATGCCGATGAGCTGCAGCAGGACGATGTCCTCCATCACCTGGGAACGGAGCTCCTCGCTGATCATGGCGTTGCCGCCGTATTTGATCACCACAATGTGGCCGCGGTATTTCTGTATATAGGGCAGAGCGGCGGTGAGAACCTCGGCACGCTCCGCGTTGGAAAAGCTGGTTTGATCGCTCATGTGCGGTAATCTCCGTTAATTTTCACATAGTCATAGGTGAGGTCGCAGCCCCAGGCGGTGGCTGTCTCAGTACCCATTTTCATATCCGCCAGAATCCGGACCTCGGGCTGGGACAGGATCTGTGTGGCGATGTCTTCATCGAAATCGGTGCCCAGGCCATCCTGATAGATCAGGATTTTCTGACCGCCGCCCTCGTAACAGATTTCCATCTTTTCAGGATCGAAGAGAGCGCCGGAGTAGCCCAGGGCGCAGAGAATGCGGCCCCAGTTGGCGTCTTTTCCGAAAACCGCCGCCTTGGTGAGGCTGGATGAGATAACGGAACGGGCCAGAATGCGGGCGTTTTCCTTGGTATCAGCGCCGGTAACAATGCATTCCACCAGGGCGGTGGCCCCTTCGCCGTCACCGGCCAGACGCTTGGCCTGGGTTTCGTTGACATAGCGCAGCGCTTTGGCAAAGTCTTCATATTCCTGGGTTCCGGGTTTGATCTCGGGATTGCCTGCCATGCCGTTGGCCAGCACCAGGAAGGTATCATTGGTGGAAGTATCGCCGTCCACGGAAATCATGTTGTAGGTGTCTTTCACGTCTGCCTTGACCAGGGCTGTCAGGGCCTCCTTGCCAATGCAGGCATCGGTGACCACATAGCTGAGCATAGTGCACATGTTGGGATGAATCATGCCGGAGCCCTTGGAGATGGCGCCGATGGTCACGGCCTTTCCTCCGATGGAAAGCTGTACGGCGCATTCCTTGTGGACGGTATCGGTGGTCATGATGGCCTTGGCGGCGTTGGTGCCGGCCTCGGGCGTGTGGGCCTTAGCCTCCACCAGCTTGGAAATGCCGGCCTTGATCCGGTCCATGGGAAGCAGGGGGCCGATGACGCCGGTGGAGCCGATCAGCACGGCCTTAGGGGGCAGGTTCAGTGCTTTTCCGGCGGCTTCAGCGGTTTCTTTCACACACCGCATGCCCTCAGCGCCGGTGCCGGCGTTGGCGATGCCCGTATTCACGATGACCGCCTGCACAAAGGGACTGTCCGCCACCAGCTGCATATCCCATTTGACGGGAGCAGCCTTGACCACGTTGCTGGTAAAGGTGCCCGCTGTCACACAGGGAACCTGGGACCAGATGATGGCCATGTCCTTGCGGTTCTGATATTTGATGCCGGCTTCCACGCCGGCGGCTTCAAAGCCGATGGGAGCGGTCACGCCGCCCTGAATCACTTTCATAACAGCTCCATTCCGTCCGGATGATCAGGTGTTGAACCGGACAATATTTTCTTCGTTCAGGGTAAAATCATAATAGTTCAGGTCCAGGCGCCGCACCCAGCCGATCTGACGCCAGAAGGCGTTGCCCACGTCGTTGGTGGAGAAGGCGATCAGCGAAACCTTGCTGATCTGCTCCTCCTTCAGCGCCATCATACAGAAGGTGACCATGGCCTTGCCTATGCCCCGGCGACGGCAGTCTTCCTGGACGCACACATGGTACAGGCAGCCCCGGCGTCCGTCGTGGCCGCAGAGGATGGCGCCCACCACCTCGCCGCCCAGCCTGGCAACCACCGAGGTGGTGGGGTTTCTCTTCAGAAACCGTCTCACGCCTTCCTCGGAATCGTCAATGCTGCGGATCGCAAAGCCCCGGATGCTCATCCAGAGCTTTTTGACCTCGGGATAATCTTCAGCGCCCATGACGCTTAGTGTCCATTCCTCCATGGAATCTCCTTTCAGATATGCCTCGGGAGCGGGCTGATTACAGCACCAGACCGGTGGTCTCTTCGTTACAGCACCAGACCGGTGGTCTCTTCCAGACCCAGGCGGATGTTCATATTCTGGATGGCCGCGCCGGAGGCGCCTTTGCCGAGATTGTCAAAAACGGCTGTCAGCAGGATCCGGTCCCCGTTTCCGAGAACGCTGACCTGCATGGTGTCCTTGCCGCTGAGGGCGTTGGCGGCCAGCATGGCATCTTCCGGCTTCGTCAGGCTGATGAGGGGGCCATGATACCAGTCGCCGTAGACCTCCCGGATCCTCTCGGGGCCCGCCTGCAGCTGAGAAGCGAAGACCGGCACCGTCACCGCCATGCCGCTGTAAAAGTCAGCAACGATGGGACTGAAGATAGGCGCGTTTTTAAGGCCGCACAGCTTGACCATTTCGGGAAGATGCTTGTGGGACTGTCCCAGGGCATACTGCCGTGGGGAGTCCAGCTCCTTGTCCCGGTAGGAGGCTTCGTACTGGGAAATCATTTTGGCGCCGCCGCCGGAGTAGCCGGTGACGGAGAAGCAGGTCAGCAGCGCGTCCGGGGACAGGAGCCCTTCCTTAATGAGGGGAGCCACCAGAGCGATAAAGCCGGAGGCGTGACAGCCGGGATTCGCGATGCGGCTGCTTTTCTGAATCTTTTCTCTCTGGCTCTTCAGCTCCGGGAAGCCGTAGGTCCAGTCTTCCAGGGTCCGGTGGGCGGTAGAGGTATCGATAATAACGGAATCTTTTCCTGCCAGGGAAACGGATTCCACCGCCGCCGGATCGGGCAGGCAGAGGAAGCTCACATCGGCGCTGGCGATCGCCTCTTTTCTGGCTTCGGGGTCTTTTCGGACAGCATCGGGAAGGGTGATCAGTGTAATATCATCCCTGTTCTGGAGGCGGCTTCTCAGCCGAAGTCCTGTGGTTCCGTTGCTGCCGTCAATAAATATCTTAATCATAAACAGAATCTCCGTGAAATGATATGCAAAGTAAACGTGTTGAATAATTATAGAAGAAAACTGGAAGAAAGTCAATAAAACATGCATATATATTCAATATTTGTGTATAATATATAAATTTGCCCGCTCCCCGGCGGCTGGTGTGGAGAAGATGAACATAGAAAGGCAGTTCCGGGAGTCGGGCCGGCAAAAAAACATAGAAAAGTCATTCCGGGAAGCAGGCCGGCAAAAAAACTTGAATCTACCCTGGGGGGCGGGTATAATGGATAGAAAAGTCCAAAGGGGGAGTGACCATGTGGCAGAGACAGGAAGCGGCCGGAACGGCGGTGATTTATGAGACCCGCACCGGGACCTGCCGCTGGTACGCGGAGAGAATCGCGGACCGACGGGAGGCGGAGCTTTTTGAGGTGCGCCAGGCAAAGCTCAGTGTCATTAAGGGCTTCCAGACCCTGGTCTGGATACTGCCAGTCTATGACGGCCATCTGGAAGGCCTCGACAGCCTGACCAGCGTCTACCCCAAGCTGATGAAGGTGACAAGATCCTATGCGGACGATCTGGGCGGCGCCGGCGGTGAGAAACGGATTGCTCTTCTGGCGGTGGGCCTGGCGGATGAAAAGGCCGCCTTTGCCAGCGGCGCGCTGGATCTGCCGGAGGTCCTGGAGAATGTGCCTCTGTTTTATGCCCGGGGGCGTCTCATCCGGGAGAATCTGGACTGGAAAGGACAGATGCGGCTGGAGATCCTGGAAAAAGCGCCTGAAAACACCGTGCCTGCCTGGGCGGCGGATATTATTCATAAGGATATGGATCTCACAGAGGAAGCATATATCGATCCCGTGCTGGATCTGATTGACGGAAGATTTTGATATTGGTATAGGTATAGATGGACATTGATATTGGTACAGGAATGGAAGAACATAACATACTGAAAGAAGAAATGCTGGAAATCCGGGACGAGAAGGGAACGCCCACGGGCATCATCAAGCCCCGCTCTCTGGTCCACCGGGACGGGGACCTTCATGGCTGCAGCCATATCTGGGTCGTGCGGCTGAGAAAGCCCGCCGAGGGCGAGAACGGATATCAGATGCAGGTGCTGCTGCAGCGCCGGAGCCGGAACAAGGATTCCTTCCCCGGTCTGCTGGATATTTCTTCCGCGGGCCATCTGGACCCGGGAG
Organism: uncultured Eubacteriales bacterium; assembly: GCA_902783575.1. Lineage (GTDB taxonomy): Bacteria > Bacillota > Clostridia > Lachnospirales > Bianqueaceae > RUG760. The sequence goes on from CACZRP010000057.1 coordinate 19,115, forward strand.
AGACCTACGAGTCCGGCGCCTGGCGGGAGCTGTCGGAGGAGCTGGGAATCAGGGAAGCGGATATTGCCGGCGGCCGGCTGAGATATCTTTTCATGTTCCGCAATGAATACCAGACCGAGTTTTACGGCAAGCCGTTCCATGACAACGAGCTGGACGCGGTTTACCTGGCGGAGGTGAATCAGCCGGAAAGCTTCTTTTCTCCCCAGCCGGAGGAGATTGAGGAAGTCATCTGGATGGATGCCAGGAAGGTGCTGGAGGAAAAACGGGCGAGAAATCCCGAATACTGCCTTCCCCGCTGGGAGTTTGAGGAGCTGTATCCCCATCTTCAGGCCTTTGAAAAATTCGCCAATGAGGGGCATGAATGGACCTGGAAGGAATATATCAGGAAAAACTATCAGAACTGGAAGCCCCAGGCGCGTAATTAAAATAGTTTAAAAAGCGTTGCAAAGAAGCGGTTGATAGTTTACAATAGAACTATCTATGCGGCTTGTGATTGCAGCGACTTTCAAGACCGTGATATTTGAAGGAGGAACGAAAATGAGTGAGTATTTTGGCAAAAATGTGCCGAAACTGGGTTTTGGCCTGATGCGTCTTCCCCGTGTCCAGGGCGCCGAGAAGGATACCATCGACATCGAAGAGACTTCCCGGATGGTGGATGCTTTCCTGGAAGCCGGCCTGACCTATTTTGATACGGCTTATGTTTACGGCGGCTCTGAGGAAGCCACCGGCAAGGCTCTGGTTGCCCGTCACCCCAGAGACAAATATACCATCGCTACCAAGCTGAACGCCGGCGCCGCCAAGGACGAGGCCGATGCGAAGCAGCAGATCTATACCAGCCTGGAAAGACTGGGCACCGACTATATTGACTATTACCTGCTTCACGCCATTGGAGCCGGCAACCTTCCCAAATACAATGAGTATGGTCTGTGGGATTACGTGAAAGAGCTGAAGGAAAAGGGAATTGTCCGTCACTACGGCTTCTCCTTCCATGACAGCCCTGAGCTGCTGGACCAGATCCTGACCGATCATCCGGATGTGGAATTTGTTCAGCTCCAGATCAACTATGCTGACTGGGAAGACAAGAATGTCCAGTCCCGCGCCTGCTACGAAGTCTGCCGCAAGCACGGCAAATCCGTAGTGGTCATGGAGCCTGTCAAAGGCGGCACTCTGGCCAACCTGCCCGAGAAGATCGCGGCTCCCATGAAAGCCTTCAATCCCGAAGTTTCCTATGCTTCCTGGGCCATCCGCTTTGTCGCTTCCCAGGAGGGCATTCTGACTGTTCTGTCTGGTATGTCCAACCTGGAGCAGATGGAAGACAACCTTTCCTACATGAAAGACTTCAAGCCTCTGACTGAAGAAGAGTATGCCGTCATCGCCCAGGTCCAGAAGAATCTGGCCAGCGTCGACACCATCCCCTGCACCTCCTGCCGTTACTGCACCCCCGGATGTCCCATGGAAATCAACATCCCTGGCATCTTCGGCGTCATGAATAACTACCTCATCTACGAGCAGCTGGACAGCGCCAAGAAAAGCTATGCCTGGAGAACCGAAAAGGGCGGCAAAGCCAGCGACTGCATCCAGTGCGGCCAGTGCGAGGAGCAGTGCCCGCAGCACATTCACATTATTGAACAGCTGCAGAAGGCTGCCTCCATTCTGGAGTAAGGGTGAGCCGTTTTTAGCGCAAGGCCGAGTTCTTTTTAGAGCAACGCCGAGCTCTTCTATTTAACAAAATCGTCCCCGGAGAATCCTCCGGGGACTTTTTTCGTGGGTACGCGGCTTTGCATATTATTTTCCTGACTCTTTCCTGTATTCCGAAGGCGACAGGCCCACCCGCTCCCGGAAGATCCGGCTGAAATAAAGCTGATCAGGATAGCCCACAGCCTCAGCGATTTCGGACAGAGGCTCCCCCGTCTGCTCCAGCAGCATCCTCGCCCGTGACAGCCGCAGGGAGGTCAGATAATCCTTGGGCGAAAACCCGGTCTGCTCCTTGAATATCGATCGGAAGCGGCTCACGCTCAGATGAGCATCGGAGGAGAGCTGTTCAATGGAAAGATCCTCCCGGAAGCGCTGATGAATCTGGGCAATGGCATTCTGAATCCGGGAGTCCATGGGAGACTTGACGGCGCCCTGATATTCCCGGCCAAGATTCACCAGCAGCGTGGTGATCCGGGTGGAGGCGGAAAGCTCGAACAGCGGATCCCGGCGGATGAAGTCCTGAAACAGGCCCTCATAGCAGAGACGCAGGGACAGGCCGTCGGAGACGGAAATAAAAGTATGGTTGGGGATACCGCAGCGTTCCACCAGGGAAGCGGCCTCAAAGCCGGTAAAATGAACCCAGTAATACTGTACCTCCTGGGGGCGCTCCGATGTCTCCGGCCGGTTTGGCTCGTCAGGTTGATGGCCGGAGAGATTTCGCATGGTGTACTGGTAGGCGGTATGGGGATAGTAGAGGATGGCCTGGCCGGGAACCATCCGCAGCATCTTCCCGTCAATCCAGACATTCATTTCTCCCTTGACCAGGTACTGGAGATAATAGTCTTCCCGGCCGGTGGCGGAACGGCCCATAAAGGGACTGGGCAGCACACACAGGCCGGTGCAGTTGGGAATCAGGGCATGGTCCGGACGAGATACATTATCCTCCCCGGCGCCCAGATCGAGATAATAAGACTGATCCGCAGGCATAGCTTCCTCCTTGCAGGCGATTTATCCATATAATTGATTGATTGATGTATTGGAAATCCATTGAAATCAGCATATATTATAAACATGATAAATGCAAGATCCGATCTTGCGAATAATCGAAAAATCTGTTTTGACCTTAGGAGGCACCATGAAGAAATCACTCAACGCATGGACCGTTGCCGAAGAAACCAGCTTTGAGCAGATGTTCAAAGAACTGAAGGAAGCCGGATTTGACGGGATCGAGCTCAATGTGGACAAGGAGGGGCATTCGGCTCATTCCCTGACGCTTTCCACCACGGCGGAAGAACTGGCGGATATCAAAAAGCTCTCCGAAAAATATGATCTTCCCGTAATCAGCATCAGCACTTCCCTTTGGGGCGGGAAAATGGGAACGGATCCCGAGTTTTCCGAAAAGCTTCTGAAGCAGCAGCTTTTCTGCGCCCAAGCCTTTGGAGCCACCGGCATCCTGGTGGTGCCCGGCGGCGCGTACCCGGGTATTCCGCTGCTGGAGGACAGAAAGGCCTGCATCGATTTTCTGAAATCCCAGCTCGAGCTGATCCATTCCTACGGGATCTATGTGGGCGTGGAAAATGTCTGGAACGGCTTTTTCAGCTCGCCTCTGGACATGGCCAGCTTCATTGATGAGGTGGGAGATCCCCTGGTGGGCGCCTATTACGACGTGGGCAATGTCATCGCGTTTTCCTGGTCCGAGCGCTGGATTGAGGTGCTGGGAAACCGGATCCACAATATCCATGTGAAGGACTTCAAACGAAACCGCGGCATTCACTCCGGCGGCGAATGGAAAGACGTGCCCTATGGCGATGTCAACTGGAAAGCCGTGATCCCCGCCCTGCGTGCGGCCGGCTTTGACGGCTATCTCACCGGCGAGGTCTTCAGGGAAGATCCTAACCAGCCCTGGACCGAGTATTACGCCCACGTGGCCGATGGCATCGGCCAGGTCCTGAATTACTGAACCCACGTGGCCGACGGCATCGGCCAGGTCCTGAATAACTGACACTTTTGAATTTTTATATTAACAAGGAGAAAATCATCATGACGAAGACAAAAGTTGCCCTCATCGGCTGCGGTACCATTGGACGTTATCATCTGGAGCACTTCAAAAAGATGGACGACGTAGAGGTCGTCGGCTGCTGTGATATCATCCCCGAAAGAGCGGAGCAGTATGCCTCCGAAGTCGGAGCCAAGGCCTTCACTGATTTCAAGCAGATGTACGACGAAGTCAAGCCGGAATGTGTATTCATTGGCATCCCGCCCTACTGCCATGGCGAAGTGGAATTCGAGACCATCGCCCGCCGCATCCCCATGTTTGTGGAAAAGCCGGTGGGTCTGGACCCCGCTCAGTTCCTGAAAATCCGTGACATGATTAAGGAAGCAGGCCTGATCACCGCCTCCGGCCTGCAGCTGCGCTATGAGAGCAATATTCCCGTGCTGAAGGAATTCGCCAAAAAGCATAAAATTGTGGAAGCCAACCTCATGAGAGTCGGCGGCATCCCGGATACCCCCTGGTGGAAGGTCCGCGAGCTTTCCGGCGGCCAGCTGGTGGAGCAGACCATTCATCAGGTGGATATGATGAGAAATGTCATGGGCGAGGAGCCCGTGGAAGTCTTCTCCTTCGGCGGCAAGGACGTGGTGAAGGGCATTGAGGGCTTTGACGTGGAAGATACCTCCATCTCCCTGGTCCGCTTTGAATCCGGCGCCCTGGCCACCATGACCACCGGCTGCTATGCCACCGGCGCTGAATGCGCGGACAACAAACTGACCTTCGGCGCGGAAGACGCCCGGGCTGATTATTATATGTTCGATAAAGTCGCTGTTTACGGCGAAGCGGAGGAGGAACCCGAGCAGGGCGCCAATGCCGAGGTGGTGAAGGGCGACGGCCGCATGGTTTCCAAGGGCAGCGCGAAGATCTACAAGCCGGAAGGCGACTGCGGCATGCTCTGCGACCATACCTTCATTGAAGCTGTCCAGACCGGCGATCCCTCCAAGATCAAATCTCCCTATGAGGATGCAGTCAAATCTGTCCTCTTCACCCTGGCCTGCAACGAATCCATGGAAACAGGCAAGCCTGTCAAGGTGAACGTAAATCTGTAATTCAATCAGGATCAGCGGAGAACACAGGGGACGGTTCTCTGTCTTCCCTCTGGCAGAGAGGATGCCTTCCCCACGCATGTTAATGCTCCTTAGAGAACCTCCCAAATAAAAGTCTGTTCTCCACCGACAGGAGACAGACGCGCAAGATCCCGGGCAGCCCAGCCCGGGATTTTGTGTTGTGAATGGTTTTCTTTGTTCGCTGCTCCGCGGGTAGGAAAAGTGCAGACCGCCAGCCTGCAGGCAGGAAGTTTACGGGCAAATGCCCCGGCCGCCTGCCCGGCCCCGCTGCCAGTAGGAAATTATCAACAAGACGACGTGAATTCCTACCCGGCGGCCATCGGCTGGTAGGAAGTCTATAGTTTTTAGCTGACATTTCCTACTTCCGGGTAGGAAGTGTTGTCGTTTTCCTGATCAGTTCCTACCACAAGATCTTTTTGAGGACGCCAGCTGGTAGGAAGTCAGCATATTTTTTAACACTCTTCCTACTTTGCAGTAGGAAGACCGCTCGGATTCCAGCCCATTTCCTACCATCAAAATTCTTTCCGGTAGGAAGTTTACAGCTTTTGGGCTGCACTTCCTACCATCAAGTAGAAAGTATTGCCGTTTTCTTAAAAACTTCCTACCACCAAATCGACCAGCCGGTGTTCGCGGGCAGCCGCAGGGAGGAGAAATGTTAAAAAAAGACATGACTGCCTCCCCTTCGGGGAGGAGAAGTGTTGAAAAAGGACATGACTGCCTCCCCTTCGGGGAGGAGAAGTGTTGAAAAAGGACATGACTGCCTCCCCTGCGGGGAGGAGAAATGCTGAAAAAGGACATGATCTCCTCCCCCATGGGGAGTCAGATCCCAGGAAATTGACATGTTCTCCTCCCCACTGGGGAGGAGATCACCAGGAATTTGAAGAGATCTCCTCCCCGGCGAGGGAGCTTCTATCTCCCTGCCGTGAAGTGGAAGGTCAAGTGTCTTTCTGAAAAGCAAATTTGAGCTTTTTTTCTATAAAATCCAGGATCGGCTGATTCTCCACGTCCACCACCTGCCGTTCCTCTTCTTCGGTAAGCTCTGATTTGAACTTGTCGAACAGCGGAATCCGCTGGATGGAGGCCAGGGGATAGCCTTCCGTGATCTTTTCGCTCCGCTCGGAGGTAAAGACTCGCCGGGCCTTCATCTCAAAAGTGAAAAAGCGGGCCTCCACCGCCCCGGGAACGCATACGCAGATTCCTTTCAGGAAATACCCGGTCAATTGGCCATCGTCGCCATACTGATGAACCAGCGACAGATAATGGTCAATCATCTCCTCATCATTCAGCCGGTGACCGTTTAAGCGGCGCACATTGAGCCCAGGCTGCAGTTCCTCGGGAACCCCATCCAGATAGAGACCTTCATCCATGGCAAAGACGGGAAGCGCTTCCAGGTTTCTGTCAGCGGCGGCTTTCAGAAGAGAGATAACCTTCAGCAGCGCGTTATCCACGGGGCTGATGCCTGTTTCGTCCGCCTCGGCAGACAGGCCTAAATCCGCCGGTGCCAGCAGCTGAATGTCCCTTTCCGCCAGCTTTCTGGAAAAGTAGTCAATTCTATGGGGATTGCTGGTGGCCATCAGGATCTGCGGGTAGGCTTTTTTTTTGCCGGTGGCCATTAGTATCTGCGGGCCGGTCTCTTTTTTGTCGGTAGTCATTTTAGATCTCCGTTTCGCCAGAACCATTCTGGACTATGCTAAGATTGATTATACTAAGATTGAATTATACTAAGATCCGGCGGCCGTTTCAAGCCAGGGAGTCCCCCTCTGCTGGCTTGACATCTTCCCCAGACTATGATAAATTAAAGGATGCTTTAAAATCAGCAAGACAGAGGTACAAATATAATGAAAGTCAAAAATCTGGTAGGTGAGCGCTTCAAGGAGCGTCCCTCCGACTGCGTCGTCGATTCCCATGCCCTGATGGTGCGGGGCGGTTATATCAAGCAGGTGGCCAACGGCATCTTCAGCCTGTTCCCGCCGGCCCGCCGCGTGACTCAGAAGATTGAAAAAATCATCCGTGAAGAGATGGACCGCATCGACGGACAGGAAGTGCTGTTCCCGGTGGTGCTGCCCGGAAGCCTGTGGATGGAAAGCGGCCGTTATCAGTCCGTGGATAATACCCTGGCCCGTTTCTCCGACAGAAACGGCACCCCCATGGTGTTGGGCATGACTCACGAGGAAGCTGCTGTTCAGCTGGTGAGAGAATACGCCAGCACCTACAACCGTTATCCCTTTATGATTTATCAGATCCAGACCAAATTCCGTGATGAGGCCAGACCCAGAGCCGGCCTGATCCGGGTCCGTGAGTTCACCATGAAGGACGGATATTCCTTCCATACCTCACAGGAGGATCTGGAGAAATATTACAGCCGCTGCTACCGGGCCTATGAGAGAATCTATGCCCGGGCCGGCGCTCCTGAAGTCATCGCCGTCAAATCCGACTCCGGCATGATGGGCGGTTCCGTCAGCCATGAATACATGCTGCTAACTGACATCGGCGAGGACAGCATTGTCATCTGCCCCGATTGCGGATACCGCGCCAACATGGAGGCCGCGGACAATATTGTGGCTCCAACCCGTACGGAAGACGCGCCCCTGACCAAGGTGGCAACCCCCGGCTGCAAGACCATCGAAGAAGTGGTGGAGTATCTGAAGGGCGAAGCGGTTCATTCTGTGAAAGCGGTGGTTTATCAGACCAACGCCGAAGACAAATTTGTGGTTGTTTTCCTGCGGGGCGACCTGGAAGTCAATGAAACCAAGCTTACCAACTTACTGGGCGAGAACATTCATCCCGCCGTGGTTACCGAGGACAGCCCCGTGGTGGCCGGCTTTATTGGCCCTGTTGGCATCAGCCCCGAGGTGAAGGTGGTTTACGACCGTTCCCTGAAGGACGGCAATGGCCTGATTTGCGGCGCCAACGAAGCTGACTTCCACTATACCGGACTGGATATGGAAAGGGATGTACCCGGCGCCGAGTATGTGGATGTGGCCAAGGCCTTCGCCGGCGGCATCTGCCCGGTTTGCGGCAAGCCCCATCTGACCATTTCCCGTGGTATCGAAGTGGGCAACATTTTCCAGCTGGGCACCAAGTATTCCAAGTCCATGGGCATGACCTATACCGATCAGGACGGCAACAGCCAGTATCCCATCATGGGCTGCTACGGCATCGGCGTGGGACGTCTGGCCGCCTCCATTGCGGAAGCCAGCCACGACAATTACGGCCCCATCTGGCCCATTTCCATCGCTCCCTGGAGCGTGGAGGTCTGCTGCCTGAGAGCCGATGATGCCCAGACAAAGGAGATTTCCGAAAAGCTCTACAATGAACTGGAAAATGCCGGCATCGATACTCTGTACGATGATCGCGACATCCGCCCCGGCGCCATGTTCAGCGATGCCGACCTGCTGGGCGCGCCCATCCGCGTGGTGGTGAGCCCCAAGAATCTGGCCAATGGCGAGATTGAGATCAGCACCAGAGACAAACAGATTCAGGTCAAGGTTCCCGTGGCCGAGGCTTTCGGCAAGGTAAGGGAAATCATTGATACCCTGTATGCCCAGATCAACGCTAAGGTGCCGGAGAGCATCTGATTAAGAAAAGGAGAAGAACCATGGTAGATCCGAGATATGATACTCAGCTGCTCATAGAAGGCGAAGACCTGGATGAGGATGAAATTCATGATTATATTCTGGAGCACTTCGAAGGCGACTGCCTGCTGGCGGTGGGCGATGAGGACCTGATCAAGATCCACTTCCATACCAACCGTCCCTGGGAAGTGCTGGAATACTGCAGCACCCTGGGAGAAATCTACGATATCGTCGTGGAGGATATGGACCGTCAGGCCAGGGGGCTTCACGGCTGATGCTGGCAAGGGGTAAAGCCGGGCGTTTGTATGTCGAAATCTTCGAGGACCGCAAGGCCCTGGGAGAGAAGGCGGCAGCCGATGCTGCCCGGGCTATCGCCGCCTGTATTAAAGCCAAGGGATGGTGCTCGGTGATTTTTGCCGCCGCTCCGTCTCAGAATGAGTTTCTGGAAGCCCTGTCCCGCTGCGGCATCGAGAGCGACGGCATTGTGGACTTTTCAAAGGTTCACGCCTATCATATGGACGAGTATGCCGGCCTTCCCGCCGACGCGCCCCAGAGCTTTGGCAGCTTCCTGAAGAGAAGCATCTTTGATAAGGTCCCCTTCGGACGGGTGGAATACCTGAACGGCTGCGCGGAAGACCTGGAGGAAGAGGCTCGCCGCTACGGCCAGCTGCTCCGGGAAGATCCACCGGATCTGGTATTTATGGGTATCGGAGAAAACGGCCATATTGCCTTCAACGATCCCCACGTGGCCCGGTTTGATGATCCGGTTTCGGTGAAGGTGGTTTCTCTGGATGAGATCTGCCGCATGCAGCAGGTGCACGATGGCTGCTTTGACAGCCTGGAGAAGGTTCCCGAGCAGGCTCTGACCCTGACGGTGCCGACCCTGTTTGCGGCCAAGCGGCTGTTCTGCATGGTTCCTGCCGCCACAAAGGCAGAGGCTGTACAGAAGACAGTGATGGGAGAAATCCGGGAACAGGTGCCTGCGTCCGTTATGAGAATGCATCATCAGGCCGCTTTATATCTGGACCCCGACAGCGGCAAAAAACTTCTGGAGGCTGGATTTGGCAAAGAATAATCGGACAGCTGCGGCTGTTTCTCCCGACGAGATACAGTCTCTGCTTCATTCCATCAAGGCTCAGGACCCGCAGGAAACTGCAGGGGCCCTGAGCCTTTTGACGGCTTTGGCAAAGAAAAAGGAGCCCCGCCGCCTGATCCGGGAAGGGATTGGGCCTCATCAGCTGGACGGGCTGCTTGCTTCTTCGGACGCGAAAATCCGGAAAAATACCGCCCGGCTGACGGGAGAGCTTTACCGGCAGGAGAATTTAACGGATCAGGAAAAAGATTCATTGGCCGATGACATCAGGTTCCTGGCGGGACGCCTGCGGAAGCTGCTGGAAAGCGAAGAAACCCAGTTTGTGAGACCTTCCTTCATTTTGGCTGTGGGCGCCCTGGGAGAGGGAAAGCTGCTGGAGGACTACCGGATTCCTGAGGATACGCTGGAAAAGTTTGCCGCCGAGGAGAAGCAGGCCCTTCGCAAGGCGCTGCCCCCGCAGCCTCAGACTTTGCATACGCTGCACCATCTGCCGGCCCGGGAGCTGATGCTCTCCACGGCCCTGGGATGGAAAAAAGTCCCGGCCGCTGCCTGGGAGAAACTGCAGCAGGACCGTACCTGGCTGGAAATGCTGGTACCCCTGAAGGGACCCCGGGAGATACTGCCCCTGCTGGAAGAAACTCTTTCGGGGGAGGGGCCCTTCCGTTACCGGCTGGAGTACAGAATCGGAAAGATGACGGCCAGGGTGGACCGGCCCAAACGGATCCGCCAGCTGATTCAGCAAATCAGCAGCGCGGCGGGAGAGGAGAAGCTGGTCAACGATCCCTCCCTCTATGAAGTGGAAATCCGCGTAGAGGAGAGCGATCAGAAGGAGCGCTGGTCCCTGAAGTATTACTGCGCTGAAGATTCCCGTTTCGCTTATCGCCGGCAGGCCATACCGGCCTCCATTCACCCGGCCAATGCCGCCATGGTGATCCGGCTGGCGGAGCCCTATGTGAAGGCCGCCCGGGAGAAAAATAAAAATGCCGCCGGTGAAAAACCGGTGGTGCTGGATCCCTGCTGCGGCAGCGGCACCCTGCTGATGGAAAGAGCGCAGGCGGGCCCCTGTTTTCTGATGGGGGTAGATATTGAAAGACGGGCTATTCGGGCCGCCCAGGAAAACCTGAAAAGCCTGGATCCGGACAGCTGGAAGCTGTATCTGGCCGACCTTGGCCGGTGGCAGATGCCGGAGGGGGTCAAAGCAGATGAGATCTATGCCAATCTTCCCTTCGGTATCCGGGTGGGAGACCACGGGGAAAATGAAAAGCTCTATCACGCCCTGATACAGCAGCTGCCCCGTTGGCTGAAAGAGGGCGGAACCGCCGTCATCTATACAGTCGAGGGAAGGCTGCTGGAGAAAGAACTCTCCGCAGAACCACGACTGAAGCTGCGTAAACAGTTCCGGCTGAAGGCCGGCGGCCTGGAACCGAAGCTGTATATTATCGGCGCTGACTGAATACCCGCATATTCGCGGAAGGCAGAAAACAAAATAAAAAAAGGACCTCGGCGTGAGGTCCTTTTTATGTGGAGCCGGAGGGGAGCTTATCCCTTCCGGTTGTTTTTCTTCTGGTAGGAAACGTAGGTAATTTTATCTTCCATGGGAAGAGCTGCCTCGGTCCAGCCGGTTTCCTCGCTGTTGAAATCCGGAAGCATGCCGGTGGAGGAAGAGCTCTCGGTGGAGCCGGCGTGAATCCTGGCGGCGCCGGCCGGCGGCTGGGAATCCGCAGGAGTGGCCTGAGGCGTCGCTCCCGAATCATCCAGAGGCGTCAGCACAGAGGATTCCTCCGGCTTGTGCAGATGCTTCTGACACTCACCAATGTAGGTGGGTGTATAGGAAGCGATGTCATCCACCAGCGGTGTGGTGAAGGAATCATTGCCGTAGAGCTCCTTATAGGCGCTGGTGCCCGTGAGGGATTCCGCCAGAGAATAAGGATATGCACAGTACTTGAAGTCCGCGATCCTGGCCAGTCCGGAAACGCCGATATCCGCGATTTCCTCCGGAGTACGGGTCATGAAGACCTTGGTCTCGGTGGTGGGACAGTACTTGGTGGCAATCTGATGGGTTTCCGAGCAGACGGTCAGCTGGATGTGGTTGGGACAGGTCTGGGTGGGAATGTTTTCCACCGGGCACCAGTCATAGGTGATCCGGTTGCCGCGGGGATCCTGCGAGCAGTAGGGACCGGCCAGCAGACCGGAGTCGCGGCACAGGGAAACCTGAGTGATGCCCTCCGGGGGTTCTCCGAAGTCACCGACCTTTTCCAGACCCTCGTGGATCGCGCCCATGACGGTGGCCCACAGCTCCTTATGGCCGCGCCAGTAAATCCATTCGTTGCCGTAGCCGTCGTAGGAATTGACGGAGGCATCGGGGTTCAGGCTGTAGGCATCCAGGGAAGCGTAGTATTCTTCCGGATAGCTGACATAGTCGAAGCCGGCCTGTACACAGCAGGTGTAGTAGGGAGTGTAACCGACGAAGGCATAGTCGTTGGCGTCGTCCGTGGTACCGGATTTGCCGGCGATGGCCATTTCGTCATCGAAATTACATTCGGGAGAAGTACCGCTGATGACGGCATCGATCAGCATATCCGTCAGCATCCAGGCGGTGGTTTCCTTGATAACGCGGTGAGACTCGGGCTTGTTTTCGTAGAAAAGGTTGCCCTCAGCGTCTTCGATCTTCGCGTACAGGATGGGCTGATTGTAGACGCCCTTGTTGGCGATGGCGGCATAGGCTGCGCAGAGCTCAATGTTCTTGACGGAGCCGGAACCCAGGCAGAGGGAGGGAACCATATCGGTCAGACCGTTTTCATCCGCTTCCCGGCGCAGGGTGGTAATGCCGAATTTTTCTACATATTCGAAGTTGGTTTCAACGCCCACAGCCCTCATAAACCGGGCAGTAACGACGTTCTCGGAGTTGGCGATACCGATACGCATGGTATCCTTGCCGTGGTAGGAACCGTAGTAGTTGTTGGGAGACCAGTCGCCCCATACCAGAGGAGCGTCATCCATGGAGCTGCCGCAGCCGAAGCCGCCCACATCCAGGGCCGCCGCGTAGGCAGCCAGGATCTTGAAGGTGGAGCCGGGCTGACGGGTGGAGTCCACGGCGCGGTTCAGGGTCAGGTTCTGGGTCTTCTTGCCGCGGCCGCCGGCCAGCGCCTTGACGTAGCCGGTGTGCTGATCCATGATGGTCATGCTGTACTGAGGCTCGATGGTCAGGTTGATGGATTCCATGTAATGGACGTTCTTTTCCATGTCCGGAGTCACAAACTGGGACTTGAATTCCTCAGCGGCCAGGCGGGCATCCTCTTCGGTATAGAACAGGCCGTAGGTGCCGTAGTTGTCGGTGATATTGGGATCCTTTTCGTCGAAAAGGGTCAGATCGTAGCGGAGCTCGTAATAGTTGTTGTCCTGGAAGTTTTCGGGATCGGCATAGGCGTCATCCAGAATCTTCTGGATTTTCTCATCCTGGGTAATATAGATTTTCAGGCCTCCGTAGTAGAGGAGATTGTGGGCGTCACGCTCGGTGTAACCCATCTTTTCCTGAAGATCCGTCATTACCTGCTCGATGACGCTGTCCACAAAGTAGCTGTAAACATCGTCGTCGGAGGCCTCGTACTGCTGATTGTATTCCCGGATCCGGGCGAAAACGTTATCCGCCTTGGCGGTTTCGTATTCTTCTTTGGTGATGTAGCCTTCCTCCAGCATGGCGTTCAGCACGTAGAGCTGACGCTCCCGGGAGTGGCCCTGATAGTTGACAATGGGATCGTAGGCGGAGGGCGCGTTGAACAGTCCGGCGATGAGGGCCGATTCGGACAGGGTCAGATCGGAAACATGCTTGCCGAAGTAGCGCAGAGAAGCGGTTTCCACGCCGTAGCAGGCGTTGCCCAGATAGTTGTAGTTCAGGTAGGATTCCAGAATCAGCTCCTTGGTGCGCTCCTTGCCGTAGACATCGTACATTTTGTCTTCGAACTGCAGCGCCAGATACCATTCCTGGAATTTACGCTTCCAGTTCTGATCATCGGTCAGCACCAGTTTCTTGATCATCTGCTGGGTCAGGGTGGAACCGCCCTCGGCCGTGCCTCCGGCCCGCAGGTTGGCCACGCCGGCGCGGATGATACCTTCCAGATCGATACCGCTGTGGCTGTAGAAGCGGCGGTCCTCGCAGGCCACCACCGCATCTTTCAGATACTGGGGCATCTCGTCAATGGAGACAGAGGTGCGCTGCTCGGCAGTCTGGATATCCGTGACTTTTTTGCCGCTGTCCAGGTAGTAGATGGAAGAGGTCTGACGGTCAATGGCCAGGGAGTCCAGTTCCACCTCGGGCGCGCCGTCCAGCAGGCCCAGAAAGGCGCCCAGACCTACGCCCACGCCGACGCACATGACTGCCAGCACGCCAATACAGGCGATTCTCAGAATCCAGAGAACCACCTTCCGGTACAGCTTGTCATTATAGCCGCCCCGCGTCAGGCGCTTATTGATATTGTTTTGCTTGCTAAAATCCATAGCTCATCCTCATGATATTTCTATTTATACACTGATCAGGCGTCCTTCGGGGAAGGCGCCGGTTTCTCATAACGTATTCTTCATTATACCAAAACCGGGACTCAAGTTCAAGTGTGAGAAAACGGCTCTTGATTTGAATTTGCCATGGCTTTATAATATATGAAAAGGTTATGTGCGATAACCTTATGGATTAGTAGGACGAGCTGTCACTGGAGGGGCATCGTCATATGCCCTGGCTTTGCCATGTATCCTCCTGTTATATTGGATTAAGGAAAGGAACCCCTATGAAATATGACGTTGCCGCCCTCGGCGAGCTATTAATTGATTTTACCCAGAACGGTACCAGCGAACAGGGAAATCCTCTGTTCGAGGCGAATCCCGGCGGAGCGCCGGCCAATGTGCTGGCCATGCTGACCAAGCTGGGAAAGAAGACCGCTTTCATTGGAAAAGTCGGCAAAGACAGCTTCGGTGATCAGCTGGCACAGACCTGTGAAAGCGTTGGCATCGATATCAGCGGCCTTCTGAGAGATCCGGAGATTCCCACCACCCTGGCGGTGGTTCATACCTTCCCCGGAGGAGACAGGGATTTCAGCTTTTACCGCAAGCCCGGCGCGGATATTATGTTAACAGCTGACGAACTGGACGAGTCCATTCTGAAAAACTGCCGGATTTTCCATTTCGGCACCCTGTCACTGACCAATGAGCCGGTAAAGAGCGCCACGGTCCGGGCCTATGAAATGGCCAAGGAGGCGGGCGCGCTGATTTCCTTTGATCCCAACTACCGCGCTCCCCTGTGGAAAAGCGAGGAGGAGGCGAAGGAGGCCATCCGCTGGGGCCTTGAGCGCTGCGATATTTTGAAGATCGCGGACAATGAGCTGCTGCTCATGACGGGAGAGACCGATTTTGACAAGGGCGCGGCCATACTGAGAGCCCAGTATCCGAACATCCGGGTGTTCAATGTGACCGCAGGAGCCGACGGATCCCACGCTTACTACGGAAATATCCATGTCTTTGAGCCCGGATGCAGGCTGGGAGGCACCATCGAGACCACCGGCGCCGGAGATACCTTCTGCGCCTGCGTTCAGAACTATGTCCTGGAGCATGGCATTGAGGGACTTACCGAAGCCCAGCTCCATGAGATGCTTCATTTCGCCAATTTCGCGGCCTATCTTGTTACCACCAAGAAGGGAGCCATCCGTTCCATGCCGGATCCCGAAGATGTTGCAAGGATTCTGTAAGAATCGTTTGACAAATTGTCATGATTCGTTCATAATTACCCCTGTTATTCTTTCTGTAACAGGGGTTTTATGATGGAAAAAACTGGCAGTAAACGCGGTGTCTTTTCCGGACATCTGGGCTATATTCTGGCAACCGCCGGATCGGCGGTGGGCCTGGGAAATATCTGGCGCTTCCCTTATCTGGCAGCCAAGTACGGCGGCGGTATTTTTCTTCTGACATATCTGGTGCTGGCCCTTTTCTTCGGCTATACGCTGATGGTTTCCGAGACAGCCATCGGTCGGATGACCGGGAAAAGCCCGGTGGGCGCCTTTCGCGCGCTCAGCATGGCCAGGCGCACGGCAGATCTCACTGCCAAAGGCAGCGCCAAAGCCACTGCCAAAGCCACTGCCAAAGCCACTGCCAAAGGCAGTAAAAACGGCTGGCAGGCCGGGGGGTGGATCAATGCCATCATCCCCATGCTGATTCTGCCTTACTACAGTGTGATCGGCGGCTGGGTGGCCAAATATCTCTTTGAGTATATCCTCGGGCATGTCAGCGAAGCTGCGGAGGACGGCTATTTTACCAGCTTTATCAGCTCGCCCCTGGGCGCATGGGGCTGGTTCATGATTTTTGCCCTGATGACGGTGCTGGTCATCGCGCTGGGAGTGGAAAACGGCGTCGAGCGGGTTTCCCGCATCATGATGCCGGGCCTGGTGGTGCTGGCGGTGGTCATGGCCGTTTATTCCATGACCCGGCCGGGAGCGGCCGCGGGTATCCGTTACTTCCTGGTGCCCGATCTTTCTCATTTTTCCTGGATGACGGTGGTGGCCGCCCTGGGACAGATGTTCTATTCCCTGTCCATCGCCATGGGCATTCTGATTACCTATGGCTCCTACATGAAAAAAGATGTGAATATCGAAAACTCCGTTCATCATGTGATTTTCTTTGACAGCGGCATCGCCATTTTGTCAGGACTGATGATCATTCCGGCGGTTTTTGCCTTCTCCGGAGGCAAGCCCGATGCGCTGGCTCAGGGGCCCTCTCTGATGTTCGTCACCATGCCCAAGATCTTTGAAAGCATGAGCGGCGGCCGCTTTGTGGGAATTCTGTTCTTTGTGCTGGTGCTGTTCGCGGCGCTGACCAGCGCCATTTCTCTGGCAGAGACCTGCGCCTCCACCTTTGAGGATGAACTGAAATGGAGCCGGAAGAAGGCCACCACGGTGGTGGCGCTCATCGTGGCGGTGCTGGGATCTCTGTCCTCTCTGGGCTTCGGTCCCCTTTTCGGCGTGACGCCTCTGGGCATGTCCATTCTGGACTTCTTCGATTTCCTGACCAATTCCCTCATGATGCCGGTGGCGGCCTTCGTGATCTGCATTTTTGCGGTTTATGTGGTGGGTGTCAGAAAAATATCCGAGGAGGTGCACCTTTCCTCCCGGTTCCGCTTTGAGGGCATGTATCGGATCTGTCTGAAATATATTGCGCCTTTCTTCGTCATGGTGATTCTTTTAAGCTCCATTGCCAATGTGCTTGGCATCATAACTATTTGATATTTCATTATTTACATCTAACCGGTTGCGTGATACAATCATATCAGTTATGTGCAGGAATATGTACCTGTGAAATTATAGGAGGAATTACAAATGGCAAAACTGAAAATCGGTTTCATCGGCTGCGGCGGTATCGCTAACCAGAAGCACCTTCCCGGCATGAAGCAGCAGGCAGAAAAGGGCCGTGTTGATCTGGTGGCTTTCTGTGACCTGATTCCCGAGCGCGCTGAGAAGGCCGCCAAGGAATATGGCACCCCCGACGCAAAGGTCTATACCGATTACCGTGAGCTGCTGGCTGATCCTGCCATCGACGCAGTCCACGTTCTGACCCCGAATATTTCCCACTGCGAGATCACTGTTGCAGCTCTGGAAGCTGGCAAACATGTTCTCTGCGAGAAACCCATGGCCGCCACTGAGGCTGATGCCATCAAAATGATCGAAGCCAGAGACCGCACCGGTAAGATGCTGACCATCGGTTATCAGTATCGTCATTTCAATGTCAACTACGTTGCCAAGAAGGTTGTTGACGAAGGCTGGATCGGTGATGTTTACTATGCTGAAGCTTCTCTGCTTCGCCGCCGCGGTGTTCCCACCTGGGGCGTTTTCACCGACAAGAGCAAACAGGGCGGCGGTCCCCTGATCGATATCGGAACCCATGCTCTGGACCTGACCCTGTGGCTGATGAACAACTACGACGTAGAGTATGTTGTCGGTACCAGCTTCGAGAAACTGGGTACCCTTCTGGATCCTGATCATCAGGGACAGAACAACTTCCGCGGTGAGCCCGATCACTGGAACAACAAGACCTACGACGTGGAAGACTCCGCTGTCGGCCAGATCAAAATGAAGAATGGCGCTGTTATCAACCTGCGCGCTTCCTGGGCTCTGAACATGGCTGAGGACCGCGGTGCCAACGGCCAGGCTCATACCATGCTTGCCGGTACCAAAGGTGGTCTTGATACTTTCACCGGTCAGGTTCGCCTGAACCACATCGTCGGCAACGAGATGGCTACCACCATGGTAGGCCGTGTCATTCCCAACTTCCTGCCCGGTTTCAGCCAGGGTCCCGCTCCTCTGTCCAAAGAGCATGACATCTGGGTAACTGCTCTGGAAGCCAACGATCCTTCCAAACTGTTCGTTACTGCTGAGCAGGCATATGTTGTCACCAAGATCCTTGACAGCATCTACTACTCCAGCAAGCACAACAAACCGGTATACTTCGGCGAGGACGGCCGTCCGATCTACGATTAAGTATCCCGTTTACTGATTAAGTTTTATTAGGGGACTGCCGGTTTCCCCTCTGACAGAGGGGAGCCGGCAGTCCTTTTTTAGCAGGTGACCGTATGAATAAAAAGTTTTATCTGATCCTTGCGCTGGCGCTTCTGGTTCTGGCCTCCGTGGTTTTCGTGCTGATGAGCACTTCCCTGACAATCCATGACGAGACCAATCTGCAGAATTACAGCCTGGAGGACTATCGGGTCTGGGTGGAACAGGATCAGGAGATTGTTTCCGTAGACAGTGTGGAGGCCGGGGACAATGTCATTATAGTCAGGCTTTCCGCCCTGCAGAGAGGCAAGGCAATCCTTAGGATTGAGAACGGTGATGTATTTTCCAGGGTCATCCCGCTGCAGGTTTATTATCCAAAGATTCTTGTGGCAGATGGTATTTTCGGCCGTTCCCGGGGCTACACTGCCTTCAGCGTTGCGATACTGATTTATTTCCTGGCCATTTTTGCGGGTCTGCTCCGGGCCTACCGGAAAAGCGTACGCAGCAATATCTATCAGTACAGAAATGTCATGATTCTGGGTGTCGCCATCTTTGTGGTGTTTTTGATTCTGAACCGGATTCCCGATATGTTCCGTCTGGAAGCGCTGGAAGACCTGCTTCGGAACATTCTCAGTTCGGGCGGTACTTTCTCCCTGCTGATGCTGCCGGTCTTCTTTCTGACATGGATTTATATTATCTTCAGCAACCTCTATCTGATGAAAAAGGAAGGGCGCAACTGGCACAACATGCTGGGCGCCATCCTGGGCGCTGCCATCTTCCTGGGAACCCTTTTTCCGGAGCTGCTTTCCAGCTGGCTTCAGAGAACCAGTCTGGTGGATGTCCATAACGAACGGGGCGTGGCCATGTATGTGGAGCTGTTCATCGAAAATTCCGTGGGCATCATTGTGGCATATCTGGAAAGCGTGCTGCTGGCTACCATCTGGTTCGGCATCAAAGCTGCCCGGCACAAACCGGCCTTTGACAAGGATTATGTGCTGATTCTGGGCTGCCAGATCAACGAGGACGGAAGTCTTACCAACCTGCTGAAGGCCCGCACGGACAAGGCGGTGGATTTTGCCGCGAAACAGAAGGCCGCCACAGGCAAAGAGATTGTTTTCGTTCCTTCGGGAGGCCAGGGCAGCGACGAGGTGATGCCGGAGGCCCAGGCCATCCGGAATTACCTGCTGAGCATCGGCATACCCGAAGAGCGGATTCTGGCGGAAGACCAGTCGGTCAATACCTACGAAAATCTGAATAATTCCATGAAGCTGATCCGCCGCAGCACGGATCAGGCGAATCCGAAGGTTATTTTTTCCACTACCAACTATCATGTGTTCCGGGCCGGCCTTCTGGCCACGGGCATGGGTCTGAAGATTGAAGGCATCGGAAGCAGAACCCGGCAGTATTTCTGGATCAACGCCTTTGTGCGGGAATATATTGCCACCCTGTATTCCGAGCGGAAAATACATATCCGCATCATCCTGCTGCTTCTGGCGGCGGTGCTGCTGCTGGTGGCGCTGCTGTTCGCCGCCATCCGGTACGGACTGGTGGTTGGTATCTGACGCGAAAAACAGCCAAAGCCGGCTGTGAGAGGAGAAAACCATGAACAGGATCCATTTTATCAGAGCCTGCTGGAGCGATATTATCCTGCTGGAATCCCAGGGAAAATACGCCCTCATTGATACCGGTTTTTCCGATGCTTTCAGCAGCCGGATCGATCCGTATCTGAAGCAGCTCGGCGTAGAGAAGCTGGAATTTATCCTGATTACCCATTTCCACCGGGATCACTACGGGAGCCTTCCGGCTCTTTTAGATCATTATCCCGTGGGAAAAGTCTATATGAAGAAATTCAGCGGCCTGAATATATCCACCAGCAGCGGCAGGGAGGCCTCGGACGAGTACAACCGCACGGAGGAGGCCCTCTGTGAGGCCATGTGCGAACAGGCCAGGAGGCTGTCGGAGCTGGTGGTAATTGACGGGTCCTTTGACCGGGTCTGTCTGGGGGATTTTGATTTCCGGGTCTTTGGCGGATCCGACGCCATCCGCGAAATGTACGAGGCCCCCGACTCTCCCTATTATCAGCAGATCCGTTTTGGGGAAAACACCAACTCGGTGGCCCTGTTCGCTGATGTGAAGGGCACCACGGTCTACCTGGGCGGCGATGCCCAGAACGAAGCCCTGGACTATCCCCGCTACAGCAATCAGAATGACGCCTACGCCCGGGCGGTGGGCCGCCCCGTGGACCTGATGAAGGTGCCTCACCACGGCTGCGGAAACCTCTTCAGCCTGGAGGCCCTGAGCATTCTTCGTCCGCGCTATGGCGTTGTCACCAACTGGACAGCGTCCCTGTACAGCCAGTTTCTGAAGAATGTCCGTCTCTTTAAGGAAGCCAGCCCCGATATCACCCTGCTGGTGACGGACCGCTGCGGCTACCGGTTCACCCTGGGCGAAAACGGGCAGCTGAGCTGTGAGGAAATCAACCGGATTGCCCCCATTTCGGTGGAAGAGGTGAGCCCGGATGAGGACTCCCTGGAAGAGTTCTGGAAGCAGCATATTATCTACCTGACGGAGGATGGAATTATTTCCGGCCAGGAGGATATCGACTATTTCTCGGGCGAAGAGTACCGGGGCGTCATCCGAAGCCACATGCTTCGGGAAAAGGATCGCCATCATCTGGTGTATTTTGTCCGGGAGGGCCTGCGGATCGGCGCGGCCTCCTACTGTATCTATCAGTCAGAGGATGGCAAGTGCTTTATCCTGGATTACTGGGTTTTCCCGCCCTTTAGGGGCGAGGGAGCCGGCCATCACTGTTTCACCGCCCTGAAGGAATACACGAAGGCCCAGGGAGCGGCCTATTATGAGCTGAACAGTGAAGGGAAGGACGCGGTCCGTTTCTGGAGAGCCCACGGATTCCTGGAAAACGGACAGGATGAATGGGGAATGCCCCTGTGGATCCTGCGCCCTCTGGCTGATTAGCCTTTCGGGATCGTTTGAATAAAAAGAAATCATGATGCCGGAAAATCTGCTGATGGAGCGGGTTTTCCGGCGTTTTTTCTATCCGAGACAAATGACTCTCTTGACAGGGGCCGAAATTGCCGCTATAATACAGGCACGGAAACAGGACAACTGTCTCGGATAGAAAACAGAGGAGAAATGAGATGAGAAAAAAAGATCCTGAACTGATGGAAAAGATTATCCATTTTACCGATGAGTATTACAGCAGCCACAAACAGTCCCCGTCCCTGGCTGCCATCGCGGAAGCGGTGGGCCTTCACCGCAGCGGCGTTTACCGCTATCTTCAGGAAATGAAGGAAAAAGGCATGATCGAGTACGATGGTCATTTTATCGGCACCGAAATTACCAGAAAACACAGGGAGCAGGGAGTCAGGGTAGCCCATGTGGGCTCCGTGCGCTGCGGGACCCCGGAATTTGAGGAGCAGGACATCGATGCCTATTATACCCTGCCGGAAGAGATTTTCGGCAAGGGAGAGTTCTATATCGTCACCGCCAAAGGCGATTCCATGATCGAGGCCGGAATCGAAGAAGGAGATCTGGTGGTGGTCAGAAAAACCGCCGAAGCCTGCAAGGGGGACATTGTGGTGGCCCTGCTGAATGGCGAAAGCACCCTGAAGCGGCTGATGATCCGTCAGGGAAAACAGTTTCTTCATCCGGAAAACAGCGCGCTGGAGGATATCCCCATCGGCCCCGAGGATGAATTTTACGTACAGGGCGTTGCCACTCATCTGATCAAGCATATCGCCTCCTCCATTGACAGGCTGAAATAACAGCGGATACAGCGATGGAAGCATTTGCGGAATCAGGAAACGCGGGAGAACAGGATCCCGTTTACCTGTGCATCGATCTCAAGAGCTTCTACGCCTCGGTGGAATGTGTGGAACGGGGACTGGATCCCATGACCACAAACCTGGTGGTGGCGGACCCGGAGCGATCCAGAGGCACCCTGTGCCTGGCGGTCTCGCCCTCCATGAAAAAACTCGGAGTCAAGAACCGGTGCCGGGTATATGAAATACCGGACGGCATTGACTATATCATGGCCCCTCCCCGGATGAAGATGTATATCGATTACGCGGCCCGGATCTATGAGGTCTATCTGCGGTACATATCGGAGGAGGATATTCATGTTTACTCCGTGGATGAAAGTTTCATCGACATCACCCGGTACCTGAATCTGTATCATATGACGGCCAGAGAAATGGCTGTCTTTCTGATGGACCAGATTACCCGGCAGGTGGGAGTGCGTTCCACCTGCGGCATCGGCACCAACCTGTACCTCACCAAGGTGGCGCTGGACATCACGGCCAAGCACGCGCCGGATTTCATCGGATTTCTGGATGAAAACCTGTACCGGCAGACCCTCTGGGACCACCAGCCCCTGACGGATTTCTGGATGATCGCCGGCGGAAAAGCGGCCCATCTGGCAAGGCTGGGCATCACTACCCAGCGGGAGATTGCCATGGCGGATCCGGAAGTGATGTACAGGGAGTTCGGCATTGACGCCGAGCTGATGATCGATCATGCCTGGGGCCGGGAAAGCACCACCATGGAGGACATCAAGCGTTACAGGCCCAAGAGCCGATGTCTTTCCAGCTTTCAGATTCTTCTGAAGGACTACGACTACGAAGGCGGAGAGCTGATACTTAAGGAAATGACGGACCTCATGTGCCTGGATATGGTCCGTAAGCACGTGGTTACAGACACCTTCGGCATGTATGTGGGTTATTCCCATACGGTGCTGTGGCCCTCCGTTCACGCTACGGTGAAGGTACCCCGCCGCACCAACGCGGATCTGCTGGTTATTCCGGCAGTGACGGAGAAATATCACCAGCTGGTGGTTCCCGGGCTGCCCATCCGGCACATAGGAATCACCGCCGGCGGTCTCAGCGACGACAACGGCTCCTACCAGATGGACCTGTTCAGCGAGACCCTGAGCGAGCGGCTGGAAAAAAACAAAAAAATCCAGCAGGCTGTGCTGGATATCAAAATCAAATATGGAAAAGATGCCATCCTGAAAGCCATGAATTATCAGGAAGACGGTATGACGATCAAACGAAATCACCAGATCGGAGGACACAAAAGCGGCGAATAGAAAAGATAAAAAGCCGCGGCGGAGGCATCCATGGAAGGAAACAGAGTCAAACGTTACGTGACGGTAATGGTGGAATTTACTGCCAGCGGCGATGTGCTGCCGCGGCAGATCAGTATGCAGGGAAAACAGTTTCTGGTGGAAGACGCCAGAGTGTCTGACCAGACAAAAATGTTTTCCGGCGGCCGGGATATCACCCGGTACAAAATCCGTGTCAAAAAGAGGGAAACCTTTCTATATCGCGAGAAGGACCGTTGGTTTGTAGAAGCCAAGCAGTAGCCGCCGGGCCCGGTTCCCCGTCCGGGCCCAGGGAGGCGGCGGCCTGCCTGACATGGCTGGGCGCCGAAAAGGTTCAAAATCCCGCCAAGTACAGGGAGAAGCTCCGCCAGGAGGAAACGGCCTACCAGGAAGAACTGTCCCGGTGCCTGAAACGGCTGACGGAGGAAGAATAAGCGACGATGCAGGTTTCTTAGGCGGAATCTGCTGCGCACTGTTTGCTTTTTGCCCTGTATTGGCTTATGATTATAGAAAACCAGTGAGAGAGGAACTGCTATGAGCACTGCTGAAAAGAAAAAAATAGTTGTTGTCAACGCCGGGCCCAGAAAAGGCTGGAATACGGATACGCTGATTAGTGAAGCGGCCAAGGGAGCCGAAGAGGCGGGAGCCGAGATTGTCCGGTTTGATCTTTTCCGTCTGGAAAAGTATACCGGCTGTATTTCCTGCTTCGCCTGCAAGAAAGAAAAATTCAAGGGTCACTGCATGTGCAGGGATGGGCTGACGCCGGTCCTGGATGCCATCCGGGAAGCGGATGGTCTGATTATCGGATCCCCCAACTATCTCAGCGAGCTGACAGCCTCCTTCCGGGCGCTTTATGAGCGGCTGATTTTCCAGAACCTGACCTACAATAAGGAAACGCCCTGCTGCAATATCCATCCGGTGCCTGTGCTGCTGGTCATGACCAGCAACGCCCCGGACACACTTTATGTGAATCTGGTCAAAAACTATCAGCAGACCCTCAGCCGGTTTGTGGGTCCCTGTGAAACCCTGATCTGCGGCAACACGCTCCAGGTGAAGGATTACAGCAAGCTGGACTGGGAATGGTCGATGTTCGATCCGGAAGACAAAAAACAGCGCCACGAGACCGTATTCCCGGAAGAGTGCAGGAAAGCCTTCAAAATGGGAAAACAGCTGGCAAGTCAGTAAAGCAACCGGGTCTGGGTATTCGCCAAAATCATCAGATATAAAAACGCCGCTGCGGAGATTTTTCCGCAGCGTTATTTTTCTCAGGCTTTCTTTTTATCGGATTTGTCTTCTTCGTGCTGTTTGATCAGCAGGTCCACGATTCCGTTTAAGGTTACGATCACGTTCCGGTCTAGACCCTTCAGCTTCCTGCCCAGCTCTCTGTTCAGAATGACTTCCTCCGGCACATACTTGGTATCCATAAGAAAGTAATTGGGATCCTTATCCAGAACCGAACAGAATTTCATCAGCGTTTCCAGAGGAAGCTTCTTTCCCTTTTCCAGCTGAGATACCCAGGCATAGGAGAGACCGACCTCCTTAGCCAGCTCCAGCTGGGTCATTCCTTTTTCCAGACGGGCCTTTTTCAGTCTATCTCCCACTAACTTGAAATCGATGTTTTCCATATTTGAGTCTCCGTTATTTGAAGTATTGCAAAAATAATAACAAAAAATTTTAAAAACCGCAACTGTTTGATGTAAAAAAACATAAATTTTTCACCAGAGGGGAAAGTGACGGGAATTGAGTTTACGGGAAAAACAGAGTTTGCTATAATACGAATATCAATCATAGTAAAGGAGACAGGACACATGGCAAAATTGCTTCAGGGAGATCGGTTCCCCGCCCTGGAGGCGGAGCTGCTTTACGCGGGAAAGAACAGCAGCTCCCGGCCATGTTCATTGTGGACAAGGATGGCATCGTTGAGAAAGCCATCTACGCGGAAAACATTGTTGGCCTCCCGACGCTGGATGAGCTTCTGACAATCCTTTCATGAGGGGAATCTACACGCACCACCGACAATCATCAGTCCGATTGTCACAAAACAGGCGTCCTGCCGTCTCCTGTGACAAATCTTCAAATTGCTGTCACAGGAGACAAGCTGGCATCTGATGTGTGACAAAAATCAAGCCAAAAGAGGGCATATCTTAGGATATTGCCCTATTTTTGTCACAGATCATAGGGATGCCCCATGGCCTGTGACAGCATTCTGTCACAGATAGCCTGGTCAGGGCTGCTCAGTGACAATCAACTGGCAAATTGTCACAGAACACTGGAATATAGCCAAATCTGTGAAACCGTTCAAAGCAGCATTTTCACAGATGGCAGCAATAACGCCTGATCTGTGACACAGGGGGCCGCTCAGCCAGCGGCAGTTATATCCTTTGCCTGGCTTAATTATAAAAAAGCCACAAGTCTTCTGCCTGTCAAGGCCGCAGCCGCGCAGCGGTGCATTCACATAGTGTATTCACTATGTGAGTGCAGCCTTGACAGGACAGAAAGATCTTGTGGCAAGGGGTGATTAAGCCAGGCAAAGGATTTCCAGGTTTCTTTGAAACCTGTTCGTACACAGAAATTCCTGACAGGCATTCACCGGCCCCGGCGGAACTGGGCCGGGGTCATTCCGGTATATTGCTTGAACAGCCGGATGAAGTGACTCTGACTGCTGAAGGACAGGGTCGCGGAGATGTCCGCATAGGGCAGATCGGAATACCGCAGCAGGTTTTTCGCGGTCTCAATGCGTTCCTCCATGATATATACCGCTACGGTGCGGCCGGTTTCCCGCTTGAAAAGATCTGAATAATAGCTGGCGCTGAGACCCACATGGTCGGCTACTTCTCCCACGGAAAGGGGAGAGTGGAGATTCTTTTCGATATAATCAATTCCCTGGGCCACGGCCCGGGAAAAGATCTGTTTTCTTTTCGCGGCCTGGATCTCTCTCATAAAGAAGGCCAGCTCTTCCTTCAAAAGGGCGGTAATCTGATCCTGAGAGGTCAGATGGTCCATCCGGTAGATGAAAATATCGCTGATATTGAAGGCCCGTTCCTTGTGCATTCCTTCGCCAATGGCCACCCGGGTAATGATGGTGGTCACTGCCATGAACAGATACCGGAAGCGCTGCACCGGATCATCGGACAGGTGACCGGCATGAATGCTGTCATCCTCCAGAGAAAAATCCTCCAGAAAGCTTTCATCTCCTGATTTGACTTTTTCAATCAGATATTCTTCCTGACTGACTTCGTGATGAAACTCACCGGTTTCCCGGCTTTGGTATTCCAGTTCCCTCAGATTTTTTTCCTGGATTGATGCCATGGCACACCCCCGGACCTTATTTTTTTACAGCCACCAGCCCTCGTGAATCACGGTGGGATCAATATTTCTGACATCGGCGGAAGCGGTGCGGAACATCATGGACAGAAGCTCATCGTTCATTGTCCGGATGGTATTCGCCACACCCTGGGCGCCTTCCTTGATATAAGGCGGCATCAGCGCGCGGCCGACGCATACCATGTCCGCGCCCATGGCCAGAGCCTTGAAGGCGTCAAAGCCGTCTTCTATGCCTCCATCGGCGATCAGTATAAAATCATCGCCTACAGCCTTGCGGATTTCTTTCATCAGATAGACGGGAGGCGTCGCCCAGCGCATCAGGTTGTGATGATGGCCCACAATCACGCCTGCCGCGCCGATTTCCTTGGCCAGAACCGCGTCCCGGACACTCAGGATATCTTTAATGAAGAAGGGAAGGCCGGCGAAGGAAATGTATTCTTTCATTTCTTCGAGGGTGGGAAGCTTCATGGGACAGCCCACGATGGTGTCAAATTCGGGGGATTCCTCCTTGATGGCGTGTCCGCCGTCCAGACCCACGGCCAGCGCTCCGTGTTCCCTGGCGTATTGAAGGCGGCTGAAAATTTCTTCTCTGTCAGCATAAGGCTTGATGATCTTGATAACATCAGCGCCGGTATCGATGCATTCTCCCAGGGTCTTGTTATCTCCCATGCCAATGCAGGCCACGGCTCCAGCCAGTCTGGCGCCTTCCGCGTAGGGAGCCATGCCATTCTTCAGATGGCTCAGGGCTCCGGCCATGATGGGCGTATCAAACTCTTTTCCGAGAAAGATTACCTTGGAGCTGGGACGGACGGCGCCCAGTACCCGTTCCTCAATCACCAGGCTGTCCATATACTTGCGGGCGATCAGATCTGAATTGGCATTTGGATTTTTCATTGCACATTCCTCTTTTCATTGTTTGACTTTCTGAGTCCATTATATCAGCTGCCTGCCCCGAATACTTGCATAATTATCGGATTAATAGCACAATTTTGGACTAATCGAAAATATAAGGCAGGTAGTTCCAGATATGATGGTAGACCTCCTCGTAGGCGTGGGGAGCTCCTTCCTTGATGACGTAATGCATGTTGCCGCCTCTCATGTCTTCCTGAAGGTCAAAAATGCCGGGATACGCGGCCATGGCCTCCACCTGGGGCGACAGATTGCCGTAGGCGATATCCTGATCGCCGGTGCCGATGAGAAGCCTGAAGTCCCTGCTGGTGAATCCCAGCTTCCGGACAGCCTCTGCCAGCAGGCCGGCGGTTTCTTCGGAATTCAGTTTTCCGCCCAGGGGCTGCACGGCCCAGCAGTCGCCCGAAAGGGGGAGAAAAGTGCCGATGATATCCAGATGATTCAGAAAGGCGTACCAGGTGGTGGAGCCGCCCATGGAAAAACCGCCGAAGGCCCGGTGTCTGCGGGAGGCCTGCAGGGATTTCAAAGACAGGTCTTCAGCGTAGGTGTGAAAACGCCCCTCCACCGCCGGAATCAGGCATTCGGCGAATTCCTTCTGGAAGGCCCGGACCTGGGAATCTTCTTTGGCCGCATCGATTCCTTCGCTGCGGTGTTCCGAGGGGATCCAGCTGTAGAAGCAGGGGAATACCGCGATAAAGGGACGGGCGGTACCTGCCTGAAAAGCCTGGTCAAAAGCGTTTTTAATCTGAGAGCAGTCCAGCCAGGCGTCGGAGTTTCCGCCGCCTCCATGGATCAGATACAGAATGTCATAGGCTTTGTTGGGATCATAGCCGTAAGGAAGATATACATTGGCGTATTTCATCCAGGGATTGCCTTCGTAATCCGGAGCAGCATAATCGACCCTGACAATCTGTCCCCGATAGTCAACATCTTTCCAGCGATGCAGGTTCATTGGCTTATTCCTTTCATGGTTAATTAAATGACAGTTCATTCTTTAAGTATATAACATCGTTGGGGTTCAGTGAAGAGTATTGCTTGAAAAAAATATTTCTCTCCGATATTATATAATCCCAGAAGGAGGGATGGCCCTCCATGGGAAACTACCGGTTATTTGGGAGCAGGGAAAAATAAAATGAGTTTATATGCCATCGGAGATCTGCATCTCCATTTTCAATCCGTGCTGAAAGCCCCAGGACAGCTGCACGATCCAGTTTGGAAAAAACACGAGGAAAAATTTCTGAAGAACTGCGTCCGGGTGATGACGGACGAGGATACCCTGGTGCTGGTGGGGGACCACAGCTGGGGAAAAAACCTGAGCGAATGCGAAAAGGATTTTGAATACATCCGGAATCTGCCGGGACGCAAAATCCTGCTCCGGGGAAATCATGACATGTTCTGGGATGCGAAGAAAACCGAGCGGCTGAATGAACAGTTCCGTCCGGAGCTGAACTTCCTCCAGGACAACTATGAAACTTATCAGGATTACGCCCTGGTGGGCACCAAGGGCTTTACCTTTGAGGGCCCCTATTATCTGAACCGCCGGGGGCAGATTATCGGATGGGATGAAGCGGAAGAGGCCCACGCGAAAAAACTCATTGAACGGGAAGCCGCCCGCCTGAGAACATCCTTTGAGGCGGCCCGGGCGGACGGCTATTCGAAATTTATTATGTTTCTCCATTATCCTCCGACAGATATTCTGGAGAAAAGGAGCGCCTTTACCGACATGGCAGAGAAATATGGCGCTTCGCAGGTCATTTATGCCCACTGTCATGGGCAGTCCCGATTCCATGACAGTATCCAGGGGGAGTACCGCGGAAGAATTTACCGCCTGGTATCCGGAGACTTCCTGAAGTGGAAACCGGAAAAAATCTTAGATTGATGTCTCAATGGCATCGGGGCAAACGAATATTGACAATTGTAAATCTGTTCAATATAATGCAAGTAAAGAGGAAGATGAGATTAATTAGATAAGACCTTTCCCAACATGAAAAAACATTATAGAGAGGAACGGCTATGAATATTCTGGAAGAACTGGCTCAGTCTGCCCGAAGGCGGGTGGCTGAAAAAGAAAAACAGCTTTCATTGGTGGAAATTAGAAGTAATGCACTGAGTCTCCCCATGAGTCAATTTGTCTTCGAAACGTCTATCCAGGGTCCGGGACTTTCTTTTATCTGTGATATCATGAGCGCCGGTACAGAAGCCAGCGCTTATAAGGAAACGGCGCTGGCCTATGAGAAGGCTGGAGCCGACGGGATTTCCATTCTGGTGGAACCCGACAGCCGGCCACTTCAGCCGGACTATCTGAAGAATGTTTCCAAAGCGGTTTCGATTCCCTGCCTGTTTAAGGATTTTATTGTTGATGAGTACCAGATCTTTGAGGCCAGACTGCTGGGAGCCTCCGCGGTACGCCTGATCAGCTCCATTTTAACGCCGGGACAGCTGGCCAACGCCATTGCAATGTGTGATTACCTGGGAATCTCTGCCATGGTGGAGGTTCACGACCAGGAAGAACTGGAAAAAGCTCTGAACGCGGAAGCCAGAATCATTGCCACCAGCGATGCCGCCCTGACACCTCTGGTGCCCGAGGGAGTATTTTTTGTGTTTGAAGGCACCATCCGTACGCTTCAGGACGCGCTGAAGATCAGCGCCCTGGGAGCGAACGCCGTGCTGACCGGCGGCGTCAGCGCAGAGAAAACCGAGCTCATTATCCAAAGCCTTTCTCTGCAGGAGAGCGGCTCCGAAGCGAAAGACAGGCACCGGATGGAAACCAAGGACAGCGCTGCCTCTTCATCTTCTACCTGATGCCGTGAATTAATATACCAGATAGGCCCCGTCCACAGGGATCACGGCCCCGCTGACATAGTCCGAAGCGTCGGAGGCAAGAAATACACAGGGACCGGCCATGTCCTCCGGGGTTCCCCAGCGGCCGGCGGGAATCCGTCCCAGTATGGAAGCGCTCCGCACCGGATCCTCCAGCAGGGCCGTGTTCATATCCGTCGCCATATAGCCGGGCGCCAGAGCGTTTACCTGGATGCCCTTGCCGCTCCAGGCCACCGCCAGGGATTTGGTCAGCTGGGCAATACCGCCCTTGCTGGCGGCATAGGCCGGGATCCGGATCCCGCCGAAGAAGCTGATCATGGAGGCGATGTTGATGATTTTTCCCTTTCCCTGCTTCAGCATGACGCTGCCTGCCAGCTGGCAGAGCTCAAAGCAGGCGGTGAGGTTGACCTCCAGGACTTCGTCCCAGTCTTCCAGAGGAAACGCTTCACACTCGTGACGGCGCTGGATTCCGGCGCAGTTGACAAGAATGTCCAGTCGGCCTCCGGTGAGCTCCATCACCGTATTAAAGCCTTTTTTCAGAGACTCTCTGTCGGAAAGGTCGGCCTGAATGAAGGGATAGGCCGGATTTTCAGGACAGGTGCGGCTCATCAGGACGACGCGGGCTCCTGCCTGGGACAGGCCGTCGGCCATGCCCAGAGCCAGACCCCGGGCACCGGTGACGAGGGCCCAGCGGCCGGAAAGATCGAAAGAATGACGGATGCTTGCTGTCGTATTTTCCATTAATTTGAATTCCTTTCAGGTGATGCTTGTCGCATCACCTTTTTTGATGGCTGGTTGTTTCGGAAACTCTGATGACTGAAAAAAGGGTGCAGCCAGATGCTGCACCCTATGCTTTGCCTGTGGTAAAAATCAGGAAAGGATCGGCTTGACGGCTTCGGCCAGGGCATCCTTTTCGGCCTGAGCTTCGGCCAGATCTTTACCGAGAGTGGTAAAGTAGGTCTTGATCTTGGGCTCGGTGCCGGAGGGACGAACCACCACGGTGGCGCCGTCTTCCAGAGAATAAATCAGGACATTGGCCTTGGGAAGACCGGTTTCCTCGGGCTTGGCGTAGTCCACAGCCTTGACAACCTTCTTGCCGGCGAACTCGGTGGGAGGAGTCTCACGCAGAGAGTTCATGATGCCTGCCATCTTGTCCATACCGGACAGACCGGGGAACTCGAAGCTGTCGACCTTGTTCAGATAGCGGCCGTACTCGGCGTAGATCTGCTCCAGACGTTCCTTGATGCTGGAACCGATGGAGCGGTAGTAGGCAGCCATCTCGCAGATCAGCATGGAGCCGATGACGGCATCCTTGTCGCGGACATAGGGGCCGGCCAGATAGCCGTAGCTTTCCTCAAAACCGAAGATGAAGCGGTCAACCTCACCTGCTTCCTCCAGCTGGGCAATCTGGTCGCCGATCCACTTGAAGCCGGTCAGCACGTTGCGCATCTCAACGCCGTAATGAGCGGCCACCGCGTCGGCCAAAGGAGTGGAAACGATGGATTTGACAGCCACGGGGTTCTTGGGCATGGTGCCTTTTTCAATGCGTCCGGCGCAGATGTAGTCCAGAAGCAGAACGCCCATTTCGTTGCCGCTGACCAGCTCGTAGGAGCCATCAGGACACTTCATGGCAATACCCACACGGTCGGCATCCGGGTCGGTGGCCAGCATCAGGTCGGCGCCGGTGGCCTTCGCCAGTTCCAGACCTTTTTCCAGAGCGGCATAAATCTCGGGGTTGGGATAGGAGCAGGTGGTGAAGTAGCCGTTCGGATATTCCTGCTCGGGAACGATGGTAATATCGGTGATGCCCATGTCTCTCAGAACCCGGGTAACAGGAACCAGGCCTGTGCCGTTCAGAGGAGAATAAACCAGCTTCAGACCGGCGGTCTTGCAGAGACCGGGTCTTACCTGGCGGGCTTCGATGGCTGCGTAAAGGGCTTCCTTGCAGTCGTCGCCGACAAACTTGATGAGGCCTTTTTCCACGCCTTCCGCGAAGCTCATGTATTTGGCGCCGGTCAGAACATCGGTCTTCTGAATGGAGTCATAAACAATGGCTGCGGCGTCGTCGGTCATCTGGCATCCGTCGGGACCATAGGCCTTGTAGCCGTTGTACTGAGCGGGATTGTGGGATGCGGTTACCATAATACCGGCATTGCAGTGATAGTAACGGGTGGCAAAGGACAGGGCCGGAACGGGCATCAGCTCATCGTAAATTCTGACATTGATTCCATTGGCGGCCAGCACGCCGGCGGCGTCTCTGGCAAAGGTCCATCCCTTCAGGCGGCTGTCGTAGCTGATGGCTACTGTCTGAGTACCGCCCTGGGTTTTTACCCAATCGGCGACGCCCTGAGTCGCCTGACGGACAACCCAGATGTTCATGCGGTTGGTACCGGCACCAAGGGTGCCGCGCAGTCCGGCGGTTCCGAACTGAAGGGCGATGGCAAACCGTTCCTTGATGGCTTCATCATCGCCTTCGATTTTTCTGAGTTCTGTTCCCAGATCGACATCCTGCAGATCGGCCTCGAGCCAGCGTCTGTATTCATCCTGATACATAGTCCATACACCTCTTAATATTTTTTGTCTGAATACCGAAATGTATTCCATATATATAGGTTACTCTATTCTTCGCAAATACTCAACTGAAATTTGCCCGGAAAAGGAAATTTTTTTCAGCTGTCGGATCAGAATCCACGGTAAAACGTCAGCTTTTGCCGGGGGCGGTGTGCCAAGATCGGCTTGCGAATATCTCCCCCGTGGGATATAATAAAAAAAGTTAATCGTTATTAATCCATCAGGAGGTTACTGTCATGAATTACGCAGAAGAGTCTCTCCGACTTCATGCCGAATGGCAGGGTAAGATCGAGGTTGTCTCAAGAGTACCTGTCAAGAACAAGGATGATCTGTCGCTGGCCTATACGCCGGGAGTCGCCCAGCCCTGTCTGGAGATTCAAAAGGACTATGACCGTTCCTTTGATCTGACCCGCCGCCACAACCTGGTGGCCGTGATCACTGACGGCACTGCGGTTCTTGGCCTGGGAGATATCGGTCCGGAGGCCGGTATGCCTGTCATGGAGGGAAAATGCGCCCTGTTCAAAGCCTTTGGCGACGTAGACGCTTTTCCCATTTGCATCCGCAGCAAAGATGTGGATGAAATTGTCCGCACCATCTACCTGATTTCAGGCAGCTTCGGCGGCATCAACCTGGAAGATATCGCCGCTCCCCGCTGCTTCGAGATCGAACGTAAATTGAAGGAAATCTGCGATATTCCTGTTTTCCATGATGATCAGCATGGCACAGCCTGTGTCGTGGGAGCCGCGCTGCTCAATGCCCTGAGGGTTGTCGGCAAGACCATTGACAATGTCAAGGTTGTCATCAACGGCTCCGGTTCCGCGGGCATTGCCATTGGCAAGCATTTGATGAACCTGGGCGTGAAGCACCTGAAAATGGTGGACCGCTATGGCATTCTCTGCGAAGGCGTCGAGATGAACCCGGCCCAGGCAGAGATGGCTGCCATCACCAATCCGGAAAAATTCAGCGGCAAACTGGCGGATGCGCTTCAGGGAGCGGACGTGTTTATCGGCGTCAGCGCGCCCCATATTGTCTCCAAGGATATGATCCGTTCCATGGCCGAGGGCGCCATTGTGTTCCCCATGGCGAATCCCGTGCCGGAAATCGAGCCGGAGGAGGCCAAGGAGGCAGGCGCTGCCGTGGTGGGCACCGGACGTTCCGACCATCCCAACCAGATCAACAACGTGCTGGTATTCCCCGGCCTGTTCCGCGGCGCCCTGGATGTGAGAGCCCGAGACATCAACGAACCCATGAAGGTGGCTGCCTCCCACGCCCTGGCGGATCTGGTATCGGAAGAGGAGCTGTCCAAGGATTACATCCTTCCCTACGCTTTTGACAAACGGGTTGGCCCCGCCGTGGCCAAGGCCGTGGCTGAGGCCGCGAGGGAAAGCGGAGTCGCCAGAATCTGATAAAATCCATCAAAAAACCGGCTGATGATGGCGATCAGCCGGTTTTCCTTTTAACTGTGTGTTTTTCTGTAGGCGGTGCGTGACAGAGTAGTTGAAATGGTTGGCCACATCCTCCAGGGTTACCGTCCGGTAGTGATCGTTGATGAAGCTGAGAATCCGGAGCCTGATGCTGTCGGATTTCCGGCTGTTCTTAGGGTCGATCAGCCCGCCGTGGCCAATCCCAACGCCACCTATGCGGATCTGTGCGATATCCTGAACAAGATGACCTTCGAGTACATCCACAAATAAAGATTCGGAAACATCGAAAACTGCACACATCAAAAAAACAGGAGAACCCTTCGGGGTATCTCCTGTTCTGTTTTTTACGGGTTTACCTGGTGGCTTCCAGACTGGCCCTGATCTGCTCAATCATCTGGTCGTATTCTTCATCTGACAGATAGCGCTGACCGGGATTCATGGCGAAAACGCCGCCCCATTCGAACTGGTCCTTATATTTGGGAACCAGATGGAAATGAAGATGGCATCCGGTATCTCCATAGGCGCCGTAGTTGAGCTTGTCGGGATGAAAAGCAGCGTGGATCGCCCGGGCTGCATGAGCCACATCGGCGAAAAAGGCGATTCTGTCTTCCTCTGAGATATTCACAATCTCACTGACGTGATCTTTATAGGCGACGATGCAGCGCCCGGGATGAGACTGTTCCTTGAACAGAATCAGCTGGGAAACGCTGAGGTCGCAGATTTTGATGCCAAAGGCTGCCAGAGAAGCTCCGCCTGCGCAATAACCGCAATTAGGGTCTTTCATGATTACACCTCCTGTGTTTTCATGAGTATAGCACAGGTGCTCCGGGAAGTACAATGGTAAAATATTCCGGACCCTGCTGTAAAAAATGCTTCCCTGTTTTCCCGAAATCGAATATGATATTACTATAGTTAAATAACGATTAAGGCAGGCCTTACTATGAGAACGGAAACAGAAAAAAACTACAATATTGTTGTTGTGGGCGGCGGACTGGCAGGTCTGTGCTGCGCCGTTGCCGCAGCCAGGGAAGGCGCCAGGGTGGCGCTGATTCAGAACCGGCCGATGATGGGGGGCAATGCCAGCTCGGAGATCCGCATGCATATCTGCGGGGCGGATCATCACGGAACCCGGCCCAACGCCCGGGAAACGGGCATTCTGGAGGAGATTCTTCTGGAGCATAAGCACCGCAATCCCGGGATGAGCTGGCCGATCTTTGACAGCATCCTCTGGGAGAAGGCTGCTTTTCAGGAAGGACTGGATCTTTACCTGAATACCCATGTGACCGGGGTGGTGTCGGAGCCGATCAGTCAGACTCCGAGCCGCCAGGGCTCTGCCCGCCCGAATGCGATCGGCGAGAATGCCGATGGCTACAGCCGCAGGATCCAAAGCCTCCAGGCGGTGCAGATGACCACGGAAAAGGAATTCCTCTTCACGGCGGATATTTTTGTGGATGCCACCGGAGACGGCTTTGTGGGAGCCCGGGCCGGCGCGGATGCGGTGATTGGCCGGGAGAGCAAGGAGCAGCTGGGTGAGGCGGATGGCCTGGAGACAGCGGACCGGTATACCATGGGCAGTTCTTTGATGTTCAAAGCGCGGGATATGGGAAAAGAGATTCCCTTCATAAAACCATTCTGGGCAGATACCTACAGGGAAGAGGATATGAAGCACCGCCCCATTACCGAGATCTGCTCGGGTTACTGGTGGATCGAGCTGGGAGGCGGAATGCAGCGGGTCATCGAAGAAGGAGAAGAAATCCGGGATGATCTGCTGAGAGCCGTGTACGGCGTGTGGGATTATATCAAGAACAGCCGCACGCCGGAGGGAAAGCTGCGCTTCCCCGAGGCTGTTTCCTATGACCTGGAATGGGTCGGCTTTCTGCCGGGCAAGCGGGAGAGCCGGCGGTTCCTGGGCGACTATGTGCTGCGGGAGCAGGACTGCCTGGATACCCACCCGGATCCGGAGAGCGGAATGCGGATCGGAACCCGGTTCCCGGACACGGTGGCCTACGGCGGCTGGCCGGTGGACGTGCATACCATCGAGGGCTTCCGCAAGCTGAACCAGGAGCCCAACCGGACCCGCCTTATGGAGGATGTCTACGCCATTCCCTACCGCTGCTACTATTCGAGAAATATCAGCAATCTAATGATGGCAGGGCGGGATATCAGTGCCTCTCATCTGGCCTTTGCCTCCAGCCGTGTCATGGCTACCTGTGCCATCGGAGGACAGGCCGTGGGAACGGCCGCGGCCATGGCCTGCCGGAAGAATCTCTCCCCCAGGGCACTGGGAAAGACCTGCATGGAGGAACTGCAGCAGAAGCTGATCTGGAATGACTGCTATCTGCCCTCCGTCCCCTATCAGTGGGACGAAAAACTGATGCCGCAGCGGGTCATATCCTCCAGTCAGAGGGAAGGGCATGAGGCAGAAAAGGTTCTGGATCCATGGTCCAGAACCATCGGAGAGGCCCATCATGACTGGCAGCCCGAGAAGGAAGAGGGCTCAGCGTCCTGGCTGGAGCTGGCCTGGGATGAGGGCATTTCAGCCGCGCAGATACAGATCCTCTTCGACTCGGATCTATCCAAACAGCTGACGCCAAGCCTTTCCGATTATCAGCTTGCCAGGGAATATCCGGGAACGCCTCCGACCCTGGTCCGGAATTTTGAGCTGTCCTTTTGGAAGGATGGGACCGAGGTGAAAAATATCCAGGTTACCGACAATTATCAGCGCCGCTTTGAAATGCGGCTGGAAGAGGGAATTACCGCCGACCGGATCAGGCTGACGATTCTTCGGACCCATGGAACTGAAAATCCCAGGGTCTTTTCGATCCGGATTCAATAACAGGAGGATTCACTATATGGAATCATCCTCCGGGAAAAGGCGATTTCTCATCTCATAATACCGGGCGCTGGCGGTTTCGCTTTCCTTCTTTTGCCGCCAGGCCTCGATTTCCTCGCAGATGGCAAGCATCTCATCAATGATGGTTTCCAGATTGTCCGGCTTTGCCTGATACAGATAGGAAGTCATGCGTTCGATGGCCTTGGGGCTTCCCAGCTGCGAGGCAATCGTATCGCTCAGCGGAAAAGGAAAGCCTAAAGAAACCAGAGCATGGCCAAGCCCATCCCGGGCCTCGGCCCATCTTCTTTGCGCATCTGTCATAGGCGCCTCCTGTCTTTGCTTTGTTTTCTGTTGATCATAAAGGCTTTGCCGGATTTCGTCAAGAAGAATGCTGGCCGACCAGTCACCTCGCAGAGAGAAAACTCTGGTGGTGAATCCCTATGATCCCGCAGTTAAAAACCAACTGGATCAGCAGGCCCGGCAGCTTCGCCGTGACCATGCCTTCAGACAGCGGTAAACGAATCGTCGAATCCCGTTATCGCCGATAAAGAATGCAATCGGCCATATAAAATGATATAATCATGTGAGATAACCATTCGAAGAAGGAGGACTCCGATGGTAACCCCGGCAGAACTTGGTGAAAGAATCAGAGATCGCAGAAAAGCCCAGGGCTTAACCCAAAAAGAACTGGCGGACCGGCTCCATGTAACGGACAAAGCCATTTCCCGATGGGAACGCGGCGTGGGTTTCCCGGAGCTTTCCATGATAGAAGCGTTAGGTGACGCTCTGGGCACAGATCTTGTGACATTGCTCAGCTCCAACGAGAGCAGTTCCCGTCAGCCTGATCAGTCAGACGACCAGAAAAATGAAAATCCTAACCCCATGCAGGCCATTAGTGATAAGTATCAGGCGATGCGGGAGACTTATCAGAAAAAGAAAGAAAAGCAGCGCAAGCTTCTGGCGGCTGCGCTGCTTTTTGTCATTGCAGCAGGTATTCTCTGCTTATGTCCATGGCCGCGACGTGTTCACCGGACATTAAACGGCCGATGGTTCGCGCCGGAAGCATCGTTTCCCGTTACCATGGAGATCCAGGGCTGGCATCTTAACTATCTGATACGTCCGGATGATCGCTTTGCGGGTACGATCCAGTTCCGGACAGAAGAAGGAAGGACATATTTCCCGGACACCTGGAAGGTTCAGTTCTCCGGAAGGCAAACCGCCTACGGATACGGAACCGCCTCGAATGTGATATTTCCGCTGGATGAAGCATCAGACAGCCTTCTGGTGCTGTCGGCCTCTTATGCGCTGGCCGAGAGCAATGGATTTGTCAAGCAGGGAGAATATGAGAGCCTTCAGGCCTTTTTTTCCTCTGATTTTGCGAAGTGTGCGCTGAAGGATTTCCATTATCCCGGCTATTTTCTGGCTGCGGAAGATCCGGATATAGACCTTGAGAAAATGCTGAAGAACTGGAATATATTCCTGAAATGAATTTCCCGTGATCGCTGCTTTTACTGCAGCCTTGAGAAAACATCCAGATGCAGCCCGGTGTCATCAAGATGATAGAGGGTGTCACATACCTCCGTCAGGTATTTCCGGTCATGGGAAATACTGATAATGGCGCCGGGAAAGGAAGCAAGCATGTTCCTGATGACCGGACCCGAGAGAGGTGAGAAATTTCGCGTGGGCTCGTCGAGGATAAGTACATTCGCGGGAGAAAGGGTCATCTTAAGAAGAAATAGCTTGGCCTTCTGGCCTCCGGAGAGCGCCCGGATGGGATGGCTCATCTCGTCCCGGGTAAAGCGTAGTGCCGCCAGATAGGTTTCCACATGGGTCCGCCACATTTTTTCGGTGGGTCCATTTTCTTTTTGTGCTTCAGCCAGCTGCCTTCGCTGATCGGCACTTGCATGGGGATCCGTGATGCGGACCTTTCGAAGATCCGTTCCGGAAACCAGATAATCCACGGGCGTCTTTTCGGGATCCAGCTGATCTTCATATTGCTGCGGCATATAGATGGCAGAGATATCTTCTCTCTGCAGCAATGCTTCGGCAATCAGGCGCAGCAGGGTGGTTTTGCCGGCGCCGTTCTTTCCGATGATTCCTACTTTCTCCGGACCGCGGACCACCAGCCGAATCTCTTTGGATAGCAGCCGGTCACTGCCCGGTACACACAAGGCGTCCAGCTGATAATCCAGGACGGTTTTGCCGGATGGAATGGGGGAAGCCAGTTCGCCAAAGGAAAAGTCGATGGCTTCTTCCCTGATGGGACGGTCGGTCATCTGTTCATCCTCTTTGGCAAACCGCGCCCCCATGGCTTTGACTGCGTGCATTTTCTTTTTTAACAACCGGCCGCCGGGAGGATCCTGCCGGGTAATCACAGCCTGGGCGTGCTCCACTTTTTCGTAAATCCTGCGGTATTTTTCATCCCGGATCTTTTTCTGACGCAGATCATTCGCGGCCAGTTCCTCCTGACGGACAAACAGATCCTGCCGCATCCGGACATAATCCGGATAGGACATCCGGGCCACCTGAAGGCGGCATTCCCGCTTTTGATAGACCTGTTCCAGATGTATGACTACATTCGCTGTGTTCTCGATTAGCACTTCATCGTGGGAAATAAAGAGAACGATGCCCTGAAAATTTCGGATCAACCGTTCCAGCATATCCAATGTTTCCAGATCGAGGTCGTTGGAGGGCTCGTCCAGCAAAAGGACAGTCGGATCTTCCAGCAGGACCTTCAGCAGCTGAACCTTGACTTTTTCTCCGCCGGACAGGGTTTTCATCAGCTGTTCCCGGTAGTATACATCCAGATCAAGCCCCGTCCGGCGCGCGAGGTCGGCCAGCTCTCCTGGTGAATGATCAAAGAACGACAGATCCTTGGTAAAATAGTCATACACTGTCTGATCCCGATTCCCAGGCGGAAGCTCCTGAGCCAGGTAGCCCAGCTTTTCCCCGGTGAGAATCCGGCTGCCCGTGACATCTGCATAGTCCTCGATCAAAGACGGGTCGTAAATCCATTTGAGCAGGGTGGATTTTCCGTTTCCCTCTTCGCCGATCAGCACCGCTTTATCGCCGGGACGCAGGCTGAAGGAGCAGTCCCGGATAAGATCCTTCAGATCCTTCCGGTGTGTAATCGTAACATCTTTTATCTGAAGCATAGGCTTCCTTTCCTTTAGGTCCGCAAGCTGCAATAAAAATAGTCTGCCGGTGCATTTCCACGCGCAGGCAGACTTCTCTTCACAAGAAAAAAGCCTCTGTAAGGCCTGTTCAGAAGAAAAGCTGATCACGCATGAAAAACACAGCCCATCCGGACCGGGTTTCCAGTAAGTGAACAAGCATTATTTTCTGAACATGTTTCTCCTCCAAAGCTTTCTTGAAGGTATCCTATCATATTTCCGGGCAGAATGCAAGGGACGAAGCTATCAAAAGTGACAAATGAAGCAGACAGTGTGATGGCATGCTCTAAGCCCAACTTTTTCAGTCGGCTTCTTGCTTATCGCGCACAATTATGCTATTCTCTATCAATCAATTTGTAACGGAGGTAAACCTATGCAGATTGGACTAAGGCGCGGAACCGTTATCCTGTGCGACTATACCGATTCCTATGCCGCGGAGATACAGGCGGAGGCCAGAAAAACGATAGGGATCTTAAGAGAGATCTTGGGAACAGACGCCGCCGATATCCAGCACGTCGGCAGCACGGCCATCCGAGGGATCAAGTCGAAGCCCATCATCGATCTGGCCGTTGGCGTCCATTCTTTCGAGGATATCCATCAACATGATCAGACGTTAGAAGAAGCCGGAATCATCTATCGAAAGCAGGATGTCCCCGGGCAGCTTCTGTATGTTGTGGGTGAAGGAGACTACAGGACGCACCATATTCATGTGGTAATTTATGGCAGTGAAGCCTGGAATAACTATATCAATTTCCGAGACTATCTGAACCAGCGGCCGGAGATTGCCTGCCGGTATTCCGCCCTGAAGCAGCGTCTTGCTGATCAGTATCCGGACGACCGCGGCGCCTATACCGAGGGAAAAGAGAAAATGATCGATGAGATCCTCGAACAGGCTTCACTTTGGCGAAAGCTTGGCGCGGATCTGTCCATTGCGGAATTCGACCCTGATGCTTCCAGTCTCATCGATCCGGTGGTTCTTTTAAAAGATGAGCCCAGGATCCCGAAAATTCTGATCAGCTGTTTTGCCTTTTCTACTTTTGAAAGGCTGAAGAATTCCCTGGAAAATGTCACGGAGCTGGGCGTTCTCAAAAACGCCAACTACTGGACCCATTATTTCAAAGCATCCTGGCAGGGAATGGAGATCGGACTTGTCTGCGCCGAGGTGGGCGCTGCTTCCTGTGTTGGTCTTTTTGAGGATTTGTTTGCTATGGGCGCCGAAACGCTGATCCTTTACGGAAACTGCGGCGTCCTGGATGGTTCCATTGATGATCTAGCCATCATTCTGCCTACCTCGGCCATTCGGGATGAGGGCACCAGCTTTCACTACTGCCCACCTTCAAGGGAAATCGCCGTCAATACTGACTATGGCGATCTCTTCGAATCCATGCTTCAGGAGCTGGGAATCCCTTGCCACAAGGGCAAGTGCTGGACCACGGATGGGTTCTATCGCGAAACGGCATGGAAAATGCAGAAAAGAAAAGAAGAAGGCTGCATCTGCGTAGACATGGAAGCCTCGGCTATGGCAGCCCTGGCAAAAATGCGCGGGAAAAAGGTCCTGCAGTTCTTTTACGCCGGTGACAATCTGGATACGTCATCCTGGGATGCCCGAAGCCTTTCTCAGCTTGTAAGGCTCGAAGACAAAGACAGCGTCGGCCTGATTGCGCTGGAGGCTGCCCGCCGGATTGCCGCAGCCGAAAATGCATGCTGAAGCGGTGATTTAGGGGAATATCCTGCAAAGTTCGACGGAACTTCCTAACGGAAAAGCATTAGAAAGAATTGACTACAGAAAAAGGGCATAGAATCAAACTGAGCGGAGGATCTGAATGGAACGATCATTGAGGACAAAGTATCCGCTGGTGCTGATCCACGGGGCGGGCTTCAGGGATCTTAGATGGCCTGTCTACTGGGGTCGGATCCCGGCGGTGCTGGAAAAGGAAGGCGCAGAGATCTTCTACGGCCTTCAGGACTGCTGGGCCAGCGTGGAGACAAATGCCGAAGCGATCGCTCGTCGGATTGATGAGATCCTTCAGGAGACCGGAAGCAAAAAGGTGAACATTATCGCCCATTCAAAAGGCGGCCTGGACGCGAGAATGGCAGCGTCTTCCTTTGGTTGCGGAAATAAGATCGCCAGTATCACCACTATAGCCACGCCGCATCATGGATCCGGGACGATCGATAAACTCTTTGCCATTCCGCGCTCCGTCTGGAATATGGCTGCTTTCGCTGTCAACAACTGGATCCGCATCGTGGGAGATAAGAAGCCTGATTTTCTCAGGCTGTGCGAAGATTTTACGACGGAACGTATGGCAGCCTTCAATGAAAACAATCCGAATGTACCGAGCATCTATTATCAAAGTTTTGCCTGTGTGATGAGGCATCCTTTTTCAGATATCAACCTTTCGACGGCGAATGCGATCATCAATCATCTGGAAGGCGAGAACGACGGGCTGGTCACCGTAGAGTCGGCCAGATGGGGAGAGAAGCACACGGTCCTTCGGTCCAATGCATTCAGAGGCATCTCGCATCTGGATGCGATCGATCTTCG
>CACZRP010000058.1 GCA_902783575.1 uncultured Eubacteriales bacterium
GTATCAAGGTTCCGCTGTTTGAGCGGCTGGATAAGCTGTACCTGGGTCAGATTTCGGTGGATATCAAGACGGATACATTTATCCCCACCAACGACTTCATTAATGTCAAGGTGGACGCCATTGCAAAGATCCGCATCAAGAACGATGAAGAAGGCCTGATGCTGGCCATGAAAAACTTCCTGAACAAGAGCCCTCAGGATATCGCGCTGGACCTGCAGGACAGCCTTCAGGGTAACATGCGTGAGATCATCGGTACCCTGGATCTGAAAGCCATCAACACCGACCGGGACAGCTTCTCGGATCAGGTCATGGCCAAGGCGTCCAAGGACATGGACAAGCTGGGAATCGAGATTCTTTCCTGCAACATCCAGAACGTCACCGATGAAAACGGGCTGATCAGCGACCTGGGTATGGACAATACCGCGAAGATCAAAAAGGACGCCGCCATTGCCAAGGCTCAGGCCGACCGCGACGTGGCCATCGCCAGGGCTGAGGCCGACAAAGCCTCCAATGATGCCCGGGTAGCCGCTGAAACGGAGATTGCTGAAAAGAACAACGCCCTGTCCATCAAGCAGGCGGAGCTGAAGCAGAGTGCCGATACCGCCAAGGCTGTGGCCGACGCCGCTTATGAAATTCAGCAGCAGGAGCAGCAGAAGACCATTCAGGCTACTACCGTAAACGCCCAGATCGCCAGGGCGGAAAGAGAAGCGGAGCTTCGTCAGAGAGAGGTCGTTGTCAAACAGCAGGAGCTGGCTGCTGAGATCGAAAAGAAGGCCGATGCCGAGAAATATCGTGCCGAGCAGGAGGCGGAAGCCAGCCTGATTCAGCGCCAGAAAAATGCGGAGGCCGCCAAGTACGAGCAGGAAAAACAGGCCGAGGCCAGGAAAGCCCAGGCCGAAGCTGCCAAGTATGCCGCCGAGCAGGAAGCCGCCGGTATCCGTGCCAAATATGAAGCGGAGGCTGCCGGTATCGCGGCCCGCGGTAAAGCGGAAGCCGAAGCCGCCCGTCTGAAGGGTCTGGCCGAGGCGGAGGCCATGGAAAAGAAAGCCGAAGCCTATAAGAAATACAATGGAGCCGCCATGGCTGAGATGATGATCAAGATCATGCCCGAGATGGCCGCTGAAATCGCGAAGCCTCTGGGACAGATCGATAAGATCAACATTTACGGCAGCGCCTCCGGGGATGCCGGTGCCTCCCAGATCAGCGCGAATCTTCCCATCATTATGAAGCAGGTCTTCGATACCATGAGCGAAGCCACCGGCGTTGATTTCGCAGAGATTATGAAAGCCGGCACCTACGATGCCAAGGTCAACCGCAACATCCACCTCTCCGGCAGCGTGGAAGGCACGCCGCTGCAGACGGAATAAGCGTCAGTCGGTATATCCGCTGTCTGAAACAAATATCAACCAAAGGGTCAGAAAAAAATTCTGGCCCTTTTTTTGTTTTCCCGCCCCAAATCGCGGCGAATTGACATGAGTTATAATATATGTATAATATAATTATAAAATACCCCTGAACAGGATGAAACCAGAACCTATAACAGCTATTTGGGAGGTGATAGATAATGCGTGAAGAATACAAAATTGAAAAACTGAACCCGAGGAAAAACCCGTACTCCAATCGGTTAAAGAAACAGGTTACTATCAACCTGAACGTAGAGACCATTAAATATTTTAAGGAAATGTCCTCCCAGTCGGGGATACCCTATCAGACATTGATCAATCTGTACCTGACTGACTGTGCCCAGAACCATCGGAAGCTGCAGATGGTTTGGGATTGATTAACTGTTGCTCAAATCAAAGAGAAAGGGGCTGCGGCAACCTCTATATCTTATTATTGAGTTGTCTCCTCCAGATGCCTCACTACGCCGCCGTGGCCATTCTTGTGAACGATAGCTTCCGGCGCGATGCGGGGGGACATTTCCTTAGAACCCGCGGAATGAACGGAGCCTGGATCCACCTTGGCCCCGAACAGACCCTTATAAGGATTGGAAATAGTGATCTGGGTCATGGGAGTGCGGGTGCCGTACCGGTCGATACCCATCACGGTCAGGACCGCGCCGTCCGGTATTCCCACGGGACCGGTGTAAACAGGTAATCCGAGGTTAGGAACACTGCCATCGGTGGTGTAGTAGTATTTCAGGTCAAAACCGGAGAAAACCACGGTGCCGTCCTCAGCCACAAGTCCATGAAGGTCCGTA
Organism: uncultured Eubacteriales bacterium; assembly: GCA_902783575.1. GTDB lineage: Bacteria > Bacillota > Clostridia > Lachnospirales > Bianqueaceae > RUG760. The sequence continues at coordinate 2,201 of CACZRP010000058.1, forward strand.
TCCGGTCCCGTAACAGTCACCAGCATATCTTCCCCCGCCCCCAACTCCTGGGTGACGGTAGGCGCCGAATAAGCCGGAAGCACCGTTGCCCCCTCGGAACGGACCACCCGGTCGCCCACCAGAGGCGTATTGCCCTTGCGCCGCATCAGCTCGGCGACGGTAACAAATTCATAGCCCTGGGCGCGCAGATCGGGGATGGCCCTCAAAACGGCCTCCACCGACATGGGGATGGAATCGTGCATCAGTATGATGGCGCCGTCGGATACATCGTTCATGATGTGGCCGTAGATCTGCTCCGTATCGCGGCTTTCCCAGTCCCGGGTGTCCACGGTCCAGTAGGCCATCGGATGGGGAACGGTGGCCGCGATTCTGTCGGAATTCGCGCCGCCGGGGGTACGGACAAAGGGCTCATAAGTGCCGCCCATGGCCGCAAACAGGTATTCATCGACAATGGATACTTCCGAAGAAATCTCTTCCTCGGACAGTTCATCAAAAGGAATGTGGTGACTGTTGGTGTGGTTGGCCAGCTGATGCCCTTCCGCCACCATCCGGGCCAGCAGCTCCGGATACATGGACGCGCCGCCGGCACCATTGGCCCCATTCATAAAGAAAGTGGCGACGACGCCCAGCTCCTTCAGACCATCCAGCAGCCCGGCGGTATGGGTGGAGGGGCCGTCATCAAAAGAAAGAGCAATCAATTTGACGGGGTCTGCGGAAGGGCTTTCGGTCTCACTGGTCTCAGCCGCGGCCTCGCCGGTCTCAGCTTCGCCAGTCGTGGCCTCGCCGGTTTCAGCTTCGCCAGCCCCGGCTTCGCCGGTCTCAGCTTCGCCAGTCGTGGCCTCCTCCGATCCAGTACCGTCAGCCGTTTCTCCTTCCTCCGCCCGGACGGGCAGAGGGGCAGCCCTTGGCAGCAGTCCAAAAGTCAATAAAAAAGAAAATGCTAAAAAGAGTACCAACACTCTTTGTAAAATGTTCATGATAGTGCCTTCTGTTTTGGAAAATGTACAAATTTCATTTTACTCCCGATAAAATCGTGTGTCAAGCCCACCCAAAGTCTCAAAAAAATGTAGCTGATTCCTAAACATTGTGATATGATAAAGGCAGAAACCGTCCGGCTCCGTCCCGCAGAACCTGCCATATCCGCCGAACCAAAGGAGAGAAAAAGATCATAAGATTTCCCAATGCCCAAGAAGGTGTCAGAAAAGTTTATCACGCAGCCATTGTTGACCTGATTGCCAGCCTGTTCTTAAGCGGCGCCGTGGCCGTCATGCTGGAAAAGTAAAGGAGCCCCTCATGCCCTACGAACGGAAAACCAAGGAAGATCGGCCGGTGCTGGCCATCTGCTACGACTTTGACAAAACCCTGTCCCCCTCGGACATGCAGGCCCAGGGCTACATCCAGTCCATCGGCTACGATGTGGCCGCCTTCTGGGAGGAGTCCAACCGCCTGGCCGACGACAACGACATGGACGACAACCTCGCCTACATGTACAAAATGGTGCAGCGGGCGGAGGGCTCGCTGATTTTCAACCGCCAGATGCTGGAGGACTACGGCTCCCGGGTCCAGCTGTTCCAGGGCGTCGAGGGCTGGTTCGAGCGCATCCGGCGCTACGGCGAGGACAGCGGCGTCATCGTGGAGCATTACATCATCTCCTCGGGCCTCAAGGAAATGATTGAGGGCACCTCCATCGCCCGGGCCGGCGCCTTCGAAAAGGTCTACGCCAGCTCCTTCTATTACAATCAGCAGGGCGTGGCCGTCTGGCCGGCCCAGGTGATCAACTACACCAACAAAACCCAGTTCCTGTTCCGCATCGAGAAGGGCGTCCTGGATATCAACGACCCGGGAGTCAACGAATACTTCCCGCCGGACCAGATGCGGGTGCCCTTCCGCAACATGGTCTACATCGGAGACAGCGACACCGACATCCCCTGCATGAAGCTGGTCAATTCCTACGGCGGCCATTCCATCGGCGTCTACAACCCCGAATCCGCCGACCGGACCAAGGTCATCAAAATGCTCCGGGACAACCGGGTGCGGTACATCGCCCCCGCGGACTATTCCGAGGGCACCGACCTGGACCGGCTGCTCCAGGCCATTATCAGCAAGACGGCGGCCTACGAGCGGCTGGAGGAAAAGCACATCCGCGACATGAAAGAGACCGGCAGTCAGGTGAAATAACGGCCGGCCGGAAAACTGAAAGCAGCGCCGGCCGGGAGCCGGCGAATCCGAAAATCAAGGGCCGACGGCCGGCCGGCATACCCATGGTCATGGAACCAGCAGTTCCATGACTTTCTTTTTTTTCTGCGGTACAATAGCCTCACAAACAACAAAGTGAGGTAAACAAAATGAATCTGAAAGAAGCCTTTCGCTATCAGAACAAGCTCTCATCCTTCCTGAACGAAGCTCAGATGATTTTGTGTTCTGATAAAAACATCACCAAAGTCGAAAACACCTATCTCCGCCACAAGGTCATGCCCGAGATGGACGATGAGACGGTCCTCTCCCTGCCCGACACGGAGTACTACGAGCACATCACCAGCATTGCCAAGTTCATGCTGTTCCTGCTGGAGGAAAAGCAGGTCCTGTCCGCCGCCATCCGCAAGGCCAAGGACGCCCTGGACATCGACATGGACAGCGAGGTCAGCCTCAACGGCACTCGCCAGAACGTGGCCCGCATCCTCCAGCACATGAACGACCTGAAAAGCTCCGAGCAGACCATCGCCGGGGGCGGCACCGCCTACCGGTTCAACACCGACGGCAACCAGATTTCCTACCGCTGCGATGTTCGCCGCGTCACCACCATCAATTACGACAGAATCTTTGTCCGTCGGGCGCTGGAGAAGCTGAATCATCAGTCAGACGAGACCTCCGCGAGGCTGGACCTTTGCCTGGTGACCTCGAAGGTGGATTACAATCCGCCCATCGATGTGAACGCCAGCTTCGCCGACGCGCTGGAAATGTTCATGGCACGCCAGTAAGCTGGCGGCCAGAAAGCTGGCGGATAGAAAGCGGCCGGTGGCGAAGCCGGGCCTGCCCGCAGCAGCGGACCCGGCCGGTTCACCCCCAGCCCGGGCCCCGACGGGCAGTGGCCGCCAGATCTTCCCTTCCGGCTGCAGAGGATGCGGCGCGAAGGACAGGGCAGAAGCCGGTTCAGGCACAGATGAACTGTAAAGCTGCGCAGCCGTCCGGCAGAGGCAAAACACTGCAGATGCAGCGTTTTAAATCTGTCAGACAATATCCTACAGGATCACCGGAAAACTTGAGGTATTACATTAAGAGCTTCCCAAAACGTCAGTCGTGATCCCGTTAGAACCGTTCTTTCGCTTTAACCCCTTCACGTACTTACTCCATCACATCTCCCTGTGAAGATCAATTTTGAAATGATAATTTTCTAACCTTTCCGTCCCTTTCGACGCCGCCCGAAGGCGGCCCGCAAAGCCCTTCCGGAAACCTCAGGCCCCGGCCACGTTGCCGAGGCCAGAATCTCAGGCCGCGGCTCTGGTGCCAAGGCCCGGGACAGGCCCGGAAGAAGACGGAACCATGGGCGGAACCCAATTCTTTTCGCACCGCATCCTCTGCACCCGGTATACCGGTAAATGATGAGAGCAGCAGACCGAAGTCTGCTGCTCTTTCTTTGTATTGGTATTCATTTGTAAGGGAACCAGAATCTGCTCCATGGGAACCTCTAGCAGCGTTCCGAGGGCGTACAGATTGTCGACGGTGGGAAGGCATTCGCCCTTCTGCCACTTGTAAATGGCTCGGGGCTCTTCAAAACCGAAATAGCTTTGAAGGTCGCGGACACTGAGACCGCGGGCTTGGCGCAAACGGCGGATATTGTCACCCGTCGCGGCCGTATCGATTACAGGAAAAGCTTTCACAAGCATCGGTATCGCCTCCTTGATAAGAAATAGTACTATAGGATAACAGATCCTGGATGAAAAATCAAGCACCATTCTCGCCCGGGCACCGGCTTTTCTTATTAATACACGAAAAATGAATATAAAATGTATATATTCACTGCAGCATATTTGGAAATATTAGAATAATAATTCAACTATATAGCCTTATTTATTAGTGAAAATCACGATTCTGACGGATTTTATTGCATTGTGGGCAATAGTGCAGTATACTGCAAAAATACGGATAAATATACCGTAAACGGAAAACAAGGCGGAAAGACTATGAATACAAAGACTTTGTTTTATATTCTGAAGCGAATCGGGCTGGCGATCCTCACCGTATGGGTTGTCATCACGGTAACCTTCTTCGTTATGCACGCTGTGCCCGGCGGCCCCTTCATGAGCGAGAAAGCCATCAGCGCGTCGGCTCAGGCGGCCCTGGAAGCCAAGTACGGCCTGGACAAGCCCCTGATGGAGCAGTACCTCACCTACCTGAAGGACATCGTTACGAAGTTCGATTTCGGACCGTCCCTGAAGCAGCGGGGCCGGATGGTCATCGACATTATTGCTGACGGCATGAAAACCTCAGCCAAGCTGGGTGTCATCGCGGCGGTCATCGCCGGCGTTTTCGGCATTGTGCTGGGTGCTGTGGCAGCCCTTCGCCGCAACAAGCTCATCGATAAGGTGATCATGGTCATCACCACGGCCTTCGTTTCCATGCCTTCTTTTATCATGGGCTCCCTGCTTCTGGTGCTTTTTGCCATCCAGTGGATGATTCTCCCCGCCAACGGCGCAGCCTCCGGCGGCCTGATTCTGCCCATTGTGACCCTGTCCCTGTATCCCATGGCTTACATTACCCGTCTGACCCGTTCCTCCATGCTGGACGTGCTGGGTCAGGACTATATCCGCACCGCCAAGGCCAAGGGCGTTTCCGGCACGAAGATCATCTTCGGTCATGCCCTGAAGAACTCCCTCATTCCCGTCATCACTTACTTCGGACCCATGCTGGCCTACATTGTCACCGGATCCCTGGTGGTGGAGAGAATCTTCGCCGTGCCAGGCATCGGACGGGCCTTCGTCAGCAGCATCACCAACCGCGACTATCCCATGGTGATGGGCACCACTATTGTACTGGCTGTGCTGATAGTCGTTATGAACCTGGTCAGCGACATCCTCTACAAGGTTGTGGACCCGCGGATCAATCTGGAGTAAAGGAGGCAGAACATGGATAAAAAATTCACCATGCACGTGGATGTGGATTCCTTCATTCCCGCCACGGATGAAGAAAAAGCCTATATGGTCCAGATGCGGCCTTCTTCCACCTTCTTCAGAGACGGCGTCAAGCGGCTGCTGAAAAACAAGGTGGCCACCGTCAGCCTGATTGTGATTGTGCTGATTACCCTTTCATCCCTGATTATTCCGGCCTTCTGGCCCTATTCCTACGAGAACATGCTGGGTGTGCAGCCCGGCAAGGCCGTGGACGCCAGCTACAACAACCTGGCTCCCTTTGAATATTCCACCACTGAGCAGGAGCGGATGGCCGCCGGGGAGAAGATCTTCCCCCACGTGTTCGGCACCGACTCCTCGGGCCGCGACTACTTTATCCGGGTGGTCTACGGCACCCGCATTTCCCTGGCGGTGGGCTTCTTCGCCAGTATTATCGTCCTGATTATCGGCATGACCATCGGCTCCATCTCCGGCTACTGCGGCGGCAAGGTGGACCTGATCATCATGCGCATTGTGGATATCATCTATTCGCTGCCGGATATGCTGATGGTCATTCTGCTGGCCTCCGTGCTGAAGATGACCCTTGGCCCCGCCCTGGAGGGCACCGCGCTGGAGAAAATCGGCAGCAACATCATCAGTCTGTTCATCGTATTCGGCGTTCTGTACTGGGTCAGCATGTCCCGTCTGATCCGCGGCCAGATCCTGTCCCTGAGGGAGCAGGAATATGTGCTGGCGGCTCAGGCGGCGGGCGCCAAAGGCAGCTGGATCATCACCAAGCACCTGCTGCCCAACTGCATCAGCGTAGTGATCATTTCGACGGCGCTGCAGA
>CACZRP010000059.1 GCA_902783575.1 uncultured Eubacteriales bacterium
AGCTTTCTTATCAAACACCATCTCAATACTATTCCCAGCAAGGAAAAAGCGCTTGAGCGCAAACTCTACTTTCGGGGGTCCGCCTCATTTTCCTGATTACTTCCTACCATGAAATCGTGCAGCCGACGTCCGCAGACAGCTGCGGGGAGGAGAAGTGCCAAAAAAGGTCATGAGTGCCTCCCCTGCGGGGAGGAGAAGTGTCAAAAAAAGACATGACCGACTCCCTGGTGGGGAGTCGGTCAGTAGATATTCGAATAAATCTCCTCCCCATTGGGGAGTCAGTCACCAGGAATTTGAAGAGATCTCCTCCCTACGGGGGAGGAGATCAACAGAAATATGAATAGTTCTCCTCCCCATTGGGGAGTCAGTCACCAGGAATTTGATGAAATCTCCTCCCTGGCGGCCTTCCAGCCATCACTTCACTGTGACATCCTGCTCGATGGTAGCCACCTGAATGCCGTTCAGGTAGAAATAAGCCGTATAAGTGCCGGAACAGACGGTATCCTCGTGGGTCTTTATCACGGCATTAATGACTTGGGATTCCCTCGTCAGCGCCAGACCCTCCTCTTCATAGGAGGAGAGCAGCTGACCATCCTTGTAGATCTCGATTTTTGCCTTGACTTTCGAATCAGACAAGACAGCCACGTAAATATCGCAGTTCAGAATTCCCGGAGGATCCACCTGAATACCGATGGTCGACTGGGCAATCAGTCTCCCATCCACAGCAAAGAAACCCTCGGCGTCAGAGGGGGTGAAGGCGGTGGCCCCCGGCTCGGGAATGTGCAGCTCGGTGCCGGTAACCAGGACATCCGCCTCGACATCGTAATTATCTTCGGTGGCCGCTGCCTCATCCGTCGCGGCAGTCTCCGTCGCGGCAGTCTCCGAAGCCGCCGCCTCTTCTGAAGCAGTTGCCTCATCCGAAGCCGCCGCCTCGTCCGAAGCCGCTGCCTCATCCGACGCCGTTTCACCCGCCGCCTCTGATGCATCGCCGCTTCCAGCCTGCTCGGCCGCCGCGGCCTCCTCCGCCTGGGAAGAGCTTCCCTGAGCGCCGGTCACATAATCCGCCAGCGGCTCCTCCGGACGAACAAAGGTCTTCTTCTCGGCGCAGCCTGCCAGAAGTGTCAACAATAAAGAGCTTATCAGAAGGACGATCAATCTTTTTTTCATCTCAAACCTCCCCGGCCATGTATTTTTCGAGTTGCCTGTGGCAACATTCCAATTAATCTGCTGCAGCTTAACTTTAAGACAATGCCCGGCCCGATTACATGCCGCCGGCGCCGCCCAGATCCTCGGAACCCACATTGCCATTCACGACACCGCCCAGAGTGAGGGTATATTCATAATTGCTTTCAATGACAAATTCAGGGGCAGAGCCGTTCAGCAGCTGGGAATAGCTGCCATCATCGCCGAAAAGATCGGTTTCGCCATACCACTCGGTACCGTAGGCCACCTTCATGGTATAAGTTCCGGGCGTCAGCTCCAGCGTAGCGCTGCCGCCGGGACGCAGGAAAACCTTAGCCACAGCCGCACCGGTTTCATCGTAGATTTTCAGATAAACAGACCTGGTACCGGAGGGTGCCTCAATAGTGAGAGAAGAGCCGGAGCCATTGCCGGTGGCGAAGGCACCGTTCTCCGGCAGTGTCTGCACACAGGCCGCGCTGCGGGCAGCGGCGTCCTCATAGTCCCCGAGAGAGTCAAAAAGCTTTTTGGCTTTATAATATTCTCCTGTGGCAATGTAGGCCTCCGCCTGGGCGTAGGTCTCTGCGCAATTGGCTAGATAATCCAGCTGTGCCTGGGCATCCGCGATATACTGATCGGAATCCTCGTAGCCGGCCAGGGCCTGGAAAGCTGCAATGGCGCCCTCCAGATCGCCGGATTCAAAGATCGCCACGGCGTCCTGATAATGATAATATTTAACCGCGCCGTCCTTCAGCGCCTCCAGCTCGGGATCGCCGGGCTGAATCAGCGCGAACAGAGCGTCATCGTAGGTGTTGTTATAGTAGAAATCGCTGACCGCCTGGTCCTCCGCCGATGCCGGGGAATCCAGGAAGGTCTTGTCGTAGTCGCCCTTCTGGAGCGCGTAGAGCTCCACGAGGAGCAGGGGATAGTTCTTCTCGTCCGCCGCCTGCTGGATCTCGCAGCGCTTCATTTCCGGCCGGTACTGATCCCGGTAGATCTGCAGGGACTGATATTCGGCCAATGCAGAGGCGTAATTCCCGTCGGCGTAGTCGGTGAGGGCGCTCTGCAGGGTCCCCAGCTCGGTGGCCAGCGCCGCCGCATTGCGGCCTTCATTGGAAGAGGCGCCGAAATAGCTGATCCGCCGCTCCAGAATCTGGATAGCCTGGTTGTACTTTCCGTCCGCGATGAGGCCATCCACCTGCTGATAATCCTGCTGGATCCAGGCATACTGGATCAGCTCCGGGCAGTCCTCGTAATCGCCGAGGGCCTCGAGCTGCGTGATGGCGGAGGCGTAATCCTTGTTTTCCAGAGCGGTCACCGCCTGGTTGTACTGGTTCACCTTCTGGTTGTGGAGCAGCACCGGAATCAGCACGGCGGCCGCCGCAATCAACAGGACGCCCAGAATGATCCCGATAATCAGGCCGGTTTTCTTCTTTTTGGGCGGCTGCGCCAGAGGTCCGGAGCTTTCCACCTGCCAGGGCATCTGGAACTGTCCGCCGGCGGGCATCGGAGCGCCCTGGCTGGGCATCGGAGCGCCCTGGCCGGGCATCGGAGCGGGACCTGCCTGCCCCGGCATTGGCCCACCTTGAGCAGCGCCGGGAGGCATCGGAGCGCCCTGAGCCTGCTGCGGCCCAGGACCAAATTGGGCAGGAGAAATGGCCGGCTCCATTTTCAATCCGCATACTGTGCAGAATTGTGTCTGATCAGGAAGATTCGTACCGCAACGTGGACACTGCATATTATCCTCACTTTCCGCTGCTCCCGCCGAAAAACCGGGCCAACATAAATATAGTAGTTATCTGCATTGTAATCCAGTGCCCTTCTTAATGCAATGGACAAAGCGGAAAAAGTCCGGCTGCGGCGTGCTTCTTGAAAAAAAAGGCCCTCTGAGTTACTATTATATATGTCAGAAACCGTACGGAGGTATAATCTATGTCGAACACAATTATCGGAATCATGATTCCTTTCATAGGCACCAGCCTGGGCGCGGCTCTGGTGTTCGTTCTGAAGGACCAGATTTCTGAGAACCTTCAGAAAATCCTCACCGGCTTCGCCGCCGGTGTGATGGTGGCGGCCTCCTTCTGGAGCCTGCTGCAGCCGGCCCTGGAGAGCAGCGAAGCCATGGGGACCCTGTCCTTCCTGCCGGCTGCCGTGGGCTTCCTGGTGGGCGTCGGCTTCCTGCTGCTGCTGGACGAGGTAACGCCCCACATGCACTTCAACAACGAGGAAGAGGGCCCGAAGTCGGGCCTGAAGCGCACCACCAAGCTGATCCTGGCGGTGACCCTGCACAATATCCCCGAGGGGATGGCGGTCGGCGTGGTCTATGCCGGCTTCCTGTCCGGCAGCACTGGCATCAGCGCCGCCGGCGCCCTGGCCCTCGCCCTGGGTATCGCCATTCAGAACTTCCCCGAGGGTGCCATCGTATCCATGCCCCTGCGGGCGGAAGGCATGCAGAAGGGCAAAACCTTCTTCTTCGGCGTCCTCTCCGGCATTGTCGAACCCATCGCCGCCGCTGTCACCGTCCTGGCCGCCGGCTTTGTGGTGCCCATCATGCCCTACCTGCTGGCCTTCGCCGCCGGCGCCATGATGTACGTCGTCGTGGAGGAACTCATCCCCGAAATGTCCGAAGGCAAGCACTCCAACTGGGCCACCATCGCCTTCTCCCTGGGCTTCGTGCTGATGATGATTTTGGATGTCACGCTGGGGTGATGGGGGATGCGGGCCAGCCGCCCGGGGTGATGGCCATTGCTCCTTGACCTGGCCCGTGACGATGGCTGATGCTCCTTGACCTCGCCGCGGCAGGCGTTCGGTGCTATAGGGGATAACAGGGTGCTCGTAACCCCATCCTTTGGTGCTATCGTGAGCTCAAAAGTGCCGGTAGCCCCAATGATTGGTGCTACAGCGAGCTGTAAAGTCTTAGTAGCCCCAATGTTTGGTGCTATTTGAAGCTTTCGTGGTGCAAAGCACCACTATTTGCCCAGATAGCACCAAAACGTGGTGCTATGGTGTGCCCGACCATCCTGATAGCCCCAAAATCAATCAATTCCTGACATCATTGTCCTCAACCACAGAATTCGATTCTTCGGGAATCGGACTTTTTTCCACCACTACCGCATCAATCAGTGGGACGCATTGCCCTTCTTCGGGATTCGGACTATTTGGCACAACTACCGCACGGCGACTCTCGGCTCTTCGCAAATCGAACTTTTTGGCACAACTACCGCACAAACCAAGCCTCAAAGCCTATAATTCTTCGGGATTCGACCTTTTTAGCACCACTGCCGCATTTTTGCGGTAGCCGTGCCAAAAACAGCAGATCCCGAAGAAAATGAAGGTTTTGAACTGCCTTTCTGCGGTAGATGTGCTAAAAAGTGCAGTTTCCGAAGAACACCGGCAACACTATGCGGCGGTTGTGCCTTTTTCCTTGATTTCCGAAGAAATGGGCAACCGGCTGCTTGATCTGGCTTGATCATAAAATGCAGCAAGGCGTCACATTGAAATCCTTTCGTAAAGCCCTCCATCTGAATACCCTCATCAAGGTTTCCCATCGGGAGGCCTTTTCTGTTCAGCGAGATAATCATCCGTACGACTCGCGGGAGAGTAAAAAAGTCTACATGTCTTGACGCATGACAAAGCGGGAATTATAATAGTTCTGTTAGACTTTTGCTTGAATAGAGCAGGGATTTCCTTATAGCGGAGTGATCCGCCAATGCCTATGGAGAAGAGCAAAAGATCTTAAGGAGATTCTCAAAATGAGTAATAAATGTAAACACTTGCTTCTGGTACTGGTCCTGCTGGTGATGCCTCTGCTGCTGGCAGGCTGTATGTCTAAAGTAGTCAAGACCGATGATTATATCGAATACAGTGTGGAGGGCATCGACGGACAAGGCGTTCTCACAACGAATTTCAATCATCGGGCACTCATGAATGACGCCAACATATCCAGAGAAAATGCCAGGATTTTATCGGAATTTACGGTAACTGCAGATAAGACGGAGAACCTGTCCAATGGCGATGAAATCACTTTAACGGTTGAAATACCCGATGGTGCCGAAAGCGCTTTGAAGCTGAAGTTTACCGCTGTGACATTGACAGTGAAGGTGGAGGGACTGGAAGAGGCGCCCGCGGCCACTCAGCCGCCCGCAGCGGAGGAGAGCCAGACGACAGAGGCTCAGACAACGGAATCTCAGGCAGCTGAAGTGCAGCCCGCAGAAAGCCAGTCTGAAGATACTCAGGTCGAGTCGAAGCCAGAGGAATCTCAGCCTCAAGAGACCACGGCAGAGGGCCAGCCCGCCGAATCTCAGGCAGGAGGGGAGACTCAGGCAGAATCTCAGCCTGCCGAGAGCCAAGCCGCAGAGTCTCAGACAGAATCTAAACCCACCGAATCCCAGCCTGCTGACAGCCAGGCCACTGAGGCTCAGCCCGCCGAGCCTTCAGTCAATGCCGGTTATGTAACCATGAAATCCCAGATCCCGGCAGAAACCCTGGAAATACTGAAAGCAGATACCGAAGCCCGCATGCGGGAGCGCGAATCCTGGGACATGGATGCCGGTGAAACCCTGAAAAATGTCACTTACATGGAAACGGTCCTGGTGGTTTCCGATGACGGACAGAGCCCTCATAACGCACTGTATGTCATCTTCCGGCTGACCGCAGGCAACGGCAACGGTGAGTTCTCATGGTACGACTGCTTCCGGTACACAGACCTCACCCTCGACAGCGACGGCAAGATCGGCATTGATTTCACCACGGTTCAGGGCCTCTACGGCCACCATATTGCCGAAGACAACAGAACCTATTATTACTACTATACCGGATACAGCACCCTCGACGAAGTGAGAGATTTCGCGGAGAATGAACTGGGCTCCGGCTATTCCGCCAGACAGTAAAGCACGGAAATTCCGCCAGACAGTAAAGCGCGGTTAGTCCGCAAGGCATTCAATCAGCAAGACGCATATAACTTCAATTATCAGACAGTAAATCACGTCTTATAACTTCAATTATCATACAGACAAATTTAATTCAAAGGAGACCAGGAGATGTACTGTAATACTTGTGGATTTCCCATGCAGGAAGGTGAGACCGTCTGCAGGAACTGCGGCGCAGCGGTGAACCCTGCCATTGATCCGAATCAGCTGAATTACGCTCAGGCGCCTTACGATGCCCAAGGCTATGGTCAGCAGCCCTATTATGATCAGCAAGGCTACGGCCAGGCACCCTATGATCAGCAAGGCTACCCCAACCAGCAGGCCCAGCAGCCGTACCAGGCGCAGCAGCCCTACGGTCCGGATCCCTTTGCCCAGGGACAAAACAATTTCAACAATCCCTGGAACCAGCCCGCTGGCGCCGCCGGCCAGCAGCCGTGGAATCAGAACCCCGCCGGCTTCGCCGGTGCCCCTGGCACCCCCGGCCAGCCCTGGAACCAGAACCCCGCCGGCCCTGCCGGTGCCCCCGGCCAGCCCTGGAACCAGAACCCCGCCGGCTTCGCCGGTGCCACTGGCACCCCCGGCCAGCAACCTTGGAACCAAAACCCCACCGGCCCCGCCGGCGCTCCCGGCCAGCCCTGGAACCAAAACCCCGCCGGCCCCGCCGGTGCTCCCGGCCAGCCTTGGAATCAAAACCCCGGCCAACCCTGGAACCAGAACCCCGGCAAGGCTCCGAAAAAGAAAGGCAAGAAAGGCCTTCTCATCGGTCTGATCGCAGGCGGCGCCGTTCTGCTGGCAGTGATCGTCTTCCTGCTGATCCATTTCCTGGGCGGCGGAAGCTCATCCTCCGGCCAGACCGGAGCCATGGGCAACATTATGCCAACCTATAACAGCCAGCTGGTCATTCCGGATGCCACCGCGGAAATCAAGGAAATGATCAACGATGAAGTAGTCAACTATATGCTCAGCCCCAATCGGGCAGGCGCCGTTCTCTATACCAAGGACGATGTCTACTACACCGACGGCAAATACCTGGAAGAACTGGCAAAGCGGGTCGATGTTTCTTACATTACCATCAGCGATGATGGCTCCGCTGTGACCTGGATTGAACAGGGAAAAGACCTGATGTACTATCGGGACGGCCTGAAGGATTACGTGGAATCGGATGCAAAAAACCTGGGCATGCCTACCATGTCCGCCAATGGCAAGTTCCTTTTCTATACCATCTCGGATCCGGAAAAGGAAGAGGTCCATGGCTATGTCTACGATGGCATCCGTGTTCAGGAATACGGTAAGAATGAAGCGCCGTTCTACCTTTCCAGCGACGAAAAGTACTGCTATTTCTTCAAGCTTCATATGAACACCCAAACCGCCGATCTGATGGTCCGCCCCAATGGTAATTCCGGCGCCGACGTCAAGTTGATTGATGACTGGGCCAGCGGCAACATGAGCGATTTTCGATTCAATGCGGACGGTTCCGAGATCCTGTACTGCAGCGAGGGCAAGATCTATCTCTGTATCCGCGGCGGCGAGCCCGTCAAGGTCTGCTCCGGATACAGCTTTACGCCCGTGGTTCCCTACGGGACGGCCGTTGGCAGCAGCGTCGCCATCAAGTCCTTCACGAACTCCTTCATCCGCGTGGAAAACGATGTCTTCTACATCAATGGCAAGGGTGAGGGCCTCAAAGTGGCCAGAAACATCACCGGAAAGGTCTGCGTCGCGGACGACGGCAAGACCCTGACCTACATCAAAGAGGACAACGTCTATCAGGTCAACGGTACCAAAGAGGGCGCCGAGCAGGTGCTGATCGCCGACGATGTCTACGATTTCATCCCCACCACGGACGGCAAGACCATCTACTATTTCGATGAGGACTGGGAGCTCTGGTGCGTCAAGCCCAAGGGAGAGCCCGTCAGTATTTGCCGCGACGATAATGTGAATGCTTCCTTGAGCTACGAAGGCCTGTACAACGGAAAGGACCTCCTCTATACCCTGGACGAGGAGCTCTATATTGTCCACGGCGGCACCCCGGAGAAGATCAAAGGCATCAATCAGGACGTTCTCACGGCCCGCTGCTACGGCAAATACATCGTCCTGGACGGCGAGGACGGCGTTCTGTTCTCAGGCGACGGCAAGAACTTCAGCATTTACAAAGACTAATCAGCGGGACGAGCGATTCGCTCAAATCCATGCTAGCCAAATATCCCGAAACCATTGACGTTTCGGGATATTTGCTTTGTGAGTACAGGATAGATTGTTCGAGTGAAAGTAATTGCTTAATACGGTTTGTGAACTTCCCTCAACAGGGATTAATCCGAAGAAATAATGAACCTTGAAAAAACATATAAATCAAGATAAAATAAGCCTTTCTGCTTAAGATATGGTATACTTATATTATCCCTTGTGAATTAAACTATGTGCCGAATAATCTGACGAGAAAACGGCCAGACGTTTGGATGATACATTACAGGATAGTGTTGCACTAAGACTTTCAGTTCATTTTTTCTACAAAATATGATCGGAGATAAACAGTATGGATCAGGATGTGTTTGACATCAGAAAATTTGATAGTTATAAAGAGGATAATCGCCGTGAGGTGAAAAAAGCTAAAGGAGGACTTCCGCTGAGTCTTTGGGATTCGTATTCTGCTTTTGCTAACACTAATGGTGGAGTGATTCTTCTGGGTGTTTTGGAGAGGGAGGACGGTTCATGGTATACTACTGGGCTGAAGAAAGAGGACACGAGAAAGCTTATCAAGAATTTCTGGGATACTATCAATGACAGAAAAAAGGTAAGCATCAATCTGCTTACGGATAAAGATGTGGAACCTTATGAGGTGGGGGATGACCTGATCCTCGCGATTACCGTACCTATGGCGCGGCGAGAAGATAAGCCAGTGTATCTTAATGAGGATATGTTTGGACATACGTTCCGACGCAACAGTGAGGGTGATTATCATTGTACAAGGGCTCAGGTGAAAGCAATGCTTCGCGATCAGCCGGAGAACACAATGGATATGGAGATACTTGAAGATATCCCGATGGAATATCTGAATATGGAGACAGTTCACGGATACAGGAACAGACATAAATCACTTAAGCCGGGACATCCCTTTGAAAGATATTCAGATGATGAGTATCTGCGCTGCATTGGAGCCGCGGCTGTATCAAGCAAAGATGGAAAATATCATCCTACAGGCGCCGGTTTGCTTATGTTTGGCGATGAGTACAATATTGTAAGACAGTATCCTGAATATTTTTTGGATTATAGGGAAATGCTCGATCCCACAATACGCTGGACAGATAGATTGCATTCTAGTTCCGGTGAATGGTCAGGAAATGTGTGCGACTTTTATTTTCGTGTGTATAATAAAGTTATCAAAGAAGTGAAGGTTCCATTTAAGACGGTAGGTGGCACGCGGATAGATGATACACCGGTGCATAAAGCTTTGCGAGAGGCCCTTGCTAATTGCCTTATGAACGCTGATTTTTATGAGTCACGTGGAGTTGTGATCAAATTGGAAGATCACAAACTTACTCTTGAGAATCCAGGATATATCCGTGTAGGAAAGAAACAGATAAGGCTTGGAGGAGTCTCAGATCCGAGAAATAAGGGCTTAATGAAGATGTTCAACTTGATTGATATAGGTGAACGTGCAGGAAGTGGTGTGCCGGATATTTTTAATATTTGGGAAAATGAAGGGTTTGAACTTCCGGAGATCATAGAAGAGTTTGATCCGGATAGAACAAAGCTTATCTTGTCCTTTGAAAAAAAGAAAAATCAAGCGAAAAAAACAAACGATAAAAAACAAACGATAAAAACAAACGATAAAAAACAAACGGTAAAACTGCAGGAACACAAAGAAACAATTGTGGCATATTTGAGAAAAGCAGGAGAGGCAAAAACTGCGGATATTGCGGAGCAATTGGGTCTAAGCCCGGATCGTACCAGAGTAATTCTTGCAAGTATGACTGAGCTTGAAGCACTTGGCGGAAACCGTAATAGAGTATATCGTTTGAGAGAGGATAGTGGAAAGTAGGTAAAAAACTACACGGGAAGTGCTGAAATAATATCATCACCAATAGAGGAAGAACATGATACAAGGGTTAATAAAGAGAAGAATTAGCCGCAGACTGGCAGAGGTAGATATAAACGGGATTATTTTTGAAGCGTATATATCGAATGGGATAGATATGAAGTTTTTGAAAAATGGAGAAACCTGCTTTCTTCGAGAGGCAGAGAATGAAACCCGAAGAACTCCATTTGATTTATATTCCGTTTATGATGGCGATACTTTGGTATGCGTTGATACAAAAGAGCCGCTCAGAATCGCTAAGAGTTGGGCAGCAGACAATCTTAACAGCGGAACAGACGGAGAGTTATCTTTTTATTTAGACACAAAGGGAATGATGCTCCTTGCTTTCGGAAGAGAAAACCACGACTTGATGATTCAAGTAATGGGGACTTCTTTTGTAAAAGACAGAATCGCATACCTCCCGGGAATGCCATCTAAGGCATTAAATGAAAGATTGGAATCTCTTTTGTGGATGAAAAACCGTGGACAAGATCCTCGCCTGCTGTTTGTTGTCTGCAGGTGTGATGCAGATTGTTTTTGTGCCAACCGGGAAGTTGATCCGTATTTTGCAGATCTTCTGGAGGATGTAAAAAATGCCGGTATTCCGATAGAAGTACTGAGATGCTTTGTTAACGAAGAAGGCATGACCTTTGATAGAACAATACCGCTGAAATAAATATGGCGTAAACTGTACAAGGGGGGTGAACGGGTATTGATTTCTCCGAATGATGTGAAGAAAAGAGCGAAATTAAAAGAAAACGAAAATTATGCATTTCGTACATATTTGAAAATACATGTGAATCCACTTGAGCTGGATGACCGGTTCCATGAGCTGCATGAAGAATTGTTCTCTGTTTATGATTGTGGCCAATGCCGTAATTGCTGCAAGATGTATTGCGGCCTGATACCACAGGAAGATATTAAAAAAGCTGCTGGTCATTTCTCTATCAGCGAGGAGGAGTTTATTGACCAATATCTTGAATATGATCCTGTGGAAATGACATATAAAACCAGGCATCGCCCATGTGATTTTCTAAAAGAAAACGGAGATTGCGCACTTGGTGAATGTAAGCCGGAAAACTGCCGTAAATATCCATATACTGATCAGCCTGACAGAATGGGAAGCTTATTAAGCATTATCGAATCGGCCGCGGTATGTCCGGTTGTATATGAAATTCTGGAAAGACTTAAAGAAGAGTATCACTTCAAAAGAAGAGAACGAATTTACCCCAATGATCCCTGCCCTTGCGGATCCGGACTGAAATACAAGAAATGCTGCGGAAGGCATAGCTGACTAAATGGTGGTGAATTATGAACATAAAAAATCCAATACAAAGCAAAGAACCCGAAACCATGATGAGAAGTTTCGGGTTCCTTTTATTTTGTTTCAACTTGCCGTTTGGCCTCATCAACTTTCCGTTTTGCTGCTTCAGCTTGTTGCCTCGCCTTGCCGCCTTACCCCTTCGGCTCGCCTTTCAGCCCTACGGCATCCGCCGCGGCCTTGGCATCCTCCACGGAATAACCGTAGCTCACCAGCACATCGATCAGCTTGTCCCGGGTGTAGGAGGCGATGGACACCAGCTTCTGTGCCTCATAGGTGCAGTTTTCCTGGGAAGTGAAGCCGCCATAGTTCATGGCTGCCCATTCAGCGGTGGTCTGGTCAAAGCCAAGACCCATCAGCGTATTCACCATATCCGTAACGGTGATCACACTGCCCTGAAGATAGTAAGCATATTCCTGAGCTTCCAGAGTCCAGACGCCGGAGTCATCATACTTCAGAGTATTCAGAATATTTTCGATCTCTGTTTTGGTAAGACTCAGATCATAATACAGCCAGTCGGAAAGCTCGCTGGGCGAAGTGATATGATCATTCAGATAGTTGTAGGCATTGTGAAGATTCCAGTCGAAGCCGCAGTTATCCGCACCATAGACCGCCTCGTAATAAGAAAAGCCCACTGTCTCGATCTTGCTCACAAAGTCAGACCAGGTGGAACCGTCCCCGTAGCTAACCTCCGAAAGGATGGAAATAGCATACTCCACGGCTTCGGCATTCCAGGTGTCCGTGGGAAACTCGTCCAGGGCCGTGCTGATATCCACCGAATCAAAGCCGTCCTCAAACATCTTGTTGCCCAAAAATACATAGGAGTAGGTCCCTTTATTCAGCAGATACTGGGCGTAAAGCCGGGCCTGCTCGGTCCAGTCCGCCCCGCAGTTGGCGGCGCCGTATTTGGCCTGTGCCTCAGAAAAACCACAGAACATCAGATCATCCACCATCATGGCCTCTGAGTATGGTCCTAAATTCAGTAAATTCGCGCCGCGGGTGGCTGCCTGCTCGCCCCAGTCTGGATCGTTCTGCTCGATGCCCCAGACGCTGTCGCTGTGGGAAAAGCCATGGGTGTTTTCCAGCAGATCCAATATATCAGCCTCGCAGTAGCCCGTACCATTGGTCAGATATTCCTGGGCCTTGGCGTAGGCTGCTGCCTGGCTGTCCGTGGGGCCCGATGACGACTTGGAACTCTCTTCCTTTGAGCTTTCCTCTGCCTTGGAGCTTTCCTCGCTCTTAGAGGACTCGGCAGTCTTGGAAGACTCACTGGCCTTGGACGATTCCGCAGCCGAAGAGGATTCCGCCTTGGAAGAGGACTCGCCCTTGCCGCCCGAACCCTGCACTACGCCGTTCCCGGCTTTGCCGCCCAGCCGGTCGGTGTCCCTCTCGCCCTTGGAGCTTTCCTGAGAAGCCTGGGACTCCGCCTTAGACTCAGTGGCCTCCGAGCTTTCGTTGCTCTCCGGCTCGATAATGGTAGACCCATCCGGATCCGGATCACCCGGCCCAAAGGGATTGCAGCTGGTGCAGCCGCACAGCAGCATGGAAAATATCAGCAAGACGACGATCAGACTTTTTTTCATAGCCGGACCCTCCCGAAAATCTAGGTGACCCGCCGGATACAGGCCGGTGGTCTCCTTAAGTATATCACAGCAGGCGGGAGAAGATAAATAGCCTAAAGGGATCATTCTGCAACGTTATATCCTGTTGTGAGCACAATCTCCTTGATATTACTTCTACAATTGAGTATAGTATAAGAGTCACATTGATTGAAGCATTGATGAAGAATTGATATAAAGGATAAAGGCAGTACGCAATAATGGCTGATAAATACTGGAACATCGGAGATGAGACCGAACAGGTTGAATTTAAGAAGAGTACCGGCGAATTGAAAGAGGCCGTCATCTCCATGGCTGCTATTCTAAATAAACATGGCAGCGGTGATCTTTATTTTGGCGTTAAAAATAACGGCGATGTCATTGGTCAGGAAATCACTGAAAAGACAACTCGTGAGGTAAGTCAGGCAATCGGGAACCACTTGAGGCCTGTGATTTATCCTGAGATCGAAAAGGAAAACTATGGCGGAGGCGATGTTGTTCATGTTCATTTTGAAGGGCATATGCCGCCCTACACCGCTTACAATATTCCTAGAATCCGAGTTGCAGACGAGGATTTGGTCATGGCACAGGATATTTATGATGACATGATTCGGAAGCGTGATGATTTTCGGAAGGCATGGGAACGTCAGGTGTCAGAGTACCATATCACAGATGTCGATAGGATGATTTTTGAGCGATATCTCAAGCGAGCCAAGGAAGTAGGACGCATTACCTTTGATAATGAAGATCCAGAGAGTGTACTGAACAAACTGGAGCTGACCAGCGGTGATTTCCTGTTGAATGCCGGCGCTGCTCTCTTTGTGGATTGCGGCATTAACGACTTGCAGATGGCAAAATTCGCTTCGAATGAGCGAATCACCTTCACAGATATCAGGCGTCAGACAGGCTCTATCCTCGGATTGGTAGAAGTTGCTATGCAGTATCTGATTGACGCTATGGATTGGCGAGCGGAGTTTGGTGGCCTTCATCGGAAGGAAATCCCTGAGATTCCTGTGGATGCTCTCCGTGAGGCTGTAATCAACGCCTTTGCCCATCGACAAATCGAATCAGGACAGAGTATTCAGATTATGGTTTATCGCAATCGAATCGAGATATTCAGCCCCGGCACTTTCCCTGAGAAAATCACGCCGGAGGAATTTGCCGAAGGAAACCAGAAAGCCATCCGGCGCAATAAACTGATCACTCAGACACTCTACTACTCCAAGGATATGGAGACTTTTGCATCCGGACTGAAAAAGATAAAAACTCTCTGCGATGAGGCCGGGGTCAAATATGAATTCCAAAAAGAGGCATACGGCTTTACAGTTGTATTCTATCGGCATTGTGGTGAAGGCTGGGGATGGAGCAGCGGTCAGGAGGACAGTGCGAAGGACAATGTCCCTCACGATGACCCTCACGATGTCCCTCGCGATGAAACATTGGAAGAAGTGATCGAGAGAGCAATCCGTGAGAACGCTCACATCACACGGGCTCAAATTGCGGAGAGAGCTGGCGTCAGTGTTAAGACCATTGGCCGCAAATTGAAAGAGATGAATCACATCAGATATGTGGGAAGCGGTAACAATGGGCACTGGGAGACTGATGATAAATTGGACTAAGAAATAAGAGGCGGACAATACCCCTGATCCAGCAGTATAAAGGACGAAATAATACTTGCATTGCACCCGTTTCTTGGGTATGATTTATTGTATACCAAAGGCCCCGCCAAGCCCAACGGCCGCAAGGCTGCCGTGGTGGGCGCCGGCCCCTCCGGCCTGACCATCGCCATTATCCTGGCCCGCTACGGCTACAAGGTCACCATCTTCGACACCCGCGACAAAATCGGCGGCGTTATGCGCTACGGCATTCCGGATTTCCGTCTGCCCGATTCTGTGCTGGATGACATCGCTTACCGCCATCTGGAGCTGAAGGAAATTCAGTTCCGTCCCAACACCGCCATCGGCAGCGCCATCACCATTGACGATCTGTTCCGGGACGGCTACCAGGCCATCTTCGTGGGCGTGGGCCTCTGGAAGCCCAGACAGCTCCACATCAAGGGCGAGAGCCTGGGCCATGTGGCCTTCGCCATCAACTACCTGGCGAGCCCCGAAGCCTTCCGGCTGGGCGAGCGGGTCATGGTCATCGGCTCCGGCAACTCCGCCATGGACTGCGCCCGCACAGCCATCCGCCAGGGCGCCCGCTACGTCACCGTGATCAATCGCAGCGACCGCATTTCCGCCAGCGAGTACGAATCCAGCTACGCCAAGCTGGAGGGCGTCGACTTCCTCATGATGAAGAGCCCCATGGAGATTCGCGACGACGGCATCGTCCTGGCCGACAACGAGATCGGCGAGGACGGCAAGGTCAAGCCCATCCCGGGCACCGAGATGCTGTATCCCTGCACCGGCGTGATCATCGCCGTGAGCCAGGGCATCGAGGGCAACGTCCTCAAATCCTCCGAGAAGATCGACACCGGCCGCGGCGGCCTGGTGACGGTGGACGAGGAGGGCCACACCTCCCATCCCGGCGTCTTCTCTGCCGGTGATGCCGCCAGCGGCGCCCGCAATGTGGTGGAGGCCGTGGTCAATGGCAAGAAGGTGGCCGAGGCCATGCATCGCTACATGCAGTCCCTCCCCATGCCCGTCTTCACCGACTATCCGGACGTGCCCGTCTTCCATGAAAACGCGGCTGAAGAGCAGGCGTAAAGGGTAGTGGGCTAAAGCTAACTGGCCCAACGTTTACTGGCCTAATGCCATCAACCAGACGAGCCCGGTTTCACAAAACCAGCCTCAACCCAAGGATCTGTGAAATTATATTTTCACAATTACCCAGCGTTACCCTGGTCTTGTGACAATATCTGTAACAAAAGCCTGGAAAAAGCCCTTGTTTGTGACAATATCCTTTCACAAAAGTCCTTATATTGGCTTTTTTGTGAAAATGGTCTCTTAGATTGTCACATATATCAGCTGGACGAGCTTTTTGTGACAGTCGAGGACCAACAGCCAAAAGCTTATCAATCTTTGAAACATTGTAAGACAACCTCCCTTCCAAAAGGGAGGTTACTTCTATACATCAGTGGACTCAAATACCTAAAAGAAAATCTTAGAGAGCACACTTATCGAAGAGCTCAAATATTAGTAAATTCATATACCGGAGAACTTAAATGCCAGAAAATGCAAATCCTTCAGAGCTCATTCCCGACGCTGGAACAGCCTATATCTACCCCAATACGGTTCAGGCAACTTTTCTTAGAAGGCTGAACCGGTTCAGCGCCGAGGTAAGGATAGAAGGTAATACTGAGATAGTTCATGTGAAGAACACCGGCCGCCTGGGAGAACTGTTGCTTCCCGAGGCGAGGGTAACCCTTCAGAAAAGTTCAAACCCAGCCAGAAAAACGGCTTATGACTTGATTTCTGTTCATCATGTGCCCCTGGGATGGGTGAACATTGATTCAATCGTCCCTAACCAGCTTATGAAGCTATATCTCCAGGCCCAGCCTTACGACATGGTAAAGCCAGAATATACCTGGGGAAATTCCCGCTTTGATTTCTACATGGAAAAGGGCAGTGAAAAGTACCTGAGAGAAGTCAAAGGCTGCACCCTGGCATGGTTCCATGGAAATGCAGCTGCCGGCATACCGGCAGCCTTGAAAGCGCCTACCAGTGATACCCCGGCCGCCCAGGAAGCTCCCACGAATGACTTTCCAGCCGCCACGGAAGAGGCCGTTGGCCTTTTCCCGGATGCGCCCACAGAAAGAGGAGTTAAGCACCTGAATGAACTGGCTCTGGCCGCAGAACAGGGATATCATTGCTCCATTGCATTTGTCATTCAAATGAATGGCATCTATAAAGTGTTTCCCAACGACCAGACTCAGCCTGAATTCGGCCAGGCGCTTAGGCAGGCCGCCGAAGCCGGAGTAGAAATCCTGTATTATCCCTGCCGGGTCGAAGCAGACCGTATAGAGCTTTTGCAGCCCAAACAGGGTTAAAGAAGACCGAATCGAACCCTCACACCCCAAACCGGGCTGAACCCCATACAATCACAAACCATCAAGGAGTAAAAAACATGCCCATCGGAGTACTTTGCAATACCCTCGCCATCGCCCTGGGCGGCGTTTTAGGCGCCCTCATCAAAGACAAGATGAGCGGAGAACTGAAAGAGAAAATGAATCTCGTCTTCGGCGTCTGCGCCATGACCATTGGCATCTTTTCCATCATTGTCATGGAAAACCTCTCCGCGGTCATTATCTCGGTGATTCTCGGAACCCTGCTGGGCAGCTGGATTCGGCTAGGCAAAGGTATCGAAAAGGGCGGCGCCGCTATGCAGAAGCTGATCGCCAAGCTGTTCCCTAAAACCGCCGCCCCCAACGCTAAAGACACCGGCGCCAACAGCCTCCTCATCACAGCCATTGTCCTTTTCTGTGCCAGCGGCACAGGCATTTATGGTTCCATCATCTCCGGCATGAGCGGCGACCATACGATCCTCATCGCCAAATCCGTCCTGGACCTGTTTACAGCGCTGATCTTCGCCTGCACCCTGGGCCTGGTCACTTCCCTGATCGCTGTTCCCCAATGCCTGATCTTCCTGCTCCTGTTCTTCCTTGCCCGTCTGCTTTTTCCGCTGACCACGCCCACCATGATCAACGATTTCAAAGCCTGCGGCGGCGTCATTTTGCTGGCCACGGGATTCCGCATCATGAAGGTCAAGGATTTCCCCATCGCCGATATGATCCCGGCTATGATTCTTATCTGGCCCATCAGCTGGCTGTGGACCAACTATCTGCTGCCATTGATTCAGTGAGGTATTCAAATGAAAATATCTTTAGCTCGTATGGAAAACTTGCCCATCGTCCGCTTGATTACCCAGACCACCATCCGAGCCGTCTATCCCCGGTATTATCCCGCGGGAGCCGTGGACTTTTTCGCGCAGCATCATTCGGACGAGCATATCGCGGCGGACATCGCTGCCAGCAGGGTTTATCTTCTCTGGGCAGAGACGGAGCCGGTGGGCACCGTGACCATTGCCGACAACAATATCAACCGGCTGTTTGTTCTGCCGGAGCATCAGCATCGGGGCTACGGGAAAAAGCTGCTGGATTTTGCGGAAGAAAAGATACTGGAAAACTATGACTGCATTCAGATGGATGCCTCTCTGCCCGCCAAGGCCATCTATCTGAAACGCGGCTACAAAGAAACAGAATATCACATCATCGAGACAGAAAATGGTGACTGTCTCTGCTATGATGTGATGAAAAGAGAAAAACATGTTAAATAATTTGATTATAAGAAAAGAAACGCCCGCGGACTATAGAAGCACCGATCCGTGGATAACGATGTGTATTATGTGCGTTATTGGGAACTGTCGATTCCCACGAAGCTATCGCCCCAATGCATTGGCAGACCTGTTCCTGGCAGCGATGTCCAGTTCAGCTGGAACCGCCATGGAGACTCGCTGATTACGAAAGTGATTAGGAATCTGCTGAATTCAGCAGATCGCTGACGTCCTCTCTGCTGAGCTGATAGTATGACAGGGCTTTATCCAAAGTTTCTTCCGGGATCACATGATGATTATAATTATAGATGACGTAATTGATAAACTCGTGCGGAAGATTGATGGTGTGGCTGGCTTCATTAAGTCTACTGTTACCACCTACGCTGCGGAGCAGATTTCCGACTTTCCTTTCATTCCGTTCATTTCCCAGGAGAACCCGTTGATAGGCAGTGATACGTTCCATACTCTCTAATCGGTTTAATACAGTATCAAAGCTGACATTAAACGCTGACATCATTCGGGCGACATCCAGCGAGGAAAGCCCTTTATTTTTAAAATCGGACACTTCGAGATCCAGAAAACGATCTACCTCATCCATCGGCATCAACAAATTGGCGGCAAAATAGTTTGCTTCCTGCTCCTTGTCATCAGTATTCTTCTCAGCCAGCGTGTATGCGGTATCGACGAAAGAATCAGAACCATTTAAATGAATGACAGCATGTCCGATTTCATGAGCAAGAGTAAATATCTCTCTTGAAAGACGGCTGCATGAATTAGTGAAAATAATGATATCCTGATCCCTTCGAAGAGTAAAACCAAGGTCTGCATTTACACCTAAAGGGTATTGCATTAAAATGTAACCGGCACGTTCGCAATCGCTGAAGAGATCAATAATTCCATAGCGGCCGACCCTACATTTCTCACGAAAAGAATCTGCCTCGATACGTATCTGTCTTTTCCGGGTATCCTGCATTTCCCTGCTCCTTAATGTGAGTTTTGCCTTTGCAGCCTGTCATATAAATGCTTGTTTGCGTAGAAGAGATCCAGCATCTCAAAAATGGTATCAGAGGACGAATAGTCTTCTCCGGCACGAAAAGCCACCGAGGGAGATTCATCAAGAACACAGGTGATATCGTGAACTGTCACATCAAAAACCTTTGCCAGCTTTGAGAGAGTATCCAAAGAAATGTTATTGTCTCCGTTTTCGATTCGCGCATATTTTTGGCGGCTGATACCGAGAAGTTCGGCGATCTGCTCCTGCGTATATTTTTTAGCGAACCTAAGAGACTTGATGCGATCTCCTAATGCTTTCATCATAGTGCCACCTCCTATTCAACTCCATTGTAGCATAATAATAGGATAAGTCAACCCGAATGTTATGATTTTGTAACGTGATATAAAATAATGTTTTGTAAATAAACCATCCCTTCCAAGGAGGCCCCCTATGAACACCCACCCCATCATCGCTGCCTGCGGCAACGACTGCGCCGCCTGCCCCAGATATACCGCCCATCCCTTCGAAAAAACAGCGGAAG
Organism: uncultured Eubacteriales bacterium; assembly: GCA_902783575.1. Classification (GTDB taxonomy): domain Bacteria; phylum Bacillota; class Clostridia; order Lachnospirales; family Bianqueaceae; genus RUG760. Next base: position 19,905 of record CACZRP010000059.1, read on the forward strand.
AACTGCATCATACCGCCGAGCTGTGGGCGAAAATCGGATACCGGGACCATGTGGTGACAAATGATGAGATCGCCTGCCAGGGCTGCAGGATAGAAAACTGGTGCCGTTACCATGTCATCAAGTGCTGCGAAGACCGCGGGATCAGGAACTGCGGCCAGTGCCGGGACTTTCCCTGCGGCAATATCAAAGACTGCTTTGAGGTAACCGCCTCCTTCGAGCCCCTGTGCCGCCAGGCATGCACGGAAGAGGAGTACCTGCAGCTGAAAAAAGCTTTCTTCGAAAAAGAGCAGAACCTGAGTCTTCATAGAATGACTCTGCGAGCCTATCATCAGGACGACGCGGCCGTCATTGCCGGATGGCTTCGCACACAGAATGAATTGTATCAGTGGTCCGCTGACAGATATAACAAGTTTCCCATTTCAGGAGATGATATCAATGCAAACTATGCCCCGGTGCTGGGCTCCGGCAGGTTCATCCCCCTTACAGCAGTCGACGGCCATGGAAATGTGATCGGTCATCTTATCATCAGATATCCCCAGGAGAACGACGACACCTCTGTCCGCTTTGGCTTTGTCATCGTCGACCCCGCCCTCCGGGGCAGGGGACTTGGAAAAGAACTGCTCCGCCTCGCCATCGAATATGTAAAGAACCACCTGACCGCCACACGGATCGATCTGGGCGTATTCGATAACAATGGAAACGCAAGCCACTGCTACGAGGCGGCGGGATTCAAGCCCTATGCCGCCAGCGAATTTCAAATGCCCATCGGCACCTGGAAATGTACGGAGATGGAAATGTTCATAGAACGAACGTGAAAAAGCAGATGGGAGCAGAAAAATTATCTTACTCCTATTCCCCAAAATCAATTAGAGTGTGATTTCGGGGAATAGGAGTATTTATCGGACTGAAGGAAACTGTTTTCCGTTCACAGCGGTTAAAGAATTAATCTACGAAAAAAGCCGAGCCCCATACGAGACCCGGCTTCTTTGCTGGATTCAGAATAGTAATACTTTAATCACAGCATCCTTACGCTTTCTCATGCCGTTTTTCCAAAACCAGAATCATCAGGACGAGGGCGCTCATCAGCAGAACGGCATACCCCACAGCATTTGTGTGATCGCCGGTTACCGGCTTGCCAGAGGTGGAATCCTGAGTGCCGCCTGCCTGAGAATTGTTCCCCGATGTACTGCTGTTGGAAGAGGTCTCGTCGGCGGGAGAAGAAGAGGTTTCGGTTGAAGAAGTTTCACTTCCGGAGGAAGCTTCCGTCGATTCCTTCGAAGACTCCTGCGATGAACTGCTCTCGCCGCCCGCAGTGGACTCCTGGGACTGGCTGCTTTCCTCGCCAGATGAGGACTCACTTGAAGGCTGACTGCTCTCAGTGGCCTGACTGCTTTCTGAGGATTCCTCGGTCTTAGAACTGCTTTCATCCTCAGGTTTGGAGCTGTTGTCATCCTCCGTCGGCAGTTCAGTCTCTCGAGTAGTGATAGTCAGATCCGTCGTGCATTCTCCATCGGTACTTACGATGGTAACTGTATGAACCCCTGTCTGGAGAGCGCGCAGATAGCGTGCGGGCAATGTCACTCTGGTAGAGCCGGAGATGATGGACTCTATATATCCTTCATCCAAAGGCTTGCCATTCACCAGAATCTGTATATATTTCTCGATGGGCGCATCAGAGACGATGGTAACAGAGGCAGTATTGTTAACATCTTCACTGCCTTCCATTTTGCCCCAGGTGGTATCGGCACCTTCGATAATCAGATAATCTTCAGGAGCGGTTCCGGCAGGAATCACCACTTCCTCAACTACCGGCTCCGCATGGGAAGCTGCTGTGCAGACCCGTCTTTTCAGGCCGGCTTCTGTGGCGGAAGGCTTTTTGACAACCTCCCATTCAGACCAGTAGTGGTTGTTCGGATCTGTATTTTCACCAAGAGCACCGTTCGGATAATAGTTGACATTGGAGATCTCGCCCTCATGATATTCACATCCGCAGAAGTACAGGCCGGGAGTCATGCAGGTGGCAGGACAGTATACATATTCATCTGTGAGAATATGCCTGGTAAAGGAATGCGCCACGGCTGTCGCCTCCAGTGTCACGGTAAAGGTGGTTTCCTGCCCCATATACCAGATCTTGCAGGTATGCTCTCCCGGCTGCCATTCGTTGTATTCGCCGTTGGCAGAATACTGATCACTGGTGATTTCAGGTGATCCTCCCAGAGACCAGATGATATCATCAAATTTACCTTTGATCACAGATCCGTCAGTGAGAGTGACTTCGATCAGGTCAGGCCAGATAGGATACAGGCAGACCATCCCGCCGTCTTCATTCTTCAATACGGTCTCGGTATTTGTCTCTGCGTTATATTTGCTCACAGGATTCGCGTCAAAATACTGAATGAGTGAGTAGTTGGGGACGTAGATGCTCTTTACCGGAGATGGAACAATATTCACGGTAAATGTGGCGGAAGCTCCCAGGTAGGAAACATTGATGGGATACTGCCCCAGGGGTAATTCCTGGCCGGGGCTTTGAAATTCATCAAAGATCATATTTCCGCCCAGTCGCTGCTCCAGATCGTATTCACTGCCTTTAACGACAGTGCCATCCTTCATAGTAACTGTGATTTGGGCGGAAGAAAAGCCGTCAGGGTATCTCCAGCTCTTTTTCTCTGTACCATCCGCATCAATATAGCGGTCCATCCATCCGTCAGCAAATTGGCGGTAGGTGACGTCATCCACCTGGATCGAAGCAACGGTAGAATCGCTGATAGTCATGCTTCCCGTTCCGGTAAGCATACCAAGAGAAACATCCACTGGATATGTATTTCCAGGCAGGCAGGGACTGGAGGCTGACTGGACAGCTTCTACTCCGGGAGTGGCATTGGTAAGCTCGTAAATCTCTGAATTAGTGCCGCGTACCTCTGAGCCGTCATTCAGGGTAAGAATATAGACTATATCAGGACACTGATAAAGGTCATAATGGAAATACTCCGTCTCATTGCCATCTGCATCGAATTCAGTTTCCATATGCCCATAAGCATTCTGCATCAGCGTGACGTCTTCAATGGTGATGCCGCTATAGGGACAGGGAACTATCGTCACATCTACAGAGCCGGCAAGTCCGCAGAAAGTAAAAGGAAATTGGTAGTTACCGGGAGCGAGGATGTTTGCAGGATCCTGAGGATACTGCGGGGTGATGGGCTCTTCACCCAGGCTATAGATGACATCCTGACCGGTATAGTTAGCTGTGCGCCCATCTTTATAGGTGATGGTGTAATTCAGCAGGTTGGTTTCGAGAGCATAATATGGATAAGCATTTCCGTTTTCATCGTATGCAGGTCTTGCATTGATTGTTTCTGTCAGTGTAACAGGCTCAGCAACAATACTTGCATAGGGCATTTCTTCGACCGTCACAGAGAAAGAACCTGATACACCTGTATCAACACCATCTTTATAGACATGTAAAACGATATTATATGATGTTCCTTCTGTGAATATCGTTCCGGACGTCTGAGGATCTTCAATGACAAAAGAGATACCCATATTGTTAAAGTACTGAGAATCACCCTCCTCGGAGTGTCCATCAGCAAATGTTACATATAAGTTTTCGGGCTCAATGTTGTAGATAAAGTGGCCATCGGCATCAAAAGTGCCGTTAGTCTCCTCATACAGAGTTAACTCAGACACCGAGACAGCAGTGACAGACAGAGGATCAACAATGGTGACATTGCCGAAGCCCCGTATGCCACCCAGAGATACTACAGCCTGATATGTCTGGCCGGCTACACACTGGTTTGACTCACTTTGCGGAAGCTCACAGTATGGGTACACACCAGTAACATTGAAGATGTCATCAGAGGATCCCCTGACTGGATCAGAGCCATCCTTCATTGTCAGGACATAGATAGGAGATGAAATATAATAGTGAAAATACTCATTTCCTGGATTTCCATACTCATCATAATCAGCATATGAAGAACCATCAATATTCTCCACTAATTGTACATCTTCTATCGTGATGCTGTCATAGGGGATTTCATTGAGTGTGACAGTATAAGACCCTCGTACCCCGGTATCCACCTGCTCCCATGTATCTGGATCAATCGTATTTACAGATAAAACAATAGTATTTGGCCCGATAGATAGACTGCCTCCTGATTGCTGAGGATCTTCTGAATTAATGTTGATATACTGATCAAAGAAATACCCCCAGTCACCACTTTCCGAACTGCCATCATCGTAGGTGATCGTATAGCTGGAAGAGGTCAGGTCATAGATAAAAGTACCATTCTCATCATAATAGCCATTGAGGTACTCCGTGATAGACACATCTTCAGCGCTGACGGCAACGATCTTTTTATCAGCAGCCTTGGCTGGTGAAATTCCATACATGGATAATAGAATGATGCTGAAGATTAATAGAAAACTAAACCACCGCTTCATAGAAAACACCTCACGATAAATCAGATCTAAGGACAAGTATTAGAATAATTTTAACATCTACAATCCACATATTCAACAAAAAAATACCAGTGCAGTCATAGGAGCCATAGGCGGTAGAACTCCTGAATAGAATAATATCACTCTCTCTTTGACAAGTCTCATATATACTGCTATTATATGGGAAAAAACGTGGGAGATATTCATGAGCCCTGATATTTCGGTTATTATTCCTGTCTATAAAGTTGAGCCCTATCTGCGTCAATGCCTCGACAGTCTTATCAATCAAACGAAGAAAGAGATAGAGATCCTTCTCATCGATGATGGATCTCCGGATACGTGCGGCCAGATTTGTGATGAGTATGCAGAAAAAGATGATCGTATCATGGTTATCCATCAGGAAAATCAGGGGTTGGCAGAAACGAGGAATATCGGTGTTGCAAAAGCTTCCGCAGATTACATCATGTTTGTGGACAGCGATGACTGGGTGAGCCCAAAGTTCTGCGAAACAGCCTATCAGCTGATCAGGGAAAAAGAAGCAGATATGGTCTTGTTTGAGTTCGCACAAATTGAGGATAAAACCGGAAAAGTCATTAAGCGGGAGAAATATCCAATGATCGAGGGCTATAAGACAATCCCGGAAGCATTGGAGCTCATTTCAACTAGCTTTGGTAATTATGCATGGAACAAGATTTACAGAAAAGAATTGTTTGATAACATCAGATATCCTAAAGGAAGATTATTTGAAGACGTTGCAGTTACCTATAAGCTAATTTTGAAAGCCAACCGCATTTGGTATACCAAAGAAATTCTCTATTATTATCGTTGCCGTGAGAGCAGTATTGTTACTACAAGAGCAATTCAAAACGCAATGGATTCGTACGACATGAGTATGCAGCAGCTCCGGGATTTGCAGAGATTTCAGGCAACAAAGGCCGTGGCAGAGAGAAGGTTGCGTGAATTGCATTTGTCGTTTTGTATTAACTATGGCAAGAAATATTCAGAAGAAAGATATCGCGAAGCAGAGCAGACGCTTATAAATCTCAAGCCCTCGATTCCATTCCACTATACATGGAAAAGAAAGATCATGCTTGTTCTTTTCTGGCATTGGCGGTGGATGTTCGAATTGCTTTGTGTTCTTTTTAGTCGACGGGTGAAACTCAAATGATTAAGCTGAACAGAACCCGAAACACAATTCGAAATATCAGCTATGGTTTTCTCTATCGAGCAATCTCTCTTCTCCTTCCATTTCTCACCAGAACGATAGTGATCTATAAGCTGGGGACAGAATATCTGGGACTTAACAGTGTTTTCTCATCCATACTTCAGGTCTTGAATTTGGCAGAACTGGGATTTGGAAGCGCCGTTGTTTACTGCTTATATCGTCCGATAGCGGAACAGAACAATGCACTTATCTGTGCATATCTAAATGCTTTTCGAAAAATCTATCGAATAATAGGATTCGGGATCCTTCTTGTTGGGGGGGGTCTTATTCCAGTGCTTCCGCTCCTTGTCAAGGATGCCGTTATGCCCGGCAGGCTGAATCTTTATCTCTGTTACAGTGTTTTTCTGCTGGATTCAGTTATAGGCTATCTTCTTTTTGGGTATAAAACAGCAATCCCTCAGGCGGTACAACGACAGGACCTGGTGACCAAGATTGACATGGGTATTGTAGCAGCAAAGAATCTTTGTCAGATCTGTCTGATCTTTCTGTTCCAGAACTTTTATCTTTTTCTTTTAGCCATACCGACTTTCACGATCATACGAAATCTGATCCTGGTTTATCTTATTGATCGTAGATATCCCGATTACCGTCCGAATGGAAAGCTGACGGAAGAACAACGGAAAGAGCTGATGACTCGGGTCAAGGGGATTGCTATAGGAAAACTGTGTATTACCAGCCGCAATGGTATCGACAGTCTTTGTATTTCTTCGTTCATCGGTCTGGCTGCCGTGGCAATTTACAACAACTATTATTATATTATGAACGCTGTTGTAAGCATCAGTATGATCTTTTGCACTTCCGTCATGCCTGGTGTCGGAAACAGTATCATTACAGAATCGAAAGAGAAAAATCTTTCAGATATGAAGCATCTGGAGTTTATCTACATGATTTTAGCCGGATGGGTTGCTGTGTGTCTGTTTTGCCTTTACCAGCCATTTATGCAGCTGTGGATGGGGAAAAGCCGGATGCTTGGAATGCCGGAGGTCATCTTATTTGTGATATACTTCTATCTTCTAAAGATGGGAGATCTCAGATGGATCTACCAGGAGGGCGCAGGCCTCTGGTGGGATTGTCGATATGTCACTGTAGTGGAGACTATTCTGAATCTCGTTTTAAACATCCTTTTGGGGAAACGCTTTGGCTTCATCGGGATTCTGATGGCGACAGATCTGTCTATGTTTTTCATCAACTTCTTTGGCAGTGCGAATGTTGTGTTTTCTCGTTATTTTGGACGAGAACGCTTGATGGCCTACTATTTGAACCATCTTTGTTCTTTTGCCATTAACACGTGTATTCTCGCAGTATCATATGGCCTATGCACCACACTAACCGGATGGTTAATTCCGAGTTCACTGTGGCTGGAGCTTGTTCTATGTGGTGTGGTCTGTCTTTTGGTACCACCTGGATTATATTGGATAATCTATCATAAAACATCAAATTTCAAGTATTGGCGTGAATGGATTGCTTCGCTTATTTACAGCAGAATCCAAACAAAATCACCTTGACATCTCCTGCTAACTCTGACTATTATTAATCATACAGTAGCAAAACAGGATCAAACGAATCCATCGAGACAAGCTGTGTTTACGAGTTAATTATCTATAGGAGGGGGTACAAATGCGTTTACTGAAAAAATGGCTGAGTGCATTGTTGGTATTCACACTTTTACTGGGAACTGTTTTTATTTTGGCTCCCCAAAGGGCAGAAGCCGCCGGTTCAAAATTAATCGCTTTAACCTTTGATGATGGCTGCAGCGCCTACACGGAAGAACTGCTGGATGGACTCGCCCGGTACGGCGCTAAAGCAACATTCTTTGTGGTGGGTAACTATGGAGCTGCTGCTCACAAAGATCTTCTGGAAAGAATGGTCCGTGAAGGACATCAGATTGCAAACCATACCGCCAATCATGTGGTACCATTCTCCGGACTTTCCATAACAGGAATGAGAAACGAGTTGGATCCTGTCAACGATCTTCTGTACGATGTAATGGGAGGAGAGTATCAGACCTGGGTACGCATTCCGGGAGGAGATGACAGCAGCACGGTCAGACAGACTGTGGGATCCCCCATCGCCTACTGGTCCATCGACTGTCAGGACTGGCAGGTGGATGACGCCAATTATGTCTATAATGCTTTGATGAGCCAGGCCTTTGATGGATGTCTGACCTGTCTCCACGATACGCATCATACCACCGTCCAGGCAGTGTTGAGAGCTATTCCCGCTCTGCAGGCGCAGGGCTACGAATGTGTCACCGTTGCCGAGCTTTTCCGGCGGAAGGGCATTGATACTGTCAATGGCGGCTGGTACCGGATTGCCGATGGTGAAACCATTCTTCCTGGCTACAGTGCTCCTGAAGTAAGTTCCCTGGTGGGCTTTAACTCCATGGTTACCATCTCTGCAGAGACAAAGGATGACGGCATCGAACTCTTCTACACCACCGACGGCTCTTTTCCGACCTTAGCTTCCTCCAAATATACCCAGCCCTTTGATGTGAAAAAGGGAACCACTGTGAAAATTGTGGGTTACGATAAATATGGTACCCGCACCCCTCTTACAGAGCTGGAAGCAGAAGGTTCTTTGGGCGCTGTCTTTGATGCAAAGTACTATGCTGATCAGTATCCTGACCTGAAAAAAGCCTATGGCTACGATGAAGAGAAGCTGCTGAATCACTTTCTTGCCACTGGCCTGAATGAAGGACGTACCGCCAGCCCGGTCTTCTCAATCAAGTATTACATGCAGTATAAGGATCTGCAGGAAGTCTATGGTACCGATCGGATGAAGTATATTGCTCACTTCGAGCGTTATGGTATGGAGGAAGGCAGACAGGGAATCGAGACCTTCAATGTCCGAAGCTACCGGCTGGAATATCAGGATCTGAGAAGAGCCTTCGGAGATGACCTGAAAGCTTATTATGAACACTTTGTGGAATTCGGCTACAGAGAGAATCGTCACGGAACAGGATGCACTAGCCTTCAGAATCCCATTACCAGTTATCAGGGTATAGACTATTCGAGAGTTTATGATTATAATTACTACATAGCTCACAACCCGGATGTGGTACAGGTACTGGGCAATGACGATCTGACAGTGCTGAAGCATTTCATCGACTGTGGAATGGATGAAGGCCGCAGAGGCTGTGACAGCTTCAATGTCCGAAGTTACCAGCTGGAATACGGAGATTTAAGGAAAGCCTACGGAGATGATCTGAAATCCTACTATCTTCATTATATCAGGTTCGGATATAATGAACATCGGCACGGAACCGGATGTACCAGCCTACAGGATGCGACAACGGAGTATGAGGATATGGACTACTCGGCAATCTATGATTACGAGTATTACGCAGCTCACAATCCGGATGTGATTGCAGCCATGGGGGCAGACGAAGAGACAGTGCTAATGCATTTCGTGAAATACGGAATGGAGGAAGGCCGGAGAGGAAATGCGGACTTCAATGTAAAGAGCTACAAGGCGAGGTATGAGGACCTGCAGGAAGCCTATGGTGATGACTGGAAGGCTTATTATCTGCACTACATTAACTACGGTATTGATGAGGGACGGCGAGGCAATTAAACCTTCGTCCTTCTGATTACAATAACCTTCAATGAGGTGAGAAACATTATGAAAAAGAATTTAAAACAGCTATTGGTCCTGATGACAGTATTTGCACTGGCTCTGACACTGTTCACCGGATGTAAAAAGGAAGCTGCCGAAGAATCTTCTGCTATCGTAATCGAGGCTGAAGAGTCTACAGTGGTTAAGAAGGAAGAGTCCTCTCAGGCTCCCCAGGAATCCTCTCAGGCTCCTGTACAGGAATCCTCCAAGGAAGAATCCTCGGCTCCTGAAAAAAAGGATGGACTGATCAATGACCCCAATATGAACCCCCTTACCGGTGAAATTCTGGATCATCCTGTCGCAGACAAACGTCCTGTATGCTTCACCATCAACAACCATCCCGATGCAATACCCGCCGTAGGTATCAGCCATGCTGATATTATCTATGAAGGCATCATCGAAGGCGGTGCCACCCGTATGCTGGCTGTTTTCCAGGAGCTGCCGGATGATATCGTTATCGGTTCGATACGAAGCCTGCGCCACAACTATATTGAGTTTGCCGCCTGCTACGATGCCATTATCGGACACTGCGGATGCTCTGAAAGAGCTTCTGACATGCTTTCTCAGTACGATTATGATGACATTGATGCCATTTCCTACGAGGGCAGTCTCTACTACCGTGATGGCTGGCGCGACGCTAATATGGGCTATGTTCACAGTCTGGTGACCACCGGAGAAGCCATCAACGAGTACCTGGCTGACGAGCCCTTCCGTACCAAGCATAATTCCGATTACAAGTGCAACATGTCCTTCTCTGAAAACCCGGTCGTTTCAGGTGGAGAGCTGATGACCACTGTGGATGTCTTCTTTGGTGAATATCGTCATACCATCTTCACCTTTGACGCAGCCACTAACGATTATACTGCTGAAGAATATGATGAACCCTACATTGATTACGAGACCAGTGAGCCTGTACGCTTTAAAAATCTCCTGGTAATCAAGGCTGATGTCTGGGAATTCGACGGCGTCCATCAGGATATGGCTCTGACCGGCGAAGGCGAAGGTTACTTCTGTGTGAACGGAGTTGCCGCGCCCATTAAATGGACTCGTGATAGTTTTCTAGGTCAGTTCACCTTTACCTATGCTGATGGAACACCTGTTGTTTTTGGTGTTGGTACGACCTACATCGGCGTTGTCAATCTGGATGGCGGAATTTCGTAAACCATTCCTTCAAATGTGAGAGGGGCTGTAGCAAAATAGCCCCATAAAAACAAAGAAAGACCTTGAGCTGTAAGCAGAGAAACCTCTGCGAATAAACAGTCATTAAGGTCTTTTCTTTGTGGTATAATTAAGGTGTGAAACAAAAAAATACCGACCTTAATTATCGCATAACACGCCGAGTTATGCAACTGAAAATTGATGAAGCTTTTGCAGAAAACATAATACCAGAAGATGACAGCGTACGGCTCTTAGATCAAATCGTGGAGGATATAAACATCAGTTCGCTTATGAGAGCCTATGAAGTACGAGGTCGGAAGCCTGCAACGGATCCATCGACTATGCTGAAGATCATGATCTATGCAAACATGGAAAACATCTACTCTTCAAGAGACATAGCAAGAGCATGCACTCGAGACATCAACTTTATCTGGCTGCTGAACGGAAGCAAAGCACCAAACCATTCTGAGATAGCAAGATTCCGGAGCCAGCGACTGAGCAAATGTGCGGTAGAACTGTTTTATGAGATAATCGAGAAGCTTTATGAAGAGGAAGAGATCCGGTATGAGCATCTGTTTGTGGATGGGACGAAGATTGAAGCAAACGCAAACAAGTACAGCTTTGTATGGCGGAAAAGCACAAGCAAGTTTGAAGCAAGGAATGACAGGAAGCTGGAAGAGAAAGTAAAAGAGTTATCGACAAAATATGGAATCCTGGAAGAAGACGCAGAAAAAGTGTATGCAGAGCTGCTAACAAAGATGAGCGGCCCGTTTGTCCATGGACGAGGACACCGGAAGAGCGAACTTCAAAGAGATATTGAAGAGCTGCAGATGTTGCTGAAGCGAAAAGAGAAATATACAGGATATCAAAACACATTCAAAGGACGAAACAGCTTTTCGAAGACGGATCCGGATGCGAC
>CACZRP010000060.1 GCA_902783575.1 uncultured Eubacteriales bacterium
AAGCTGCTTTTCCATTCCCGCTCTTTCTTCATCGGTTATAGAGCCAAAATCATCAATCATATACAAAATTCTAAGCCTTACAAGTTCCGGAATATCGCTTATTGTTGCAGTATCGTATATAACACTTTCCTTATCCATCCGCTTCACCACCTTCTGCATCTTTGATCCGATAGTAGTCTTCCATCTTCACATTGAGCTTACATAGGAGTCTGCTTTTCGGTTGCTCAAGAGGCAAACAGTCTCCACATGCGGGGTGAAAGGAAACATATCGCAACAGCCGATTCGGGTAATTTCATATCCCGCCTGAGTAAAGGCTGGCAGGTCCCGCACCAGGGAGGTGGGCTTGCAGGATACATAAATAAACCGCTCCGGCCCATAGGCCAGCAGCTTAGGCAACGCCTTGGGATGAATACCGTCTCTGGGCGGATCCAGAATAATCAGATCCGGTTTTCCCCCGAGGCTGTCCACCAGCTTCAGCACATCACCTGCCAAAAAGCCGCAGTTGGAAAGCTGATTCAGAACCGCGTTCTCCTTCGCGGCCTCCACCGCCTCTTCCACCAGTTCGATTCCCATCACCTCCCGGGCTCCGGCAGAAGCCATAATCTGAGCGATGGTACCGGTACCGCAGTAAAGGTCAAAAACCAGCTGATCCGAAACATCTCCAGCAAAATCCCGCACCATGCTGTAAAGTGCTTCCGCCCCCAGGGTATTGGTCTGGAAGAAAGAAAACGGAAAAATCTTAAACTGAAGTCCCAGCAGGGATTCCATCAGATAATCCTTGCCGAAAAGGCAGGTGGTCTCATCCGAACGCACCACATCCGCCACGGCATCGTTCACCGTATGCAGAATTCCGCTGATCTCCCCTTCCAGCTCCAGGCCGAGGATCTCCTTCACCCAGGGAAGCAGCTGTTCATCCTTCACCTGTGAAGTTGTTACCAGATTCAGGAGAATCCGGTTTTCGGCGAAGCTTCGGCGCACCACCAGGTGCCTCAGCTCCCCTTCCTTGGAATAGGTATGGTAATAGGTAAAGCCTCTGTCCCTGAAATAGGTTTCCGTCATGGAAAGAATTTTCCGAAGATCCTCGTGGACCAGGCGGCAGTCTCCGGTACTGATAATGTCATGAAAAGCGCCCTTTTTGTGCAGGCCCAGGGTCAGCGGACCATCCTTGCAGGGATCACCGAAGGAAAATTCCATCTTGTTGCGGTAACCCTCAGTAAGGGGACTTCTCCGAATGGGATCCCAGGCTCCTCTTTTCAGCACCTCAGAAACTCCCGGCACATCCTTCAGAAGCTTTTTCACCTGCTGTTCCTTCAGCTCCAGCTGTTTCTCATAGGGCACCGTCTGATAGCTGCAGCCGCCGCACCATGCCGCGTGGGGACAGGGGGCATCCGTTTCGTAGGGAGCTTTCTTTATCAGCTGGACGGGCATGGCTTCCTTGCTGAAGCGCCCCTTCTTCCGTGTACTTACCAGCCACTTCTGCTCCGGCAGGACATTTTTGATACTGAGAGCACCGTACTCTTTTTCCGGAAGGACATAACAAATGCCGGCAGGAGACTCGTCCGGAATTTCCGGGATCTCGCCTGTCGGCATCAGTTTAGCCTTGTTGGGAAAATCAACCTCAGATACGGTGCCCACTAAAAGGACACGTTCTTTCATCTTATTCTCCGATACTTTCTTTAACTTCTTCTGCAGCGTCAGCCGCTTCTTCCACAGCCTTGTCTTCAGCCGTTTCGCTGTTAGCTTCATCCTCCACGGGATCAAGCGTCAGGTCTTCTTCTTCTTCATCCAAGTCGAGATAATCGAAGTCATCATCATCGAAGTCCTCGTCTTCCTGATCCTTCAGGTAACGAACCACAAAATATGCAACAGCTGCAGCAACTGCGACCACGGCTAAAATAATCAGAAACCATTTCAAGCTTTTCTTCATGACCAATCTCCTTTTCTCAGTGGATACTATAGTGATTATACATGATTTACGCAGAGGCCGCAAGCTTTTTGTCCAGTTTTCTTCGGACGATAATATAACAGATGATGTGCATGGAGGCGGTCAGCGCCCAGCTGATGGGATAGGAATAATACAGCCACTCCAGAGAATGATGGGCGCGGAAAATCGTAAAGATCCACAGCACCCGCAAGCCGCAGGCTCCCGTCAGGGAAATGCACATGGGCAGGAAGGAATAGCCCAGGCCCCTCAGGTTGCCCACCATTACATCCATCATGCCGCAGAGGAAATAGGTGGGGAAAATGATGCCCACCCGGATAAGGCCGTAACGGATGACCTCCGGATCGGAGGAATAGATGCCGAGAAGCTCTTTGCCAAAGAAATACGCGGCCATGCCGACGGTAAATCCGATCACCGCCACCGTGGCCATACTGAGGAAGGTAATCTTCTTCAGCCGCCCGTACTCTTTCGCGCCCATGTTCTGCCCTGC
>CACZRP010000061.1 GCA_902783575.1 uncultured Eubacteriales bacterium
ATCCCCTTCGGGCAGGCATTCACGCACAGGCCGCAGCCTTTGCACAGCTCTTCTTTAAAGGTCAGTTTGGGCATGGTTTCCTCCTGTTAATCAGAGTCTTGAACGGATAATTTTTCCGCTGGTAGTTTTGGGAAGCTCCGTCCTGAATTCCACAATTCTGGGATATTTATAGGGAGCCGTATGCTTCTTCACATAGTTCTGGATTTCTTTCTTGAGGTCATCCGAGCCTCTGGTGCCGGGCACCAGCACGATGGAAGCCTTGACCACCTGGCCGCGGACTTCATCGGGGGCTGCGGAAACGCCGCATTCCAGTACGTAGGGAAGCTCCATAATCACGTTTTCAATCTCGAAGGGTCCGATGCGGTAGCCAGAAGACTTGATAACGTCATCCGCCCGGCCCACATACCAGAAGAAGCCGTCTTCATCTTTCCAGGCCAGGTCGCCGGTATGATAGAAGCCCTCTCTCCAGGTTTCTGCGGTGGCTTCCGGAGAACCATAGTACTCTCTGGCCAGGCCGCAGGGCAGGCCCTTTTCAATATTGATGCAGATCTCGCCGGTTTCACCGGTCTGTACCTCATGGCCTTCATGATCCAGCAGATGCACATCGTAGAGGGCCACCGGTTTGCCCATGGAACCGATCTTGTGACCGTCTCCCGCCAGGTTTCCGATGATGACCGTGGATTCGGACTGGCCGAAGCCTTCCATAATCCGCAGGCCCGTGGCTTTCTCAAACTGACGGAACACTTCGGGGTTCAGGGCTTCGCCGGCGATGGCGGCATGCTTGATGGAAGACAGATCGTACTTGGTCAGATCCTCCTTGATGAGCATGCGGTACATGGTGGGCGGAGCGCAGAAGGTGGTGATATTGTATTTAGCGAACAGGGGCAGAATTTTTGAAGCGTCGAAGCGGTCAAAGTCATAGACAAACACCGCACCCTCGCTCAGCCACTGTCCGTAGAGCTTGCCCCACATGGCCTTCGCCCAGCCGGTATCGGAAATGGTCAGGTGCAGACCATTGGGATCCACCTGCTGCCAGTAATGAGCGGTGATATAATGGCCCAGCGGATAGCGGTAATCATGCACAGCGCACTTGGGATATCCGGAGGTGCCGGAGGTGAAGTACATTAGCATGGGATCGTAGCCGCAGGGAGCATCCTTGGCCCGGACATAGCGGCGGCTGAAGATGCCGTATTCCTCGTCGAAGAAATGCCAGCCTTCTCTTTTCTCGTTGACAACGATTTTGATCAGCTCCCGGCCGGTGGCTTTTTCCGCCAGTTCCACCTGGTGGGCGGTATCTCCGTCGGGGGTGCAGATAATGGCTTTGACGCCGGCCGCTTCGAAGCGGTAAGAGAAATCATGCTCCAGCAGCTGATTGGTGGCGGGAATGGCCACAGCACCGATCTTGTTCAGGCCCATGATGGAGAACCAGAACTGATAGTGGCGCTTCAGCACCAGCATAACCCGGTCGCCCCGCTTGATGCCCAGGGAGGTGAAATAGTTGGCTGCCTGAGAGGAAGCATCTTTCATATCCTTGAAGGTGAAGCGGCGCTCCGTCATGTCTTCGGAGACATGGAGCATGGCCAGCTTCGTGGGCTTTTCGCGGCCCAGCGCATCCAGCACATCAAAGGCAAAATTGAATTTGCCGTCATTTTTAAAGGAAATTTCCTGAAGCAGGCCCTTGGCATCTTCCTTCACGTCAATGAACCGCTTGGCGATCTGTTCCTCGGAAGCCCGGGCCACCCGGCGCTCGAAGGTAACCTTCTCCGCCTGCTGAGGCGCCTCGCCCTGCTGTTTCAGGACAATGGCATAGAAGAGGCAGTCCTCTCCGTCCGCGGCCACCATGCCGTGGGGGATGGAGCTGTCAAAGTAGATGCAGTCTCCCTCGTGAAGGAATTCCGTGTGGTCGCCCACCTGGATTTTCATGGAGCCCTTGATAATCAGGTCACATTCCTGCCCCTCATGGGTGGTCAGTTCGATATCGGAATAGAAAGCCCGGTCGCTGTATTTATTCTCCACAAACAGGGGGTCGGCGATACGGTTCTGGAAGCCGGCGGCCATGTTGTAGTAGATCATCTCATGGGCCTGCTCAATCTTCTGACCGGAGCCGGAACGGGTGACGGTGTAGGAACGGAGCTTGGGGCTGCTGCCCTCGATCAGATCCGTAACATCCACGCCAAAAGCCAGGGCGCAGCGGTAGAGAAAGGCAAAGTTCAGGTCGCTCTCGCCTGCTTCGCATTTCATGTATTCTTCCACGCTGACACCGGTGTTTCTGGCCATCTCCAGCACGGTAAAACCGGAAATCTCACGAAGCTCCCGGATACGGCCGGCCATCTCCTGGATCTTGAAACCAAGACCTGTTGTCTGCTGTGTCATAAGTTTCCTCCTTAGCGGTAAAAGTGGCGGAGACTGAATTTTACCAATAAAAAACCCGTCTCCAAGTATTCACTTGAGACGAGTTGTAAGTACAAACCCGCGGTACCACTCAAATTGCATGTTTTTCACAAAACATACCTCTTTTAGGTTCCAACAAACCCTAAGCACTAACGTAGCTGACACGGGAAAGGTCTACTGATCCCGGATGGGATTTTCTTCTTTCCGGCTCGGGAGCTACCAACCTGAAACCTTCGGCATCGATTTGCACCATCCATCGACTCTCTGCAGCTCTTGGGTTAAAGGTCCTCTCCGTCCTCGCCTTTTGCGAAATTACAAAAATTTTATCACCGCAGTACGGGAATTGTCAAGCTTTAGTGACTTGGGAACATTCACAAAATTCAGCGCCCTGAAGCGTTAAACCATGACAAATCCGATATGTCCTCTCCGGCACGGTTCGTTCTGACCCGGGATTGTCAGCTCCGCTGCCGGAGCGCCTCATACAGCAGCATGCCGCAGGCGATGCCGGCGTTCAGTGATTCGGCGCTGCCCGGCATGGGAATCTTCACCAGTTCATGGGCCATCTGAGAAGCCTCCTCGGAAAGTCCGGCGCCCTCATTGCCGATCATAATGGCCACATTGCCCTTCATATCCGCATTCCAGGGGGCCTTCTCCCCTTTCAGATGAGCCGCCAGCAGACGAATCTTTCTTTTTTCCAGCAGCGGTGCAATATCAGAAACCGAAGCAACATTCAGCACAGGTACATGCAGCAGGGATCCCATGCTGGAACGCACCACCTTGGGAGAATAGACATCACAGGTGCCCTTGGTGCAGAGGATAGCGGTGGCTCCCGCGGCGTCCGCAGTCCGGAGAATAGTGCCCACGTTGCCCGGATCCTGAAGGTTTTCCAGCACCACCAGCAGCAGGTTTTCCTTCTGTTTAAACACCTCCTCAGGCTTTGCCTGCCGGCGGCGGACGATGGCCAGCACTCCCTGGGGATGCTCGGTATCAGAAAGACGGCGGAACATGGCATCCGGGACCTGGTAAACAGGGGCCTCAAGTGCGGAGAGCTCCTTCAGATATCCCTGATTGGCAGCCGCAAAGCTTTCCTGAATCCAGACACTTTCCACCTCCCAATGGAAGGTTGTCCATCCAGAGGTATCCCTGCCTGCGGATGTTCCGGAGCTTTTCAGCACCTCATCCACGGCCCGGACCCCTTCGGCGGTAAAAACCTGGCTAAGACGGGCCTGCCGGGGCTGCTGCTTTTTCACGGCATCCTTAAATACCGAATTCTGCGGACTGGTGATATTTTTGATTTCCATCCTGTTTTCCATCCTGCTGATTGATAGTAGATAACAATAAAGAGTCTGCCGAATGGACAGACTCTTTATGCCGATTGTTTTGATCAGTCGTCGATATAGGGCAGCAGAGACATATGTCTTGCGCGCTTGACAGCAGTGGTGATGTCACGCTGATGCATAGCGCAGGTGCCGGTGATACGACGGGGAAGGATCTTGCCGCGCTCGGAGATGAATTTTCTCAGTTTGGCAACATCTTTATAATCGATTTTCTCGTTAGTATTGGCGCAGAAAACGCAAACTTTTTTGCGGCGGCGCATCATGGGGCGTCTCTTCTGCGGAGCTTGAGTCGTAGTTTCAGGCATTTCTGTTTTCCTCCTTCGTCAAATTAGAAGGGCAGATCCTCGTCACCTTCGATGTCGGTATCGATGGGCATAAATCCATCGGGCTGAGCCTGGGGTGCTTGCTGAGGTGCCTGCTGGTACTGGGGCTGAGCCGGAGCCTGCTGATACTGAGGCTGGGGCTGCTTGTACTGAGGCTGTGCAGGCGCCTGCTGATAAGGCTGCTGGGCAGGAGCAAAATCACCGTTATTCTGGGGAGCCTGGGAATATCCTCCCTGGCTGCGGCCTTCATAGGAAGACTTGCTTTCCGCAAAATACTGCTCGGTAACAATGACATCGGTGGTATAACGCTTATTTCCGTCTTTGTCGGTGTAGCTTCCGTTGCGAAGCTCTCCCACGACGGCGACCATCATACCCTTTCTGAAATACTTTCCGGCGAACTCACCACGGTTGCCGAAGGCAACGATGTTGAAGAAGTCTGCATCCGGTTCTCCATCCCTTTTGTAGGAACGGTTAACAGCCAGAGAATAACGGCAGACAGCGGTTCCGCTGGCTCCCTGAGAATATCTGGTTTCCGGATCACGGGTGAGTCGGCCCATTAAAATGACTTTGTTCATAACAAAACCCCTTTCGGTTTGTGCTACTTACTCTCCTTCTCTGAGAATCAGGTAACGGAGCACGGTTTCGTTTCTGAGACGCATTTCTTTTTCAAGTTCGACAGCCATTTCCGG
>CACZRP010000062.1 GCA_902783575.1 uncultured Eubacteriales bacterium
ATGCCTATGGTCATGGCTCATCCATCAGAGGTAATGCACGAAAACCCTTTATTTAAAGGGAAAATCACTTGACATATTAGGGAGGAATATACTAATGAAAGCAATCATAAAGAAAATATGGAAGCTTGCCTTGGGAGGAACGTTGATTCTGTCACTGGCGGGATGTACCGCCAATAAAAATGCATCCAGCCTGTCAGTCGCCGCAGCGTCCGAACAATCGGTGGTGGCCGAGGCTGATAATGAAACATCTCAGGCGGCGGAGAACGGACAAATGCCCCAGATGCCCAAGAACGGCCAGATGCCCCAGATGCCTGAGAATGGCCAGATGCCGCAGATGCCCGAAAATGGTCAAATGCCCCAAATGCCCGAAAACGGACAAATGCCGCAGATGCCGGAAAACGGCCAAATGCCCGGCATGCAGCAGGAAGGCCAGACGGTCGAAAATGTCGAACCCACTGAGACCACCGCTTCAGCAGTTCTGACCAAGGATACTGCCGAATATTATTCCGACCGGGACATCAGCGGCACCTACGACCAGGCGGAGGCCACGGTCATCACCCTCTCCGGCAGCAGCGCCACCGTTTCTGGAGGAAACAGCAGCGCGGTCAATGTCGCGGATCAGACCGTCACCATCAGCGCTGAAGGGGTATATGTTCTTTCCGGCGATTATACAGGACAGATTATTGTAGAAGCGGAGGATACCGCCAAGGTTCAGCTGGTGCTTAATGGTGTGAAGCTCGAAAACCAGACCAGCGCCTGCATATTTGTGAAGACGGCGGATAAGGTTTTCCTGACCTTGGCAGATAACAGTGTCAATACCGTAACCGCAGGCGATGCCTTTGTCCTGGCCGATGGAGAGGATGAACCGGATGCGGCCATCTTCTCCAAAGAAGACCTGACCATCAACGGAACCGGAACCCTTCAGGTGTCCACCGGCTACCAGGACGGCATTGTCAGCAAGGATGACCTGAAAATCTGCGGCGGAACCATCGTGGTGGAAGCCGAGGACGATGGAATCCGGGGAAGAGACAGTGTAAGTATCCTGGATGGCAATATTACCATCACTACTGCCTCCGGCCACGGACTCAAATCCAACAACGATGAAGAGACTGACCGGGGCTATATCCGGGTGGACGGCGGCAGCATCACCATTAACTCCGGCAAGGATGGTGTCAATGCGGTCAACGATATCCAGATCAATGCTGGTACACTGCAGATCGACTGCGCCGACGACGGAATCCATTCCGACATGGGCCTGATGATCAATGGAGGCACGGTGGAGATTAACAGCAGCTATGAGGGGATTGAAGGCGAAACCATCACCATCAACGACGGTCAGATTTCTCTGGTCTCTTCCGACGACGGTGTCAACACCGGCAGCTATTTCCAGATGAACGGCGGCAGCCTGACCCTGGTTTCCAACGGCGATGGACTGGATTCCAACGGTTCTCTGTTCATCAATGGCGGCGAAGTCTATGTCAACGGTCCCGTCAGCGGTGGCAACGGCTCCATCGATATTGGGGATTGGGCAGGCACTGCAGTGATCAGCGGAGGAACCATTATCACTGCAGGGTCCTCGGACATGGCAGTGGGCTTCGGAAGCGCTTCGACTCAGGCCAGCCTGATGGTATACCTGAATTCCAACTATCAGGCAGGCGAGGAAATCGCCTTGAAGGACAGTCAGGGAAACACCGTTCTGTCCTACAAGCCTCAGGGCAGTTACAGCTGTGTCATCTTTTCCAGTCCGGCCATGAAAACCGGTGAAACCTATACCGTGGAAGCCGGCGGACAGACTATCACTTCCGTAACGCTGAATTCCACAGCCACTGCCATTGATTCCAACGGCAACGAAGTGTCCGGCTTTGGCATGGGCGGCTTCGGCGGCGGCATGGGCCAGGGTGGCATGGGACAGGGAGGTCCCGGCGGCCAAGGTGGTTTCGGCGGCCAAGGTGGTCAAGGCCAAGGTGGTTTCGGCGGCCAAGGTGGTCAAGGCCAGGGCGGTCGCGGTCAAGGCGGTCGGAGTCAAGGTGGCCAGGGCCGTTGATCTGCTTAGGCCAGAGTGGCCAGTGTAAGCAAACTTATCTGGACGAAGTTTTAGAGTGAAGGTACCTAAGGGTCATCCACATGGCCTGTAGTGAATATTTCAGCAAATATGCAGTTTTTCATGATTTCTTAAATTTTAGACAGATTATTATAGTGAAGATTTCTCTGGCTTTGCATTTTTTCATTATCATGATTTGAATCAGCCAGACGAAGCCCTGTATGATCGCGTTTTTGTAATGAAAAACTGCCACATACATGAAATCTTCATTACATCAAAAAATCTTTGTAGTGATAAACTGCCACATACGTGAAAACTTCATTACTTCAAAAAAAGTTGTAATGATATACTGCCATATGCGTGAAATATTCACTACAAAAAAAGGCCGATCATGAGAAATTCTTATATTAGGTAAAAACTCACTATGCACGGCTTATGAAAGACAGTCCCAAATAAAAAAGCCATCTGGATCACATGAACCGGATGGCTTTTTGTAAGAGAAAATAGCTGAGCCCGCTGAATACATTTTGAGCAAGTTGAGTGCACTTTGAGTCTGCTGAGCAAGCAAAATGCGCCTGTGAGGACGTGGATGCCGTTATTCCTGATAAGAGAAAATCTCCGCCCTGGCGGGCACACCGCTGGCCAGCTCAAGGATAGCATAGGAGGGATCGGAGCCGCCCCGGGGCAGGGACAGGGAGCCGGGATTCAGGTAGAGAATGCCGTTCTTTGTCTGCAGCAGCGGCACATGGGTGTGACCGAACAGTACCACATCCGCGCCGGAAGAGGGGGCGACCATATCCAGCACGCCGATATTGCCGCCGGAGACCGCGTACATATGGCCGTGGCACATGAAAACCTGGTGGCCCTCCACCGGGATCAGGCGCATCTCGGGCGCCGGGCAGGCGGGATCGCAGTTGCCGGGCACCGCCTGAAAGGCCAGCTTCAGGGGCAGGGCGAAGCGCTTCTTCAGCAGTTCAAAGTCACGGTAGTTGTCTCCCAGATGCCAGACTCCGTCGATCTGAGGCCGCAGGGCCTCGATCAGGCGGGCGGCACGGTCGATCCGGCCATGGGTGTCGCTGATGATGAGAAATTTCAAAGCATACCTCTTTCCTTTAATAGTTCTTCCAGGGCGGCCAGCGCCTTGCCCCGGTGGGATACACTGTTTTTCTGTTCCGGTGTGAGATCCGCGAAGGTGCCGAGACCCGGGAACTCAAAGATGGGATCATATCCGAAGCCGCCCTCTCCGGAGGGAGCGAAGGCGATGCGGCCCTCGGCGGTGCGGGTCACCACCAGCTCCTCGCCATTTGCCAGCACGCAGGCAATGGAGCACACATAGCGGGCGGTGCGCTTTTCCTCGGGAACCCCCGCAAGCCTGTCCAGTACGATCTGGTTTTTCACATCGTAGGGCGTGTCCTCTCCCAGCCAGCGGGAGGAATAGATGCCCGGCTTTTTATCAAAATAATCGATTTCCAGACCGGAATCATCCGAAATCACGAGATCAAAGGGACGGCGGCCCTTCATGGCCTCATAGACAGCCCGGGCTTTAATGAGAGCATTTTCCTCGAAGGTGGTTCCGGTTTCATCGATTTCATCGGTGAAGCCGGCCTCGGTCATGGTCACTACCTGGGCGTCTTCGCCGAGGATCTGCTTGAATTCCCGGATTTTACCGGCGTTTTTGGTGGCTGCGATTACGTGCTTGATACTCATGATGATTTTTCCTTTACTAAATAATATTTGATGTTATGGCGGATAGGGAAGATAGATCAATTCCGGCCGGCCCCTGGCGCCGGTGAGATGGCTGATTTCCTGGATGAGGCCCATCTGCTCCAGCAGCTTGAAGTACCTGCGTAATGTGTACGAAGAGGCCTCCATGCGCCGGCAGGCTTCCCGCATGGTCAGCCCTTCCGGATATTGAAGACAGAGTCCGTAAAGCTCCCGGAGGATTTTCATTCCGGCTTCTCCCGGCATCGGAAGCGGGGGAGCAGGAGGAGCTGCGGAACCCAGCAGGCGGAAATACCGGTCGATGGAGGTCTGGGAGAGCTCATTTCTCGCGGCCAGATAGCGCCGGGCACGGGTCCACCTGGCCATGGCCTGATAGAGCCGCTCATCGGTGGCGGGCAGCTGGATCAGATCGAAGGCGCCCTGATCCCTGGCCCTGAGCAGGT
Organism: uncultured Eubacteriales bacterium; assembly: GCA_902783575.1. Classification (GTDB taxonomy): domain Bacteria; phylum Bacillota; class Clostridia; order Lachnospirales; family Bianqueaceae; genus RUG760. The sequence continues at coordinate 4,207 of CACZRP010000062.1, forward strand.
CCGAGGAAGAGGGGGAAGCCTTCAGCGGAAGGTAGTCCACGGGATGCAGAATCCGGATCCGACGGATGAGATCTGTCCCTTTGTCCCAGAGAGCTGTCTGATGAAGGATTACCAGGTCCGGATAGGTTCCTGCCGGATCCCAGGCGGTTTTCATCAGATCTGACTCCAGGGCCTTTCTGGAGTCAAACCAGCAGAGATTCATATCTCCCAGGTCCGGCCTTCTCAGCACCCGGCCCAGCTGGGCCCGGAGCGACCGTCCCTGGAAAAGAATCCAGACTGTCAGACTCATAGAGATTCCTTCCGGAGATTATTATTCCATCTTTCGTATAGCCTCCATCGCCCGGTTAATGGGGATGGCAAAGCCCAGTCCTTCCAGATTGGTGAGAACGAACTTGTTGGAATTGATGCCCACCAGCTCACCGTCGATGGTGAACAGGCCGCCGCCGGAATTGCCGGGGTTAATGGCGGCATCCGTCTGAATATATGTGCTGCTGGTGGACCCTTTGCCAGAAGAGCCGCTTTCGGAGCCGCGGCTCTCCGAGCCGAAGTCTACCTCCCGCAGGGGATGACTGACAATACCCACGGTGGCGGAGTTCTGGTAGATGATGTCCTGGGGGGATCCCAGGGCAATGACCGTATCGCCGGCCCGCAGGGCATCGCTGTCACCCAGCCGGGCGGGATGCAGGGACTCCAGAACAGCGGCGGGCAGCGATTTCTTGGGAATCTTCACCACGGCCAGATCCAGATCCCTGTCCTTCTGGCCGGCCCGGAGAAGGATCATATCGTCCCCGGGAGTGTAAAGATAGACCCGGGTCGAATCCTCCAGCACATGGGCGTTGGTGATGACAAAGAAACTGGCATCGTCTTCCCGGTAAATCACACCGGAGCCCAGGGACATGGCGTCGGAGTAGGGGCTCTCGGATTCCACAATCAAAGTGACGACGCTGCCGGTGACTTCCGAGCAGACGTCAGCGATGCGGGGATCCTGCTGCACCGGGGTGAGCAGGGCGCTCATGGAGGCTCCCGCCAGACCGTTATCCTTCAGACTGAAGGGCGCTTCCTCGGTGGTGCGGGGAACATAATAGCTGTAAAAGGAAGCAGCGCCGATCCCCAGCCCCAGGAGAATGGCTCCTATCAGGCAAAGTAAAGAAATCAGGATTTTTCTCATCATTTCGCTATAACATGGAAGAAGCCTCCAGGGGAGGCTTCTTTTCGTGAGGCTGCCAGGGCAGCGGATTATCTGAGGTCGGACTCCGGCGGAATCTTGATTTCCAGACCGGGATAGATGACATCATCAATGGCCATGTTGTTGTAATCGCAGAGGGCGTAGATCAGATCCATGTCGAACTCGCCGTAGAACTGCTGAATGATTACAGACCAGGAATCGCCTTCCTCGATGGTGTAATTGATGACTTCGGTAACAGTGTCTCTGGATTCTTCGTCATCTTTACCACCTTCACCTTCGGTGGAGGAGCTTTCGGTGGGTACGGAGGTTTCCAGAGGAATCAGGGTGGAGGACTCGTTGTTCAGCAGGCTGGCAATATCCACCGCGTTGTTGCCGGTGGCGGAAACGCTGTTCTGTGCGGCAGCAGAGCTTTCGGTCTTGGCGGAGTTATTGGTTCCGGCTGTTTTGGAGCCGCCCTTGCCCAGCAGGGAGATGATGACTACCAGCACCACAATGCAGGCCACGGCGATGCCGCCGATGATGGCCAGACGTTTCGGATTGGCCAGAAGATTGTCCAGAAGGCTGGGCTCTTCGTCATAGTCCTCATCGCCTTCGAAATCGGAATCATCAGGATTCTGGCGGGCGGGAACCCGGGTTTTGACAGGACGAAAATTCGCCTGGTCTTCTTCGCCTTCGAATTCATCCGGCTGTTTCTTGCCCTTGAAGAGCTTGCTGCCCAGACCCTTCACGCGGTCCAGCAGGGACGGACCCTCATCTTCAAGATCATCGTCGTCATTGGGCTCCGGCTGAGGAGCGGCGGGACGCTGCTGCTGAAGCCGGGGAGCTGACTGCTGTACAGGCTCGGGCTGGAAGTCCTGACGGTTGAAGGCGGGAAGAGGTGCCTCTGTCTGAGCTTCCGCGGGAGCGGGAATTTCGTAGTTTTCTTTTCTGGTGGCGGATACAGCCTGACGGCCCTGAGGCATCTGGCCGGGAGCGTCATCCACGTGGAGCACCACCAGGGTCATATCTTCGGTGCTCTTCTCGGCGGCGGCCTTCATCAGCATGTTGGCCAGCTGGTCCACCGGCGCGCTCTTGAGCAGCCGGATGATCCGTTCCATCTCGTCGTTCATGATGGCGTCGGAAATACCGTCGGTGCAGAGAATGAAGGTATCACCGGGATAGAAAATGAAATATTTGGAAAAAGCGTCGTCCCGGGCATCGTAGATGTCGTCCATGCCCATGTAGGCGGTCAGCTTTGAATCTCTCTTGTGAATTTCGGACTGGGCCTGGGAAAGGATTCCGAGACGGAACATGTCGGAAGATTCCAGATGGTCGTCAGTGATCTGCAGCATACGGCCGCCGCGGATAACATAAATCCGGGAGTCACCCAGATGCACCGCAAGACCGCGGTTTCCATGGAGGAACAGTCCCGCGAAGGACGTGCCCAGCCGGTCCAGTCCCACCTCGGAACGCTTGCCCCGGATGGCGCGGCTGGCCTGTACCATGGAATCCCAGATGAGGCCCTTTTCAATTTTACCCATTTCATTTAACGCCCGCTGGGTTCTCTGCAGCATATCCATGACGGTATAGCCGCTCTGCACGCCCAGCTGGCGGTCCTCGCTGCTGATCTCGGAGTCAGCAACGCCGTACAGCTGAAGAGGCTCGGTCGTTACCTTGCTGATCGTTGACTGCGTATCGGAGCCAATGGTCACGTAGCGGCCGTTGATGTACATGTTGTCCAGATTTAGTTCTTTCCCCGTTGTCGAAAGGCCGAACGCCGAAACCTTGAGTTGTTCGCTCATGTTTACTCCCACCCTTTATTTTTTCTATTTATATTCTGGGGCTTCTTTCGTTATGAAAGACGCCAATAAGCCTATTGTCATTCTATTATAATCTAAAAAAAACATGAGTTCAACATCCACATGTGAATTTTCTGGAAATAATTGCGGATTTTTTTGTTATCTGCTATAGTAAATTTCAATAAATAATCCCATCAACATGACGCGAGGAGGAGAAGAAAAACATGATTCCCATGAAAGAACTGGAAAATCTTGACAACCATGCCCTTCTGGTGGAGCTGAACCGTTCCCAGCGGCAGAATTCCCGCTGGCAGCTGATCGCCGGCGCGGCGGTGATGGCCATTGCCGCCATCATGCTGACGGCGGCCCTGATTGTGGTGCCCCGGACCATGAAGCTCATGGGGGATATTCAGGCTTCAGTGGAGGCCATCGATACGCTGATTGAAGAGACGGAAACCTCCATGGGCAAGGTCAGTACCATGCTGGATGAAATCTCTCCCGCGGTGGAGGGACTGGATCAGTCCATGGAGGGCATCGACGAGATGGTTTCCGGCATTAACAGCCTGGTGACGGACAACTCGGAAAACCTGGCCGAGGCCATTGAAAAGCTGAACAGCATCGACTTCGAGACCCTGAACAAGGCCATTCAGGAACTGGAAACCACGGTGGAGCCCCTTTCCAAATTTTTTGGGGCATTTAATCGCTAACTGATTGCCGAGAACCCGATTTTGTGATAAAATGTCCGGGATTTTTATTTTTCAGGAGAAAGACCAATGAGGATAGGATTTGACAACGACAAGTACCTGAAAACCCAGTCGGAACATATCCGGGAAAGAATCGCTCAGTTCGGCGGCAAGCTTTATCTTGAGTTTGGCGGCAAGCTGTTCGACGATTACCATGCCTCCCGAGTACTGCCGGGATTCCATCCCGATTCCAAGATTACCATGCTGAAGGAGCTGAAGGACCAGGCGGAAATCGTCATTGTGGTCAGCGCCGGCGACATAGAGAAAAACAAGGTCCGGGGCGATCTGGGCATCACCTACGACCTGGATGTGCTGCGTCTGATCGACGCCTTTACCGAGAACGGACTGACGGTGGGCTCCGTGGTGCTGACCCGCTTTGCCGGACAGCCCAGCGCCATCGCCTACGAGAGAAAGCTCCAGGCCCTGGGACTGAAGGTATACCGTCACTATCCCATTGAAGGATATCCCTCCAACGTCTCGTTGATTGCGAGCGACGAGGGCTTCGGAAAGAACGACTATGTGGAAACCACCCACCCCCTGGTGGTGGTGACCGCCCCCGGCCCCGGCAGCGGCAAGATGGCCACCTGCCTGTCCCAGCTGTATCATGAGAATAAGCGGGGCATCAAGGCCGGCTACGCCAAATTCGAGACCTTCCCGGTGTGGAATCTGCCCCTGAATCATCCGGTGAACCTGGCCTATGAGGCTGCCACAGCGGATCTGAATGATGTGAACATGATCGACCCCTTCCATCTGGAAGCTTATGGCAAGACCTGTGTCAACTACAACCGCGACGTGGAGGTTTTCCCTGTGCTGAATGCCCTTTTTGAGGGTATTTCCGGACAGTCTCCCTACAAATCCCCCACGGACATGGGCGTGAACATGGTGGGCTTCTGCATCTGCGATGACGAGGCCTGCTGCGAGGCCTCCAAGCAGGAGATCCTGCGCCGCTACTACCGTTACCAGTGCGAAAAGCGCAAGGGGATCGAGGGAGAAGAGCCCATTTTCAAGGTGGAGCTCCTCATGAAGAAGGCGGGCATCACCGTGGCGGACCGCCGTCCGGTGGCAGCGGCCCTGGCCAAAGCGGAGCTGACCGGCGCCCCTGCGGCGGCCATGGAAATGGAAGACGGCACCGTGCTGACGGGCAAGACCTCTCAGCTGCTGGGCGCTTCCTCCGCCCTGCTGATCAATGCCCTCAAATATCTTGGCGGCATCAACGATCAGATTGACCTGCTGTCTCCTTCGGTGATTGAGCCTGTCATCAACATGAAGGTGGAAAAGCTGGGCGCGGAGAAGACCTCCCTGCTGCATCTGAACGAGATTCTGGTGGCCCTGGCCATTGCCTCCGTCACCGACTCCTGCGCGAAGATCGCCCTGGAGCAGCTGCCCAAGCTGCGGGGCCTGGAGGCTCATTCTTCTGTCATCCTTTCCCAGATCGACGAGGATGTTTTCAAGAAGCTGGGCGTGAATATCACCTGCGAGCCCGCTTACGAGAGTCAGAAATTCTACCATAAATAAGATAAGGTTTTATGAAACAGATCAGACAATTCCCTGCCGTGCAGGTGAGCGCCAAGGGCGAGAGAAGCGTCCTTTACGGCCACCCCTGGATTTACGACGCGGAAGTCACCCTTCCGGAGGGTGTCACGCCGGAGGATGGATCTCTGGTGGATGCCTTCGGCCCCAAGGGCGCTTTTCTGGGCACCGGCTTTTACAACAGCCATTCCAAAATCCGCGTCCGGCTGATTTCCCGTAACGCCAACGACACCTTTAACGAGGCCTTCTTTGAGCGGAGGCTCCGCTACGCCTGGGAGTACCGCAAGAGCGTCATGGGTCCCGAGGACCTTCGCTGCTGCCGGCTGATTTTCGGCGAGGCGGATCAGTTTCCCGGGCTGACGGTGGACCGGTTTGACAACATTCTGGTGACCCAGACCCTGTCCCTGGGGATTGAGCAGCTGAAACCGGTGCTGTTTCCGCTGCTGGTGAAGATCCTGCGGGAGGATGGTCATAAAATAGACGCTGTGTACGAGCGCAACGATGTGGCCATCCGGGCCCTGGAGGGACTGGAGCAGGGGACCGGCTTTTTCCCGCTGTGGGAAAGCCCTCTTCCCGGCATGCCTTCAGAGCAGTCCGTGATGGAGCTGCCGGCGCAGACCATGATCTGCGAGAACGGCGTCAAATATTATGTGGATTACCGGGAAGGCCAGAAAACGGGCTTTTTCCTGGATCAGAAATACAACCGTCAGGCCGCGGCGAAAATTGCCCGGGGCAAGAGGGTGCTGGACTGCTTCACCGATACCGGCTCCTTCGCCCTGAACTGTGCCCTGGCGGGAGCGGAGCATGTGCATGCGGTAGATATTTCGTCTCCTTCCATTGAAGTGGCCAAAGCCAACGCGGCCCTGAACGGCCTGGAGAGCCGCATGAGCTTTGAGGTGGCCAATGTTTTTGACCTGCTGCCGGAGCTGGAGAAGACAGCCAAGCGGCAGTATGACATGATCATCCTGGATCCGCCGGCCTTTACCAAATCCCGGAAAACCGTCGCCAGCGCGGAGCGGGGCTACAAGGAGATCAACTACCGGGCCATGAAGATTCTGCCCCGGGGCGGATATCTGGCCACCTGTTCCTGTTCCCACTTTATGAGCGAGGATCTGTTCCGGAAGATGCTCTGGTCCGCCGCCGCGGACGCGGGCGTGCAGCTGAGGCAGATTGAAGCCCGGCAGCAGGCTCCGGATCATCCCATTCTCTGGAATGTTCCCGAGACCAATTACCTGAAGTTCTTTATTTTCCAGATTGTCTAATTTGAAGGGCCTGTAGCAAAAAACTAATTTTGCTACAGGCCCTTTCATATGCAGAGAAATTTTGCTAAAGCCTCTTTGACTTTGAGCAGTAATCAGCTGTCCTGATGAGTTCAGCCCATGGTTACAACCACGGAAACTTCCTTCTTGCCGGTGACCATTTCAGCGGGAATGACGCAGCCTTCCACCGAAACGCCGTCCACGGTGAGGGATTTGACGCCCTTCTGGGCAGCGGCCTTGTTGTCCACGGTGATGTGATAGGTCATGCCGCGGTAGACGCGGTCCAGTGTGTAGCCTTCCCAGTCTGCGGGAATGCAGGGATTGACGGAAAGTCCCTTCAGGGTGGGCTGGATACCCAGAATGTACTGGGAAATGGCGGTGAAGGTCCAGGCAGCGGTACCGGTGAGCCAGCTGTTCTTGCCCTCGCCAAAGGTGGGGGCATCTTTGCCTGCTACCATCTGGCAGTAGACATAGGGCTCGGTGCGGTGCACTTCGCTGATTTCCTCCAGGTAGACCGGGCAGGTCTTGCGGAAGACCTCGAAGGCGCGGTTACCGTGGCCCAGCGCGGTTTCGGCGCAGACAATCCAGGGATTGTTATGGCAGAAGATACCGGCATTCTCCTTGTATCCGGGGGGATAAGAGGTGATTTCACCGAGTTCCACATGATATTTGGTGTAGGCGGGCTGCAGCAGGACGATACCGAACTTGGAATCCAGCTTCTCTTCCACGCTCTTCAGAGCGGTGGCTGCCTTGCCGTCCTCCACGCCGATGCCGGCCATGACGCACATGCCCTGGGGCTCGATGTAAATCTGGCCCTCTTCGCAGACCTTGGAGCCAATGGGGTTGGAGTAGGCGCCATAGGCCCGGACGAACCATTCGCCGTCCCAGCCGGCGTCTTCGACGACCTTGATCATCTCATCCACCTTGGCAAGGACCGCGGCGGCTTCTTCCTTCAGGCCTTCCGCCTCGCAGAGCTCGGCATATTCTCTGCCGTATTTGACAAACATACCGGCGATGAACACGGATTCGGCGACGGGACCCTCGCTGGGACCGAAGGTCTGGAAGCTTTCGCCAGGCTCCTCGGAGAAGCAGTTCAGGTTCAGACAGTCGTTCCAGTCGGCGCGGCCGATGAGGGGCAGGCCGTGGGGACCCAGATGGGTGGCGGTGTAGTTAAAGCTGCGGCGCAGATGTTCCATCAGGGGCACTGCCTTGGAGAAATCGCTGTCAAAGGCGCAGGGCTCCTGAAGAATGGAGAAATCTCCGGTCTCGCGGATATAGGCCGCCGTGCCGGCGATGAGCCACAGGGGGTCATCGTTGAAGCCGCCGCCGATGTCCGCGTTGCCCTTCTTGGTGAGGGGCTGGTACTGATGATAGGTGGAGCCATCCTCAAACTGGGTGTTGGCAATATCGATAATTCTTTCTCTGGCTCTTTCGGGAATCAGATGGACGAAGCCCAGAAGATCCTGACAGCTGTCTCTGAAGCCCATGCCGCGGCCGAGGCCGGACTCATAGTAGCTGGCGCTGCGGCTCATGTTGAAGGTGACCATGCACTGGTACTGGTTCCAGATATTCACCAGACGGTTCAGCTTCTCATCCTTGGTGTTGACGGAATAGGTGGAAAGCAGCTTCGTCCAGTAGGCCTTCAGCTCCTCCAGGGCGGCTTCTGCCTGCTCGGAGGTCTGATATTTGGCCAGCAGGGCCTTGGCGGGAGCCTTGTTCACAATGCCGGGAGCCTCGAATTTCTGATCTCTGGGGTTCTCGCAGTAGCCCAGCACGAAGATGTATTCTTCGCTCTCGCCGGGGGCCAGGGCGGCCTTCAGATGATGGGAGCCGATGGGCTGCCAGCCATGGGCGATGGAGTTCTTGCTCTTGCCCTCCCGGACCACATCCGGATCGTTAAAGCTGTTGTAGAAGCCGATGAAGGCATCCCGGCTGGTATCGAAGCCCTCGATGGGCTTGTTGACGGAGTAGATGGCGTAGTGGTTGCGGCGCTCGCGGTACTCGGTTTTATGATAAATGGTGGAGCCGATGACTTCCACTTCACCGGTGGAGAAGTTGCGCTGAAAGTTCGACATGTCATCCTGAGCGTTCCACAGGCAGAACTCGATGAAGCTGAACAGATCGACGTTCTTGGGAGCGTCGGAGCAGTTGGTAAGGGTCAGACGGTGAATTTCCGCGGTGTCGTTCACGGGAACGAAAGCGGTAAGCTCGGCCTGAAGACCGTTCTTGGCGCTTTTGATCACGCTGTAGCCGAGGCCGTGGCGGCACTCGTACGCATCCAGCTCGGTTTTCACAGGCATCCAGCCCGGATTCCAGACGGTATCTCCATCTTTGATGTAGTAGTAACGGCCGCCGAAGTCCATGGGGCAGTTGTTGTAGCGGTAGCGGGTCAGGCGCAGCAGCTTGGCGTCTTTGTAGAAGCAATAGCCTCCGGCCGTATTGCTGATGAGGCCGAAGAAGTCCTGGCTTCCCAGATAGTTGATCCAGGGCAGGGGCGTTTTGGGGGTGCTGATGACATATTCCTTGCGGACGTCATCGAAATGTCCAAATTGCATAAGAATACCTCGCTTTTCGAAAGATTTCTCTGACTGATTTCATTATAAGGAGACCCTGCTGAAAAGTAAAGGAAAAAACCGGGAGAAAATGCTTTTTTCCACAGTTGCGCCGCGGCCCTTCGGGAGTGTATAATACAGGGGATACAGGTTTCTTTTTCATGACATTCTGAAGGGATGTCAAATACATAACAGGAGCAGATCCATGACAAACGAAGAGAAAAAAGCCCTCCGGATCACAGCGACGAAGATCCGTATGGGAATCATCGAAGGAACCCATGCCGCCAAGAGCGGCCACCCCGGCGGAAGCCTGTCTTCCGTCGAACTGCTGACGTACCTTTACTTTAAAGAAATGAAAATCGACCCCAAAAATCCCAAATGGGAGGAGAGGGACCGTTTCGTGCTGTCCAAGGGCCATGCGGCTCCGCTGCTTTATTCCACTCTGGCCAACCGGGGCTTCTTCCCGGTGGAGGACCTGAAAACTCTGCGCCATGTGGGCAGCTACCTCCAGGGTCATCCCAACATGAACGAGGTCCCGGGCGTGGATATGTCCACCGGTTCCCTGGGACAGGGCGTTTCCGCCGCCTGCGGCATGGCCAAGGGCTTCAAGTTCCAGAACCTGCCCAACCGGGTTTACACCCTGCTGGGTGACGGTGAGATCCAGGAAGGCGAGGTCTGGGAAGCCATGATGTTCGCCGCCCACTATCAGCTGGACAATCTGTGCGTGTTTGTGGACAACAACAACCTGCAGATCGACGGAGAAATCTCCAAGGTCATGAGCCCCTATCCCATCGATGAGAAGCTGAAGGCCTTCGGCTTCCAGGTGGAAGTTATCGATGGCCAGGATTTCGATCAGATCGAGCAGGCCGTAGCCCATGCCAAAGCCACCAAGGGCAAACCCTACGCCGTGGTGATGAAAACCATCAAGGGCAAGGATGTTTCCTACATGGAAAACCAGGCCGCATGGCACGGCAAGGCGCCGAATGACGCTGAATATGAGCAGGCGATGGCAGAGCTTTCCGCCCTGCTGAAGAAACAGGAGGAGGAATAAGCCATGGCAGACGTGAAGAAAATCGCGACCCGCGACAGCTACGGCAACGCCCTGAAAGCCCTGGGCGAGAAATATGACAACCTGGTGGTGCTGGACGCTGATCTGGCGGGAGCCACCAAAACCGCCACCTTCCAGAAGGCATTCCCGGAGCGCCACTTTGACTGCGGCATCGCCGAGGCCAACATGACCGCGGTGGCTGCGGGACTATCCACCACCGGTCTGGTGCCCTTTGTTTCCAGCTTCGCCATGTTTGCCGCCGGCCGGGCCTTCGAGCAGGTGAGAAACTCCATCGGCTATCCCCATCTGAATGTCAAGATCGGCGCCACCCATGCGGGTATTTCCGTAGGTGAGGACGGCGCCAGCCATCAGTGCAACGAGGACCTGGCCCTGATGAGAGCCATCCCTGGCATGGTGGTGATCAACCCCGCGGATGACGTGGAAGCCAGAGCCGCCGTGGAAGCCGCCTACCATTATGTGGGACCGGTGTATCTGCGCTTCGGCCGTCTGGCTGTTCCGGTATTCCACGATGAGGAAACCTACAAATTTGAAATCGGCAAGGGCGAAGAGGTCTGCCCCGGCGATGATATCACCATTATTGCCACCGGCCTGATGGTGAAGGAAGCCATGGACGCTTCCCGGGCTCTGAAAGAGGAAGGCATCGCCTGCCGCGTCATCAATATGGCCACCATCAAGCCCCTGGACGAGGAAATCGTTCTGAAGGCTGCCCGGGAAACCGGCAAGATTGTCACCGCGGAAGAGCATTCCATCATCGGCGGTCTGGGCGAGGCGGTCTGCGGACTGCTGTCCGAAAAGCTGCCCACTCCCGTGCGCCGCGTGGGCGTGATGGACACCTTCGGTGAGTCCGGTCCCGCCCTGGAGCTTCTGAAGAAATACGGCCTGTCCTGCGAGAATCTCTGCAAGGTCGTAAAGGAAATGCTGGGCAAATGATCAACTGGGAAACCATCGGCCCGGTGCTGACTGAAGCGGGGCTGAAGCTGCTGGGCGGCCTTGTGGTGCTGGTGGTCGGTCTTCTGATCGTCCGCTGGCTGAAGAAGCTGATCCGCCGCTCCAGGCTGTTCACTAAGATGGAGCCCACCGCCGCCGGCTTTCTGAAAAACCTGATCAACGTACTGCTGTACGCCCTGGTTTTCTTAAGCGCCGCCGGCGTTCTCGGTGTGCCCCTGTCCCTTTTTGTCACCATCGTCTCCCTGGCCGGCGCCGCTCTGTCCCTGGCGCTCCAGGGAGCTTTGTCCAACTTTATCGGCGGCATCATTATTCTGGTGCTGAAGCCCTTTAAAGCCGGACAATACATCAAAGTCGGCGACACCGAAGGAACGGTGCGCCAGATCGGCATGTACTATACGGAGCTGGTGACCCCCGACGGCAAGCATATTTCCCTGCCCAACAGCAGCCTCACCAGTACCGCCATCGTGAATTTCTCCGCCGAGGAGGTCCGACGGCTGGATCTGGATTTCGGGGTCAGCTACAGCGCGCCCATTGATGAGGTGCAGCAGGTCCTGATGGGAGTGGTTCAGAAAAATGATCTGATTCTGAAGGACCCCGCGCCCCAGGTGCTGCTGCAGGAAATGGCGGATTCCGCCGTCAAATACCGTGTCCGGGTTCATGTGAAGAATCCCGACTACTGGACTGTCAACTACTATCTGCTGGAGGAGGGCAAGCGGGCTCTGGACCGGGCCGGCCTGGAAATTCCCTTCCCTCAGGTGGATGTTCACATTAAGGACGAACCAGGGAGAGACTGATGCTGCCCAAAGCCATCAACGAGACGGAGCATCTGAAGAAGACCAGAGAGCTCATCCGGGAAAATATCGCCAAGCTGGAGACCCGAGTGGATCAGGTTCACGCGGAGACGGAAGAGCTCAATGACCGGATCACGCCCCGGGACCGGGAGCTGAACTCCCAGATGTCCCAGCAGCTGACCATCGCCAACGCCATGCTGGCCCATACCCGGAACCTGCTGAGGAAAAATGTCACCGCCTATCCGGCCCCTTATTTCGGCCGTATTGACTACCGGGAGGAAAAGTCCGGAGCGGAAGAGGTTTTTTATATCGGCAAGAACGGCATCCAGCACGATGATCAGGTTGTGGTGGTGGACTGGCGGGCTCCCGTGGCCAAGGTGTACTACGAAAACGAGCAGGGCCGGGGAAGCTACGAGGTGCCGGAGGGGGATCCCATTGCCATTGATCTGGTGCAGAAGCGGACCTACGACATCGACGCCGGTGTCCTGAACGGCTGGTACGACTCCGACGTGGCCGCCAATGACGAGCTGCTGGTGAAGTACCTGGCCAAGCACAAGGATGTGGTGCTCTCGGATATTATCGCCACCATCCAGAAGGAACAGGATGCCATCATCCGTTCCACGCCCTATCAGAATATTTTGGTGCAGGGAGTCGCGGGGTCCGGAAAGACCACCGTGGCCCTGCACCGTATTTCTCATATTCTGTATAACTATTCCCACCGCTACACCTCCGACAAGTTTCTGATTATCGGCAGCTCCGACATGCTGTTGGACTACATTGCCAGCGGTCTGCCGGATCTGGACGTTTCCGGTGTCCTCCAGCGGCGGATGGACCAGTTCTTCCGGGAAGAGCTCTACGAGGACTTCAAGGATTCCTACGAAGTGGTGGATGAAATCCCGGAAAATGCATTTAAGTGCCGGCTGGAATTCGCCAAGGCTCTGGACAAATGGCTGGAAAAGCAGTGGCTGAGAATCTTAAGGCCCCGCAGTGTGGAGGACGAGGAGCTGGGTGAAATCCTGAGCCGGGATCAGGTGTACGATCTGCTGAATTACCGCCGGGACTGGTCCCTGGTGCGGGTGGAAAATCTCCTGAACCAGATGCTGCTGGGCCGCATCCAGATGTTGACGGACGTGGTTTCCGATGAGCTGCTTTTCAAGAAAATGCGGGCCCTGAGAGCCAAAAAGTCCAAAGAATACAGTGATTATTACCACCAGCGGAAAAACTGGGCCGACGCCCTGTTTATCTACGAGCAGTTCGTTCAGGAATATGCCCTCTCCCAGGGCATTGACGCCGGACCTGCCCTGAAAAGGCTGGGAATCAAGCAGCTCTCGGTCTACGATCTGGCGGCTATGTGCCTGGTGAGACGGTACTTTACGGAGGATGAGCCTTCGCCGCCCCTGGGACAGATCATCATCGATGAAGCCCAGGATTTCGGTGAAGCCATCTATTATTATCTGAAGAAGCTTCAGAAGGGCTGCTACTTTACCATCATGGGCGATGTCTCCCAGAATATCCACTTTGAGATGGGTATGAACAGCTGGGACGCCATGGAAAAGGGCATCTTCAACGGAGACAAGGACCAGTTCTATCTCCTTTCCAAATCCTACCGCAATACCATTGAAATCAGCCGCTTTGCCGGAAAGGTCCTGGAAAAGGCCTCCGGCAGCCTCTACCGCATTGAGCCGGTGATCCGCCACGGCGAGGAGGTGGATATTCAGCAGCTGCTGCCGGAGCAGATGGTCTTTGAGACCGGACAGATTCTGGAGGAAGCCGCGGCCCGGGGACACCGGTCCGCTGCCGTGGTGTGCCGCACTGTGCAGCAGGCCGAAAGCGCCGAGGAGGCCCTTCGGGCGGCACGGCCGGAGTTCTTTGCAGAAGAGGCTCCCTGCCAGGTCATGGTGCTGCCCCTGGAGAAGGTCAAGGGCCTGGAATTTGACGTGGTGATCCTCTGGGAGCCCACGGACAGGAACTATCCGGAGGATGTCAAGAACGCAAAATTGCTCTATGTGGCCATCACCCGGGCGCTCCATGAGCTTCATCTGCTGACCAGCGGAAAACTGACGGGACTGATCAATTCCTGATCGGTGAAAAATCATGCATTTTCTTTGTGTAAAAGTTGCAAGCTGATCTCCCTTCCACTGCATATTTTAGTGGAAAGGGAGATTTTTTTTTCACTGATTGACACCATAAAAGGGAGGAATTATACTATATCTTGACAACATTAGTCCGTCGTACACGGACATCTCGTCCTCCTGATGCGGATTTTTTTTCCGACAGCGGAATATCCCTTCGGAGCACGAAGAAAGAAAGGAAGCGTATTTTTTCATGAAGAGACTCTACAATTTTTCTGCCGGCCCTTCCCAGCTCCCCTTAAGTGTACTTGAAAAAGCCCAGGCTGATCTGGTCAGCTACCAGGACTGCGGCAGCAGCGTGATGGAGATGAGCCACCGCTCCGCGTACTTTGAGCCCATTATTCAGGATGCGGAAGCGACTCTGCGGCGGATTATGAATATTCCCGACAACTATGCCGTGCTGTTCCTTCAGGGCGGCGCTTCCCTCCAGTTTTCCATGATCCCCATGAACCTGGCAAAGCAGGGTGACACCATGGCCTATATTGTTACCGGCCAGTTCGCCAAGAAGGCTTTCCAGGAAGGCAAACGCTGGGGTAATGCCGTGTGCGTGGCCAGCGGTGAGGACACCAACTTCCAGACCATCCCCGAGGTGACTCCGGACATGATTCCCGCGGATGCGAAGTTTGTTCATTTCACCGGCAACAACACCATTTTCGGCACCACCTTCAACACCCTGCCCGACGTGGGAGACAAGACCATGGTCTGCGACCTTTCCTCCGTGATCCTGGGCAAGGAATTCGATGTCAGCAAGTTCGGCCTGATCTACGCCGGAGCCCAGAAGAACATGGGTATCGGCGGCCTGACGGTGGTCATCGTCCGCAAGGATCTCATCAGCTCCGATCTGGATCCCGTGGTGCCCAGCATGCTGCGCTACGACCTGATGGAGAAAAATGATTCCATGTACAACACGCCTCCCTGCTGGGCCATCTACATGGCCGGCCTGGTGTTCCACTGGGTGGAGGACATGGGCGGCATCAAGGCCATGGAAAAGCTTAACAAGGAAAAATCCGATCTGCTGTACGACTACCTGGATCAGTCCAAGCTGTTCCACCCCGTGGCAGACAAGAAGGACCGCTCCTACATGAACGTGACCTTCACCCTGCCCACCGAGGAGCAGACCAAGGCTTTCCTGGCCCTGTGCAAGGAAAGAGACATGATCAATATCAAGGGTCACCGCAGCGTCGGCGGCTGCCGGGCTTCCATTTACAACGCCATGCCCATCGAGGGCGTGAAGCTTCTGGTGGAAACCATGAAAGAATTTGAAGCGAAGGAGACCGGCAATGTTTAATATCAGAACCTACAACGCTATTTCCGATATCATTTTCAATACCCTGAAGGCGGATGAATACCGCGTTTCTGACAGCCTGGATGAATATGACGGCATTCTGGTGCGCTCCGCGGAGCTTTCCGATGTGGCATTCCCCGAGCAGCTGGTGGCCATCGCCCGGGCCGGCGCCGGCACCAACAACGTGCCTGTGGCCAAGTGCTCCGAAGCCGGCATCTGCGTATTCAACACTCCCGGCGCCAATGCCAACGCCGTGAAGGAGCTAGTGCTCTGCGCCATGCTGCTTTCCTGCCGCAAGGTCGTCAGCGGTATCGAGTGGGTCAAAGAGGCAAAGGCCTCCGGCGAAACCGGTATAGAGAAGCTGGCTGAAAAGGCCAAGAAGAACTTTGTGGGACCGGAGCTCTACGGCAAGAAGCTGGGCGTCATCGGTCTGGGCGCCATCGGCGGCCTGGTGGCCAACGCCGCTGCCCTGGGCTTTGGCATGAAGGTTCTGGGCTACGACCCCTACATGAACGTGGAAGCGGCCCTGCACCTGACCCGTGCCGTGCAGCTCACCAACGACATCAACGAAATCTTCTCCACCTGCGACTATATCACCCTGCATCTGCCTCTGCTGGATTCCACCAAGGGCATGATCGGCGAAGCCGCCTTTAACAAGATGAAAAAAGGCGTCACGCTGATTAACTATTCCCGCGGCGGCCTGGTGGACACCGAGGCCCTGAAGAAAGCCCTCATCAGCGGCATTGTCCGGGCCTATATGTCCGATTTCGCCGTGGACGAGCTGGTGGATTTGCCCGGCGTGACCATCACGCCCCATCTGGGCGCCTCCACCCCCGAGTCCGAAGAAAACTGCGCCGATATGGCAGCTCAGGAGCTGGATGACTATCTGAAGAACGGCAACATCCGTCATTCCGTGAACCTGCCGGATGCCTTCCTGCCCCGTCAGGGCGTTCAGAGACTGGCCATCATCAACCGCAACGCTCCCAACATGGTGGGTCAGATTACCTCCCTGCTGGCAGCGGACGGAATCAACATTGAGCACATGCTGAACAAGGGCCGCGGCTCCTATGCCTACACCCTGCTGGATCTGTCCCAGGAAGTCAAGCCTTCCACCGCGGACGCCATCCGGGCCATTGACGGTGTGCTGAGACTGAGGATTTTATAAGATGAGTGAAAACAGAATTGGTGCCGGACCGCTTCAGAGACTGCAGCGGTTCGGCATCTCTGTCCCTGAGATCCTGCTGCCCCGGGAGGACATTCCCCTGGAGAAATTCGCGGTGATCGCCTGCGATCAGCACTCCGCGGAGCCGGAATACTGGGAAGAAACAGAGAAAATTGTCGGTGATACCCCCTCCAGCCTGCGGCTCATGCTGCCGGAGGCCTGGCTGAGCCGGAAAGAAGAGCTGGAGCCCAAAATCAATCAGACGATGGACAGCTATCTCCAGGAAGGCATCCTTCAGCCGGCGGGCTGCGGCCTTGTCTATGTGCGCCGTCAGGTGGGAGAGAAGGCGGATGGAACGCCGCTGATCCGCCACGGTCTGGTGGCGGCCATTGACCTTACCTGCTACGATTATGTACCGGGCAACCATAACCGGATCCGGGCCACCGAGGCCACGGTGAAGGAGCGGCTGCCGGAGCGGATTCATATCCGGGAGAAGGCTTCCCTGGAAATGCCCCATGTGCTGGTGATGCTGGATGATGAGGAAAACCGTCTGACCCAGCTGCTGGAAAGCCGAAAGGACCAGCTGCGCCGCCTCTACGATTTTGACCTGATGCAGGACGGCGGCCATATCGAGGGATACTTCATCGATTCCGAAGAGGATCTCCAGCGCGTGGCGGATGTGATGAAAATTCTGGATCAGAAATGCGAGGATGGATTCCTGATGGCGGTGGGCGACGGCAACCATTCCCTGGCCGCTGCCAAGGAGACCTTCCTGGCCCATCCGGAGAACCCGCTGTTGCGCTACGCCCTGGTGGAGCTCATCAGCGTTTACGATGAAGGCCTGTCCTTCCATCCCATTCACCGGCTGCTGATGAATCTGGATCCTGCGGATATTCCCGAAATCAAAAAGACCCTGGGCCTTGACCAGGATCAGGCCCCGGATCTTCAGAAGCTGCAGCCCGCCATGGATGAGTGGCTGGAGTCCTACCGCAAAGATCATCCGAAGGCCGAGCTGGAATACATCCACGGAGAAAAAGAGTGCCGGACCCTGGGAGAAAAGCCCGGAAATCTGGCCATTGTCTTCGACAGCTTCGAGCGAGGCTCCTTCTTCAAAACCGTCCTGGAAAACGGCAACTTCGTGCGAAAAAGCTTTTCCCTGGGAGAAGCTAGAGAGAAGCGTTATTACCTGGAAAGCCGGAAAATCAAATAAGCTGTCACTCAATTACATTGTGTCTACTGTCAGGCGGAGTTTCACAAAATCAATGTTCTGCCGTTCTCCTGTGACAATTCTTCAAAACGCTGTCACAGGAGACCAGACAGCAGCCGATGTGTGACAAAAATAAAGTCAAAAAAGGGCATTTCTTAGGATTTTGCCCTATTTTTGTCACAAATCAATGGGACGACC
>CACZRP010000063.1 GCA_902783575.1 uncultured Eubacteriales bacterium
AACCTTGGACTGAGCCAGATCATTGATCAGTATCAGGCTCGTCACGACCGTTTCATCGGCAAATAATCGAATCTGACTGATAGAAGAAGCCCCGGTTTTTCCGGGGCTTCTTTGCATTAATATTACAAAGAAAAAATCTATGTTTAAATTCCTGTACATATTCTGTTCACAAATTTCGGTTATATTATGATCATAGTTTTTTCATGTTTTATTGATCCTCTCCTTTGGATATGTTGGGTCAGGCGGGTGCCTGACCCGTTTTTTTGTTATAAAGCGAAGCGAATCTGTTCCTGCCGAAAACTAATCATTCTCTTGTCAAATGCCCCATTTCATTGTAAACTATCCGATAGAATCCTACTATTTCAGGAAAGGAAAACTGCCAATGTTTATTACGAATTGCACCGTAGACCATAAGTCCAATCCCATTGGATATCATATGACAAAGCCAGTCTTCGGCTGGACAGTAGAAGACGCGGAAGGAAAGCTCCAGAAGGAGGCCCGAATCCTTGTTAAGGAACTGAATCCCGTTACCTCGGAGACTACCCCTGCGGCCGATACCGGCTGGGCGCAGCTGGATTCTCTCGGAACCAAAGTTGATATGGAACTGAAACCCAGGACCAGATATATCTGGACAGTTTCAGTTCGTACCGATGCCGGTGAGGAAGAAACCTCCGATGAGCATTATTTTGAAACCTCCAAGATGGACGAAGCCTGGCAGGCCCAGTGGATCGGCTGTGACGACAAACCGGAAAGACTTCCTGTTTTTCATAAAACTCTGGACACTGAGGGAGAAATTGTGTCCGCCAGACTCTATATCACCGGTCTGGGTCTCTTTGAAGCCCGCATCGATGGCGAAAAGGTGGGAGACGAATTCCTGACTCCCTACTGCAATGATTACTTTGATTGGGTGCAGTACCTGACCTTTGACATTACCAGAGCCCTTGCCGGCGAAGGACAGCACGAGCTGGAAGTGGAGCTTGGTCATGGCTGGTACAGCGGACGCATTGGCTACTCCCAGAGAATGGAGCCCTTCTTTGGCGACAGCTATAAGCTCCTGGCTGAGATTCATATTCTCCGCAAGGATGGAACCGAGCAGGTGATCGGCACCGATGATTCCTGGCCGGTTACCCGCAGCAAAATCACCTTCACCAATATCTATGATGGTGAATCAAGAGACGATACCCTCGAAGAGACACCGGCAGAGAAGAGCCGTCTTACTGATGCTCCTGCCGGAAATCCCCGCACCGGTAATGGGGATAAACCCGCAGCTCTGACGGCAAGATATTCCGTTCCGGTTAGAATTTATGAAACCTTCCCTGTCAAGGAGCTGATCAGCACGCCCGCCGGTGAGTGTGTTCTGGATATCGGGCAGAATATTGCTGGTATCTGGGGCCTGCGTGTCTGCGAGGAGAAGGGGACCATCGTCCATGTGCAGACGGGCGAGATCCTTCAGCAGGGCAACTTCTACAATGAAAACCTGAGAAGCGCCAAATCCGAATACTGGTATACTTCGGATGGAAATGAGGCTGTCATTGAGCCGAAGTTCACCTTCTACGGATTCCGTTTCGTCAAAATTGAAATCAAGCATCCGAAGGATGAGGCATTCCATGCGCCGGAGAATTTCCAGACGGAGGACTTTGCTGCTTATTCCCTGACCTCGGACAACGTCCAGAGGGGCTTCATTTCTACGGGACATGAGCTCATCAACAAGCTGGTGGAGAATACCCGCTGGGGTATGATGGACAACTTTGTGGATGTTCCCACCGACTGTCCCCAGAGGGATGAAAGACTGGGATGGACCGGAGACGCTCAGGTATTTGCCCCCACGGCGCTGTACCTGGCGGATGCCGCCGCCTTCTATACCAAGTTTCTGCATGATATGGCGCTGGAACAGCAGAAATGGGGCGGCCTGGTACCGAACTTTATTCCTTTCGTGGATGATAAACCGGAGAAAGCTGCCACTGCCTGGGGCGATGCCGGAACCATCATTCCCTGGAATGTATATCTGTTCAGCGGCGATCAGGAACTGCTGAAAACCTATTATCCTCAGATGAAGGCCTGGGTGGATTACATCACCGGCTTTACCGGAGAGGATCACCGCTGGAGAAAAATTTTCCACTATGGCGACTGGCTGGCACTGGATACGCCTTATGCCGGACCTGATGCCGTCCTGGGAGCCACGGATGTGGGCTATATTGCGGATACCTATTACCGCCGCAGCGCCCTGCTGGTGGCCAAGGCCGCAAAGATTCTCGGCTATCAGGAAGACGCCACTCAGTATACCGAGCTGGCGGAAAAGATCCGCCAGGGAATCCTGGAAGAGTACTTTTCACCTAATGGACGCTGCTGCATCGATACCCAGACAGCAGCCCTGCTGAACATCAGCGAAGGCCTTTCCGTCAAAGAGCGGGCAGTGGAGATGCTGGAAAAGCAGATGAAGATCTCCCAGGGCAAGTTGAAAACCGGTTTTGTGGGAACGCCTCTTCTGTGCAAGGTACTGACCGATGTGGGTCATCCGGAGCTGGCCTATAATCTGCTTCTGAATGAAGAATATCCCGGCTGGATCTATGAGATCAATCTGGGCGCCACCACCGTGTGGGAGCGTTGGAATTCCGTCCTGGCTGATGGCAGCATCAGCTCCACAGGTATGAACAGTCTGAACCACTACGCCTACGGCTCCATTGTCGAGTGGATTTTCTCCTACTGCGGCGGCCTCAAGCCGGTGGAGGATGCCCCTGGCTTCAGAAAAGCGGTGATCGCTCCCGTGGTTCATAAAGCCTTGTCTCCCTTTGAGCTTTCTTACGATTCCGCCGCCGGCGAGTACAAGGTCAGCTGGGAAGTCAAGGATCAGCATCATCTGTCTGTTTCCATCACGGTGCCCTTCGGATGTGAGGCCGAGGTAAGGCTGCCTCTGAGTGATCAGGCTCCCTTCACCGTGGGTGCGGGTACCCATGTCTATGAATATGAAACCAACCGTTCGGTATGGCTGACCTATTCCGTGGACACACCCTTTGATGAGATTCTTGCCTGTGATGAGGCAAAAAAGGTGCTGTTTGAGATGTTCCCCCAGGCGGCACAAGTGCCTTCACAGATGAGGTCCATGAGCCTGAGACAGATCTGCGCCGAAACCGGCCAGCAGGTGCCCGAGGAAGCCTTCGCAGCCCTGGACAAGGCTCTTTCGGCCATCGAAAGATAAATCTCAGTTTCCTTCCCCCCCGTCGTGACTTCCTACCAACAGGTAGGAAAAATGCCGTTTTCTTGATTACTTCCTACCACTAAATCGACCAGCCGGCGTTCGCGGGCAGCCGCAGGGAGGAGAAGTGTCGAAAAAGGGCCTAACCGTCTCCCCGGGCGGCTTCCTCAGCAAAATTTCAGACGTCCAAAATAAAAGAGGACCTGCAGCAAAGCTTTTATTTTTGCTACAGGTCCTTTTTCAGTTGTTAGAAAGCTGTCAATCAGGCCTTTTTGGTTTTGATCTCGTCCAGAATCTGATCGATAAAGGCGGAAAGCTCCATGGTCTCGGAACCCTCGGCATCGCGGACACGAACATTGACGGTGCCGGCTTCTTCTTCCTTGGCGCCCAGGATCAGCATGTAGCAGACCTTCTCCATCTGAGCCTCGCGGATCTTGTAACCGATCTTCTCGGAGCGGTCATCGTACTCAGCGCGGATGCCGGCGTCCTCCAGAGCCTGGAAAACCTTCTCGGCATAGGCGGCGTTCTTCTCGGAGATGGGAAGAACCTTGACCTGCACGGGAGCCAGCCAGGTGGGGAACTTGCCCATGGTTTCCTCGATCAAGTAAGCCATGAAGCGGTCCAGAGATCCCAGGATAGCGCGGTGCAGCACCACGGGAGTCTTCTCGGTGCCGTCCTTGTCCACATAGGTCAGGGCAAATTTGGCGGGCAGACAGAAGTCCAGCTGACAGGTGGACAGGGTATACTCAACACCCACAGCCGGCTGCACGTTAACATCCAGCTTCGGACCATAGAAGGCGGCTTCGCCGATTTCTTCGGTATACTCGATGCCCAGATCGTTCAGAACCACGCGAAGGGCGTTTTCTGCCTTATCCCACATTTCATCATCCGGATGATACTTGACCTTGTCGGCGGGATCGCGCAGGGACAGAACGCAGCGGTAATTGGTAATGTTGAAATCCTTGTAGACATCAAAGATCAGGTCGACGACAGCCTTGAACTCGGATTCGATCTGCTCGGGAGTGACAAACAGATGGGCGTCGTTCTGGCAGAAGTGACGGCCGCGCTCGATACCCTTCAGGTTGCCAGAGGGCTCGTAACGGAAATCATGGGCGATTTCACCGATACGGATGGGCAGCTGACGGTAGGAGTGGGGCTGGTTGGAGTAGATCATCATGTGATGCGGGCAGTTCATGGGACGCAGCACGTAGGATTCGCCCTCCAGCTCCATGGCGGGGAACATGTTCTCTTTGTAATGATCCCAATGGCCGGAGGTCTTGTAAAGGTCCACGGAGCCAACGCAGGGAGTCATAACATGCTGATAACCCAGCTTTCTTTCCTTGGCTTTGATGTATTCTTCCAGCTCCTGCCAGATGGTATATCCTTTGGGCAGGAACATGGGCAGGCCGCGGCCCACCAGATTGTGGCTCATGAACAGGCCCATCTCGCGGCCGATCTTACGATGATCGCGGAGCTTGGCCTCCTCGAGCTTTTTCAGGTATTCTTCCAGATCAGAAGCCTTGGTGTAAGCCGTGCCGTAGATACGGGTCAGCATTTTGTTCTTTTCGGAACCTCTCCAGTAGGCGCCTGCCACGGAGGTCAGCTTAAAGGCCTTCACGGGCTTGGTGCTCATCAGATGGGGGCCGGCACACAGGTCCACGTACTCGCCCTGCTGATAGAAGCTCAGTTCTTCTTCCTCGGGCAGATCCTCGATCAGCTGAACCTTGTAGGTTTCGCCCTTTTCGGCCATCAGCTTGATAGCTTCGGGACGGGGCAGGGTGAAGCGGGTAATGGCCAGATTTTCTTTGACAATTTTCTTCATCTCGGCTTCGATGGTGGCCAGTTCATCCACGGTGAAGGGATGATCGCGGTCAAAGTCGTAGTAGAAGCCTTCCTTGATGGCGGGGCCGATGGCCAGCTGGGTATCGGGGTAGAGGCGTTTGACAGCCTGGGCCAGGATATGGGCGGCGGTGTGACGGAAGGCATCCTTGCCTTCCTGAGCGTCGAAGGTGAGAATTTCCACTTCGGCATCCTGATCGACGATGGTGCGCAGATCAGCGACTTCGCCGTTGATCTTGCCTACACAGGCAACTCGGGCGAGGCCTTCACTGATGTCCTGGGCAATCTCGAAAATGCTCATGGGCTGGTCGTATTCGCGGACATTGTCACGCAGGGTGATTTTCATTCTTGCTTCCTCCTTAGGGGTGTTTCTGTGCGGCGTTTCAGAAAACCAGGGTAAAATAAAAACCCCTGAGCAGCCAAAGCTGTTCAAGGGTACATTGTACGGTTCCACCTCGAATTTTCACTCAAAGGACGCCTTGCGGGATCCTTTTTCCATCTGTAACGGGATGTCCCGTCCGCCTCTTCGGCGGATTGCTCCGGAGTGGTCTTCGCCGGGAATGCCTGTAGCCGACTCTCAGCCTGCGGCGTATGCCACAGCCGGCTTCTCTTGACAGGATTCTTCGGTTACTCTTTCCTTCACCGCATAAGTTGTCAAATATTATAAAGTCCTGATGGGCTTTTGTCAATCTTCTTTTCCAAAAAATGATCTTTCAGTCCTGTTTTTGCCGTTGAATATTAAGAGCGGCTATGTTATATTTGTTAAATAACATGAATTTATCGGTGGTTTATAAATGCTGTTCAATTCCCTTGCTTTTCTGTTCATTTTCTTTCCGCTGGTGCTGCTGGGAACCTATCTGGTTTCCCGGAAGCAGCGGAATCTGGTTCTGCTGATTGCCAGCATCCTGTTTATGCTGATGGCCTGCGGTACCAGCTTCCGCAGCCTGCAGGGTCTCATCGCCGGCCTGGTTTCGGCGGATTTCTGGCTGCTGGCGGGATATATAATGATCAACTACCTCCTGGGCCTGGGAATCCGGTATCAGAAAAAAACCTCCGGCAAAAAAGGACTTCTGATTGCTGGCCTTGTGCTGGATGGCGCGCCCCTTCTGCTTTATAAGGTATTTGGCCAGGTTCCCCTGGGACTGAGCTTTTATACCTTCCAGGCGGTGAGCTATCTGGCGGATGTCTATTCCGGCAAGGCGAGGGGAGAGAAGTCCCTGACAAAATTCACGGTATATATGGCCATGTTTCCCCGGATTCTGCAGGGTCCCATTATCCGCTACGGGGATATTGCCAAAAGCCTGTACCAGCGCAAGCTGACGGACAGAAATCTTCTTCAGGGACTGGAGGATCTGATTATCGGACTGGGCATGAAAGTGATCCTGGCAGGTCAGATCGGACGTCTCTGGTCCAATATTCAGACCATCGGCGCGGAGAGTATTTCCACTCCGCTGGCCTGGATGGGCGCCATTGCCTATTCCCTGCAGCTGTACTTCGACTTTGCCGGCTACAGCCGCATGGCCATCGGCATGGGCCGCATGCTGGGCCTGACCCTTCCCGAGAACTTCAATTATCCCTATATCTCCACTACCATGGGTGAGTTCTGGCGCCGCTGGCACATGACCCTGGGCAGCTGGTTCAGGGATTACATCTATATTCCCCTGGGAGGAAACCGGAAAGGAAGCCTTCGGACCGTTCTGAACATGCTGGTGGTCTGGCTGTTCACCGGATTCTGGCACGGCTTCGGCTGGAACTTTATCCTCTGGGGGCTGCTGACCTTCGGACTGATTGTTCTGGAAAGATACGTGACCGGAAAAACCATGGACCGCTTTAAGGTCCTGGGTCATATCTATATGGCACTGGTGATTCCCCTCATGTGGATGGTTTTCGCGAATACGGATTTCACGGTGCTGGGACAGTACTTTGCCCGTCTGTTCTTTGTGCCGTCGCCTTACGCCATGGCCGGAGATTACCTGAAATACGGTCAAACCTACGGCCTGTGGCTGATCCTTGGAATTGTGATGGCTACCCCCGGCCCGGCCAGGCTTTATGAGCTGCTGAAGAAAAAGCTTCCTCTGGCCGCGGTGCCTGTGCTGCTGGCCGTCTTCTGGGTGTCCGTATACTGGATTTTCAAAGGGCAGAGCGATCCCTTTATGTATTTCCATTTCTAAGGTGAAGGCAAATGACAGAACATATCGATAAAAAGACAAAACGGCAGGAGCCGCTGGTGCTGGCTTCACTGATGATTTCCCTGATGGCAACCTCCCTGATTTTCCTGATCGTCATCCTGATTCAGGGCAAGGGATCGGCCCTGCTTTCCACAGGAATTTCGGGATCCGCAGGTCCTGCGGTCCATCGCATCAGCGCGGCGGAGCCGGGAAAGAACATCATCAGCAGCATTTCTCTTGATACGACCAAAACCACCCAGAATACCGATAATACATCGGCGGTTCAGGCCGTCCCCCAGCTGCTGGAGGAGGAGCTGAAAAAAGCGGAAGAGAAGCTTACCTTCCAGACCGTCGATTCCTCCTACTTTGATGATGCCCTGTTTGTGGGAGACTCCCGCACCGTGGGACTGAGAGATTATGCTCCCTTTGACAACGCGGATTATTTCTGCTCGGAAGGTATCGGCACCTATACGGTAATGGAAACGGAAGTGGAAATCGAAGGCGTGGGCGTGACGGGACTGGAAAACCTGCTGAAGACAAAGCATTACGGAAAAATTTATCTCATGCTGGGGCTCAATGAGCTTTACATGGATGTGGAGAAAATTATTGGCCGGTACGGGCGGCTGGTCAACCAGCTGCGGCAGCTGGCGCCGGATTCCCTGCTGTTTCTGCAGGCGAATCTGTATGTAACCGAGGGCTATGCCCTGAATAATCCTGATTTTAACAACGACACCATCCGCTATCTGAACGACAATACGGCGAAAGCCCTGGCGGACGGGAAGACGATATTTTATCTGGATGTGAATCCCCTTTTTGATGACGGATACGGAAACCTGAATCCGGAGTATTCGGGCGACGGCGCCCATGTTTATGGAAAGCTGTACCTGGAGTGGGCCGACTGGATGAAGACCCAGGGGATTGTGAAAGGAAATAAGGAACCAAATCTGAATGAAGGAAACGAGAGTAGTCAATAGAAAAAGACCGCTGCTGCTGGGGTGGCTCATGGTGCTGCTTCAGGCGGCGGCTTCGGGCATTTTCGTCCTGCTGATCCATCGGCTGGGCGTGCTGCCGTCGGTGATGCTGGCCATCCTGGGAGGCATACTGGGCTTCCTCTGGCTGATTGCTGTCATAGCCCAGTGCAGCCGCGGAGCGGGCCGGGTGCTGGGACTGATTTATTCCCTGATCATCGTGACGCTGCTGTCCGTGGGAGGCTATTATGTTCACCGCACCGGAGCAGCCCTGAGCGGACTGACCTCCGCCATGCGGAAAACCGTGGAAACCCGGGTCAGCTTTGTGGTGCTGAAGAGCAGCGAGGCGCAGGTGCTGTCGGACGCGAAGGGCTATGATTTCGCCCTCCAGGAAAGCCTGGACAGCGCAGATATGGCCGAGGCCCAGAAAACCCTGAAGGAGCAGCTGGGCTCCTATTCCCTGCTGCGCTACGAGAATTATGAATCCGCCGCGGAGGCGCTGTATCAGGGAGAGGCGCAGGTGCTGGTGCTCAATGAAGCCCGGCGCAGCCGCCTGCTGGAAACCTACCCCGACTTCGAGGATGATACAAGAATCCTTGGGATTTATACCTATCAGCGGGAAGTGGTGGAAGAGGTGCCGCTCAAGGATGTGACAAAGCCCTTTGTGGTCTATGTCTCCGGCAACGATTCCTATGGGGAAGTAACTCTGGATTCCGGGCGCTCGGATGTCAATATTCTGTGCGCGGTCAATCCGCAGAAAAAAGAAATTCTGTTAGTTACAACTCCGCGCGATTATTATATTGATCTTCCGGTGGATGGGGAGTATTATAAGGATAAGCTTACCCATGCCGCCATCTACGGCATCGATGTATCCGAGGCCGTACTGGAAGACCTGTATGACATTAACATCGATTATTACGTCAGGGTCAACTTCAGCGGCTTTAAAAACATCGTGGATGCGCTGGGCGGCGTAGAGGTATATTCCGATTACGCTTTCCAGACGGCCGACGGGAAAAGCTTTAAAGAAGGTCTCAATCAGGTGGACGGGGATCAGGCTCTGGCCTTTGTCCGGGAGCGCTACAGCTTCAGCGACGGAGACTATCAGCGGGGCCGCAATCAGATGCACATGATCCGGGCGATTATTGACAAAATCACCTCTCCGGCCATCCTGGTCAAATATCTGGATCTGCTGGATACCCTGTCGGATTGCTTTATCACGGATATGCCATCCCAAAGCATGACGCAGCTGGTGAAGCTGCAGCTTTCCGGCGGCGGGGAATGGAAGATTGACAGCTATGAAGTCCACGGATACGGCAATGAACTGCCTGTCTATTCCCAGGACGGCGACTATGCCTCCGTCCAGGAGATTGATGAGGATTCCGTTGCGCAGGCCCGTTCTATGATTTACCGGGTTCTCGGACTGGAACAGTAAGGGGAGAGCTGATGGGATATCGAACAGTGGCTGCCCGCGGGCAGGACGAGCATGTGGAGAAAAAGTCCCGGTTCATCGGAATCGCCTGGCCGGTTCATTCGGAAGAAGAGGCGAAGCAGATCATCGAGAAAATCCGTAAGGAATACTGGGATGCCTCCCACCATGTCTATGCCTACCGGCTCCGGCCGGCGGATGGAAAAGGCGCGGAGATCCAGAAGTTTTCCGATGACGGCGAGCCCGGCGGCACTGCCGGAAAGCCCTGTCTGGATGTGCTGCTGGGAGAGGATGTGTCCAACGTCCTGGTGATTGTAATCCGCTATTTCGGCGGTACGCTGCTGGGTACGGGAGGGCTGGTCAGAGCCTATACCAAAGGCGCCCAGATAGCCCTGGCCGCCGCCGGCGTGATCGAAAAAAAGGTTTACGTAAGATCCAGTATCCGGATGGATTACGGGTATCTGTCCAAAATCCAGTATCTGATCGGCAAGAAGCCTGCCGAAGAGGTGGGCGTGGTGGATACCGTCTACGAAGATAATGTAATCATTCGTCTGTTGGTACGGGAAGATGTTCATGACCGTTTCCGGGATGAGATTACCGCATCTTCGGAAGGGCGGCTTACACTGGAAGATGAAGAGAAAGTACTTGCGGCGCCGGTAAGCGGCAAACTGCAGGTGTTCAAAGAATAAAGCAAAGAACAGGAGGCAGGATCAATGAAATTTAAAGTGACAACCCAGGCCAATTTACTGAAGATCCAGGTCAGATTATCAGGTTCAGAACCCCTGAACCAGCAGGAGCTCGCTTATTTCGCCCAACGGAACCTCAGAGGTTTTCTGCGCCCCGCCGCCGACAAGAAGCACAGCGTCGAGTATATGGGCCAGTATACCATTCCTCTGACCGCTTATCTTATGAGACCTATTACCAGCACGGAATTCTTCCTGATGATTGAGCAGATTGTGGATGTCACCCTGCGCCTTCAGGAGGCCGGTCTCATTGTGGAACATGTGCTGTGGGATCTGAATCAGGTATATATCAATGAGCGCAGCAAGGAACTGCAGCTCATCTATCTGCCGATTGGACAGAGACCCGATGCCAAGGCGATCCTTGTCCTGTTTGTCAACATTATGAACCAGGTTCGTCCCCTGGGACAGAATGCGGAGTTCCTGCAGCAGTTCTATCAGTTCCTCTGCACCCAGCCCTCCTATATTCCGGCGGCCATTGAGGCCTATATCGAAGGCATTGATCCTGAAATCGTGAGCTTCTTCAAGGGAGCCGGCACTGCTGCACCTCAGGCGGCGCCTCAGAACCCCTACCAGCAGCCGCAGGCTGTTCCGCAGGCTGCGCCTCAGCAAAATCCCTATCAGCCGCAGAATCCTTACCAGCAGGCGGCTCCTCAGCCTCAGAATCCTTATCAGCAGGCGGCACCCCAGGGAGGCATGCCCCAGCAGAATCCCTATCAGCAGCAGAACCCCTATCAGCCGGTCCAGCCTCAAAATCCCTATCAGGCTCAGCCGGTTCCGCAGAATCCCTACCAGCAGGCTCCTCAGCCTCAGAATCCCTATCAGCCGCAGCCTGCGCCGCAGCCGGTACCTGTTCCTGTGCCGCAGCCCGCTCCTGAGCCTGCTTATCAGCCGGAGCCTGCATACCAGCCCGAGCCTCAGCCTGTGATTCCGGAGGATATTCCCGATGAGCCGGAGACCACGCTGATGGATCTGGATGAACTGGAGACCACGGTGCTGGATGTGTCGAATCCCATGCAGACTCACTTCCCCAGTGTTGTCCGTGAAAAGACCGGCGAGGAATGCGATGTGGACACCAGGCTGTTCAAGATTGGAAAGAGCCCGACCCGCGCTGACTTCTATATTGAGAACAATACGGCCATCAGCCGTCTGCATGCGGAGATCCGCCTCAGGGATGGCAAGTATTATCTCTGCGATCTGGGATCCAAGAACGGAACCTATGTGTTCGGCAATCAGATTCTTCCGGATGAAGAAGTTCAGATCACCGATGGCACTGTCTTCCAGCTGGCCAATGAGACATTCCTTTTTAAAGAGTAAACGCTTGACTGAGTCTGAAATCGTTGAAACACTCAGTGAGATCTGAATAATCAATCAAAAATAAAAGAGCTCTGGCAAAAACCAGAGCTCTCTATTTTTTGTGTGACAACGCTGCAAAAGGCGCAGCGTCAATCGAAGATTACAGCTGAGGACCAGCAGCTACCAGAGCTTTGCCGGCTTTGTTGGTTTCGTATTTAACGAAGTTCTTGATGAAGCGGCCAGCCAGATCCTTGGCCTTGGCTTCCCAGTCAGCAACATCAGCGTAGGTGTCGCGAGGATCCAGGATAGCGGGATCGACTCCGGGAAGAGCGGTGGGAACTTCAAAGTTGAAGTAAGGAATCTTCTTGGTGGGTGCGTTCAGGATGTCGCCGTTCAGGATCGCGTCGATGATGCCGCGGGTATCCTTGATGGAGATACGTTTGCCGGTGCCGTTCCAGCCGGTGTTGACCAGATAAGCCTTGGC
>CACZRP010000064.1 GCA_902783575.1 uncultured Eubacteriales bacterium
AGAATAACGCTCGTACACGCAAAGGTCCGCGTCGCACGATCGCCAATAAGAAGAAGTAACCTAGGAGGAGTTAAACGTGGCACCTAAAAAAAGTGGTAAGAAGAGCACGGCTACCTCTCGTCGCCGTAATAAAAAGAATGTTGTAAGCGGTGTTGCTCACATCCAGTCTTCATTCAACAATACGATCGTTACCCTGACTGATACAGCAGGAAACGCTCTCTCCTGGGCAAGCGCAGGCGGACTTGGTTTCCGCGGATCCCGTAAGAATACTCCCTATGCCGCTCAGATGGCTGCTGAAACCGCTGCCAAGGCTGCTATGGAGCATGGTCTGAAGACCGTTGAGGTTAATGTCAAGGGACCTGGAGCCGGCCGTGAGGCTGCGATCCGCGCCCTGGCTGCCGCAGGTCTGGAAGTTACCGCCATCCGTGACGTGACTCCTGTTCCTCACAACGGCTGCCGCCCGCCCAAGCGTAGAAGAGTTTAATGAAGGAGAGATAACAACATGGCTGTTAATAAAGATCCGATTCTTAAAAGATGCCGCTCTCTGGGCCTGGAGCCTTCTTATCTGGGCATTAACAAGGAGTCCAAGAGAGAACTGAAGAGAGCTAACCGCAAGATGAGTGAGTACGGCAGACAGCTTCGTGAGAAGCAGAAAGCCAAATTCATCTACGGCGTGATGGAGAAACCCTTCCGCAATTACTATGCGAAAGCCGCTGCTATGAAGGGAATGACCGGTACCAACCTGATGGTTATGCTGGAGACCAGACTGGACAACATTCTGTTCCGTCTTGGCTGGGCCCGCACCCGTCGTGAGGCCCGTCAGATCGTTGACCACAAGTTCATCGCTGTCAACGGCAAGATGGTCAACATTCCTTCCTACCAGGTTAAGGCTGGCGACAAGGTCGAGATTCGTGAGAACTACAAGTCCTACACCCGCATCAAGATGATTCTGGATGCCACCAACGGACGTGTAACCCCCGAATGGCTGACCGGTGACAATGAGAAGCTGGAAGCAACCGTTAACGCTCTGCCTACCCGTGAGCAGATTGATGTTCCGGTAGACGAGATGCAGATCGTCGAGTTGTACTCCAAATAATTATCACCCCAACTAACTTAAAGCGTACACGCAAAAGCGTGAAGGAGGTTTCCTTTGTTTGAATTTGAGAAACCACGCATTGATGTCATGAGCATCAGTGATGACGGTACCTATGGCAAATTCGTCGTCGAGCCTCTGGAAAGAGGATATGGAACGACTCTGGGCAATTCGCTTCGTCGGATTATGCTTTCTTCCCTTCCCGGAGCCGCGATCTCAACGATCAAAATTGATGGAGTCCTTCATGAGTTTTCCACGATTCCCGGAGTCAAGGAAGATGTTTCCGAGATTATCCTGAATCTGAAGAACGTGGCGATTAAATCCAACACCGAAAGCAACGAGCCCAAGAACGCGTACATCGAGTTCGAGGGCGAGGGCATTGTCCGCGCCAAAGATATCAAAGTCGATGATGATTATGAAATCATCAACCCGGATCAGGTCATCGCGACCCTTTCCGGCGGTCCCAGCAGCAAGCTGATGATCGACCTGACCATCACCAAAGGCCGCGGCTATGTCGGTGCTGATAAGAACAAAGCTGCAGGTCAGGCCATCGGAGTAATCCCCATCGATTCTCTGTATACGCCTGTGGAGCGCGTTAACTTCTTAGTCGAGAACACCCGTGTCGGTCAGATTACTGACTATGACAAGCTGACCATGGAGATCTGGACCAACGGCACCATCAAACCCGATGAGGCTGTTTCCCTGGCTGCCAAAGTCCTGAATGATCACCTGGCCCTGTTCATCGACCTTTCCGACAACGCCAAGAACACTGAAATCCTGGTGGAGAAGGAAGAAGACAAGAAGGAGAAGGCGCTGGAGACCACCATTGAAGAAATGGATCTGTCTGTGCGTTCCTATAACTGCCTGAAGAGAGCCAACATCAACACCGTTGAAGATCTGATCAACAAGACGGAAGAAGAGATGATGAAGGTCCGCAACCTGGGCCGCAAGTCTCTGGACGAAGTACTTTCCAAGCTTCATGAGCTTGGCTTATCGCTGAAGTCCCCTCACGAGGAATAAGGCGTTAACTGCGGCCTTTTAGCCGAGGCTGCAGTTACGGTTTTGACCGTCTGGATGATTTTCCAAGCGGAAAAGACCGGGGATTATGTCAAATTTTTTCAAGGCATAATCTTGTGGTATCCGGGGAAAAGATCCGCCGGATACATAATAGGAGGAATGAACAATGGCTGGATACAGAAAGCTTGGAAGAACTTCTTCCCAGCGTAAAGCTCTGCTGAGAAACCAGGTTACCAACCTGCTTTACCACGGCAGAATCACCACCACCGTAACCAAGGCTAAAGAGATCCGCCGCGAAGCTGAGAAGCTGATCACCCTGGCGGTTCGCGAGAAAGACAACTACGAGACCGTAGAAGTTACCGTTAAGGTTCCCAGAAAAGACAAGAACGGTAAGAGAGTCAAAGAGATTGTTGATGGAAAGAAAGTAAACGTTTATGACGAAGTTACCAAGTCCATCAAGAAGGATAGCCCCAGTCGTTTGGCTGCCAGACGCCAGATGCTCTCCGTTTTCACTCCCATCACCGAAGTTCCCGCTGATGGCGTGAAGGTTAGAAGCCTGAGCAAAAAGGTCGATATGGCTGCAAAGATGTTCGACGAAATCGCACCCAAATACGAAAATCGTAAGGGCGGTTATACCCGTATCGTGAAAGTCGGCCCCAGAAAGGGCGACGGTGCGGAAGTAGCCATCATCGAATTAGTATAAGAGTCACCGCTTCAGGAGGGGGACCAGAGGGTCCCTCTCCTATTCGTTGTTTATGGACATTGTTGGAGAAACGCATTGAAAGAAATGGTAAAAAGTGAAGGTCTCACCTTCACCTATATGGAGGAGACGGAAGAAGGCCAGACCGGGGCGGAAATGAAAAAAGCCCTGGACGGCGTGGATCTTTCCATCCGCAAGGGTCAGATGATTGTCATTCTGGGCCATAACGGTTCCGGCAAATCCACCTTTGCGAAGATGCTGAACGCTCTTTTAAAGCCCACCTCGGGAAGCCTCTGGGTGGACGGCATTGATACTTCAGATGATGAAATGCTCTGGAATGTCAGGCAGAGCGCCGGTATGATCTTTCAGAATCCCGATAACCAGATGATTGCCTCCATTGTCGAGGAGGACGTTGCCTTCGGCCCCGAAAACCTGGGTGTGGATCCGCCTCTGATCCGTCAGAGAGTGGATGAAGCCCTGGAGGCTGTGGGCATGGCAGCCTATGCCAAAGCTTCCCCTGCCCATCTGTCCGGCGGACAGAAGCAGCGCATCGCCATTGCCGGTATTTTGGCCATGAAGCCGGATCTCATCGTGCTGGATGAGCCCACGGCCATGCTGGATCCCCGGGGAAGAGCAGAGGTCATGAAGACCCTGCAGAAACTGAACAAAGAAGACAATATCACCATCGTGCATATCACCCACTATATGGAAGAAGCGGCGATGGCTGATTATCTATATGTGATTGACCAGGGAAAGGTCGCCCTTTCCGGAACCCCCAGGGAAGTTTTTTCCCAGGTGGAGAGAATGAAAGAGCTGGGACTGGATGTGCCGCCGGTGACGGAACTGGCTTACCGGCTCCAGGACCCTGTGATGCAAGAAAAACTGAAGGCCCGGGGCATTGAGATTCCCGGGGATATCCTGACCGTAGAGGAAATGGTGGAGGCCCTATGCCCATCGAATTAAAACATGTAAGCTACACCTATGATCCAGGTCTTCCCACCGCTAAGGACGCCCTGAAGGATGTGAGTCTGACCTTCAGGGAGAAGGAGTTTGTGGGCATCATCGGTCATACCGGATCCGGCAAATCCACCCTCATACAGATGCTGAACGGCCTGATCCAGCCCACAGAGGGAGAAATTCTTCTGAATGGGGAATCGTACTACAGCTTCCCTGAAGGTATGAAGAAGAGACAGCTGAAAAAAGCCCAGGCTGCCCGGCTGAAGAGCATCAGGCAGCAGGTGGGACTGGTGTTCCAGTATCCCGAGCATCAGCTGTTCGAGATGACCGTCGCCAAGGATATTGCCTTTGGTCCTGCCAATCTGGGCCTTCCCGAAGAAGAGATCGCAGCCCGGGTGGATGAGTGCATGGCCATGGTGGGCCTGAAGCCGGAGCTGAAGGAAAAATCCCCCTTTGAACTGTCCGGCGGACAGAAAAGAAGAGTGGCCATTGCCGGAGTGCTGGCCATGAAGCCGGCCTTTCTGGTGCTGGATGAGCCCACCGCGGGCCTGGATCCCCGGGGCCGGGATGGTATTCTGGGAAGAATCCGCCGCCTGCAGGAGGAAACGCAGATCGCGGTAATTCTTGTTTCCCACAGCATGGAGGATGTGGCCCGCTATACGGATCGGATCATTGCCGTGGATGACGGCCGGATCCGCTTTGACGGAAAACCCAGGGAGGTTTTTGAGCACGCGCAGGAGCTTAGGCAGATGGGTCTCGGCATTCCCCAGATGACCGAGCTGGGCTTCCGGCTGAAGGAGAAGGGACTGCCTCTTCATGATACGATTCTGAGTGTGGAGGAAATGCTGCAGGCCTTAAAGGAGGTGTACTCATGCTGAGAGACATCACTATAGGCCAGTATTACAGCGCTGATTCCGTGATCCACCGGCTGGATCCGAGAACCAAGCTGATCGGCACCTTCTGCTTTATAGTCATTCTGTTTCTGATCAAGGGAGTCTACGGCCTGCTGATTGCCGGCCTGCTGCTGCTCCTGATTGTCAAGGCCACGAAAATTCCCCTGTGGTATATTGTGAGGGGACAGAAATCCATTTATATCCTGCTGATGTTCACCGTGGTGCTGAACATGCTTATGGTGAAGGGCGATGTGCTGGTGAAGATTGGCTTTATCACCATCACCAGAGAAGGAATTTATACCGCTGTATTCATGGCCATGCGCCTGATCCTGCTGGTGATCGGATGCTCTCTCATGACCCTTACCACCACGCCCCTGCAGCTGACGGACGGCCTGGAAAGGCTGCTGAGGCCTCTGAAAAAGATCAAGGTTCCGGTGCATGACATCTCCATGATGATGAGTATTGCCCTTCGCTTTATTCCGATCCTCATGGAAGAGACAGATAAGATTATGAAGGCCCAGTCCGCCCGGGGCGCGGATTTCGAATCCGGCTCCATTCTGCAGCGGGCCAAGGCCCTGATTCCGGTGCTGGTGCCCCTGGTGATTTCTGCCTTCCGACGGGCCGATGAGCTGGCCACCGCCATGGAAGCCCGGTGCTACCGCGGCGATGAGGGCCGCACCCGGATGAAGGAACTGAAGTATCAGAAACGGGATCATATTGCCAAGCTGGTGATTCTGGTGGGCTGTGCGGGACTGTATATGACCCGGTTCCTGCCTTCGATTACCCAGACATTCTACGCCATTACGGGGCTTTTCTCATGAGACGCATCGCTTTGAAGATCGCTTACGAGGGAACGGCCTATGCGGGATGGCAGCGGCAGGAAAACGGCCCCTCCATCCAGCAGAGCATCGAAGATACGGTGGAACGGCTGTTCCATGAAAAGGTATCCCTGATGGGGTCCGGCCGCACCGATGCCGGCGTTCACGCCCGGGGACAGGTGGCGGCCATGGATTTAAACCATCCCATTCCTGCTGACAAGCTGCTGCTGGCCCTCAACTCCAATCTGCCTGAGGATATCCGGATTTACCAGGTCTGGGAGGCGGAGGCTGATTTTCACCCCCGGTTCCAGGCCAAAAGGAAAACCTACGAGTATACCATCTATCAGGGACCGGTGTGTCCTCCGGAGCTGAGGAGGTTCGTCTGGCATGTACCGGAGGCGCTGCAGCTTTCAGTCATGGAGGAGGGAGCGCAGCTTCTTGTGGGAACCCACGACTTCGCCGCTTTCCGTTCCACGGGAGGCATGAATCTTTCCACCGTAAGGACTGTGGAAAAGGCGGAGGTATTCGCTGAGAACCGCCGCTTCCCTGAGGGAAAGCTGATTCATGTGAGAGTTACCGGAAACGGATTTCTCTACAACATGGTGCGTATCATCGCGGGAACCCTGGTCCAGATCGGAAGGGGAAAGCTGAGACCGGATGTGATCAGCGAGGCGCTTTTGACAGGGGAGAGGAACCTTCTGGGAGCCACCGCCCCCGCCCAGGGACTCTGTCTTTTATCCGTGGAATATC
Source organism: uncultured Eubacteriales bacterium (assembly GCA_902783575.1). GTDB lineage: Bacteria > Bacillota > Clostridia > Lachnospirales > Bianqueaceae > RUG760. Next base: position 6,229 of record CACZRP010000064.1, read on the forward strand.
CAGTGGAGCCAGACAACCCTGAAAGCCGCAAAAAATGTGAAAATTCTGAAGATTTTTCTTGACATTGGCACGTCTATTTGATAAACTATTGAAGTGCGACTAAAGATTTGTCGACTGCCTGACGTGGAATTTAATCCACTAGCCCCGGATTCCAATTTCAAAACGCAGGCAATACAAGAAGGAGTTAAAAGCTCATGAAAACTTATATGCCCAGCGGCAAAAATATCGAGAGAAAATGGTATGTTGTTGACGCTTCCGGCCAGACCCTTGGTCGTCTTGCCAGTGAAGTAGCAGCTGTTCTTCGCGGAAAGAACAAGCCTGAGTTCACTCCCTTCATGGATCTGGGAGATTATGTTATTGTTATCAATGCCGAGAAGATTCACCTCACCGGCAAGAAGCTGTCTGACAAGGTTTACAGCACTCATACCGGACAGCCCGGCGGTCTTCGCGAGATTCCCTACAAGCAGATGATCGAGAACAAGCCCGAGCTTGTTATCAAGACTGCTGTCAAGGGTATGCTTCCCAAGAACACCCTGGGTCGCGAGATGATCAAAAAGCTCAAAGTCTATCGCGGATCCGAGCATGGTCATCAGGCTCAGCAGCCCATTGAAATGAAGATTAAGGGTTAATAAGGGAGGATACTAGCATGGCTGTTACACAGTATTACGGAACCGGCAGAAGAAAATCCAGTGTGGCTCGTGTCTACCTGAGACCCGGTAACGGCAAGATCACCATCAACAAGAAAGACATCGACAGTTATTTTGGTCAGGACATCCTGAAAATGATCATCATGCAGCCTCTGACTGCTACCGAATCCACTGAGAAGTTTGACGTTTATGTCAACGTTCAGGGCGGCGGTTACAGCGGCCAGGCCGGCGCTATCAAACACGGCATTGCCCGCGCTCTGCTGAATGTAGATCCTGAGTTCCGTACCGTTCTCAAGAAGGCCGGTTACCTGACTCGTGATCCTCGTATGAAAGAGCGTAAGAAGTACGGCCTCAAAGCCGCACGTCGCGCACCTCAGTTCTCGAAGCGATAATCGAGACTCAGAAGGCCTCAAAAACCCCGGAATCATGCGGTTTCCGGGGTTTTTCTTTTTCAAAATCGCCTGACGATATTTGACGATTTTTGAAGAGGTTTATCCTAGAAAAGATGGGTTAATGACAATGGAACGGCCTTTTTTACACCCTGATGGGCTACAAAATATGGCAAAAAATTTTTCAAATCGGCATCCCAGGAGCAGTGAAAACAGTCCGTGTCCGAGTTGAAGGAATACCATTTGTACGTACACCCGAATTTCTTAAAACGTCTGACGAGATTTGGCCCGGTTTATGGAAAACTCTGACGAGATTTGATCCCTTTTGTACTTAGGGATACCATATGCGTTTACAATCGCCCCGATTTCCCAATGTGGAAGTCGGGGCTTTTTTTGTTTCCGAGAATTCCGGAAAGGAGGTCGCTATGAAAGATTTCAAAATATTTTTCCTGAAGCCTTATATTTTTCCCTTTCCCGTGATCTACCACGTGAGAGGCATGAAAGCTTCTCGAAGAACCTTGACAACTGAATACCCATTCATCAGGTACATTCCCTGTATCGGGGCAAGAGCCCCAGCCAAAGCTGCAGGTCCGCCATGACACTTCCTCCTTGAGCGAAGAGATAGCAAGTGTAAGGTAGTCGAGCGAACAGACCCATGCTGCGAAATCCGAATCGCTTTCGGATGAGGCCATGACAAATACAGGGCATAATGATACTTCCGTACGTGGCTGGCGACGAAACAGGCAGGGGTGAGATTCCCATGGATCCGGATCGCATCCGGACACCTGATGATTTCCCATAGCAAGCGGGGTTCGAGGAAAAATAGCTTGCGAAAGCAACTCATGTAAAAACAAATATATTTAAGGAAGGAGGTAAAACTGCATTGGACAATTGTAGGGTGATCGCAATCACCAATCAAAAGGGCGGCGTTGGAAAGACCACGACTACCGTGAACTTAGGGATCGGGCTGGCCCGCCAGGGAAAGAAGGTTCTTATGGTGGACGCCGACCCACAGGGGTCTTTAAGCATTTGCCTTGGTCAGAAGAATCCAGATGCACTGGACGATACACTTTCAACAGTGTTGAAGGCTGTGGTGGAGGATAAGCATTTTCCCTTGGAAAAAGGAATCCTTCGGCATCCGGAAGGTGCTGATTTTCTGCCTGCAAACATAGAGCTTTCAGGGACAGAAACCGGACTTGTAAATATCATGAGCCGGGAATATGTCCTGAAGGAGTATATCGGCAGGGTAAAAGAAAACTACGACTATATTCTGATCGACTGCATGCCGTCACTTGGAATGATGACAATCAATGCTTTTGTGGCGGCAGACAGTCTGATCGTTCCCTGTCAGCCAAGCTTTCTTTCTACTAAAGGTCTGAATCTTTTGTTCGGATCTGTCGCCAGAGTGAGAAGAACAATTAATCCTAAGCTTCGGATTGACGGTATCCTGCTTACGATGGTAGACAGCAGAACGAATAATGCAAGAAACATTATTTCTTCATTGAAAGCAACAATCGGCCAGAACGTCCGTGTGTTTGACACGGAAATCCCACATTCCGTACGAGCAGCCGAGTGTTCGTTAAGCGGAGGCAGTATCTATGCCTTTGATGGAAAAGGAAAACTTGCACAGGCCTATGAACAGTTTACGAAGGAGGTGCAGGAGCTTGAAGAACGATCCAAAGATCGATCTCGGAATGACTGGGTACGCTGAGCTTTTCATGACAGACCAGGAGCGCAAAGACCGTACACTGCCGAAGATCGAAGATATCCCATTAAGGAGGATCGACGATTTTCCAAACCACCCGTTTCAGGTTCGCATGGATGAAGACATGCAACAGCTAGTGGAGAGCATCAGGGACCGAGGACTGATCACGCCGATCATCCTTCGTAAGAAGGGCGAGGATCAGTACGAGATTGTTTCAGGACATCGCCGCAGGAAGGCTTGCGAGATCCTGGGGTACAAGACCATCAAAGCAGAAGTCCGAGAGATGACCAGAGATGAAGCCATCATCATGATGGTTGAATCGAACCTGCAGCGATCAGTGATTCTGCCGAGCGAGAAGGCTTTCTCTTATAAGATGAGGCTGGATGCAATGAAGAGGCAAGGAATTAGGAATGATTTAACTTGTGACCCAGTGGGGCACAAGTTGCAAGGGACAAAAACGGTTGAGATGATTGCTGAGAACGGACCGGATAGTAAAACTCAAGTACAGCGTTATATTCGCCTTACTGAGCTCATTCCTCCGTTACTGAATTTGGTCGATGAAGGAAAGATTGGCCTCCGCCCAGCGGTAGAGCTTTCGTACTTGAAGAAGGATGAGCAGAAGATGCTGATGGAAGCTATTGAGTATACGCAGTGCACACCATCTCATGCGCAAGCAATCCGCTTAAGAGCCTTCTCTATTGATGGAGCGCTCGGTCCTCACGTGATTGAAAACGTGATGAGTGAGGAGAAACCGAACCAGAAGGAACGGATCTCCGTCCGATATGCAGACGTGAGAAAATATATCCCTTCGAATGTTCCGTTCAATAAGACCGGC
>CACZRP010000065.1 GCA_902783575.1 uncultured Eubacteriales bacterium
ATACATGTCGGTGTTGTCGCCGATGATCTTGATGGAGTTCTTGTTGGCACCGACAGTACCGTCTGCGCCCAGACCCCAGAACTTGCACTCGATGGTGCCTTCCGCGGCAGTGTTGGGAGCGGGTTTCTCTTCCAGAGAAAGGTAGGTAACGTCATCGTTGATTCCCAGGGTGAATCTCTCCTTGGGCTGATCCTTGGCCAGTTCATCGTAAACGGCAAAGATGCTTGAAGGAGGAGTATCCTTGGAACCCAGACCGTAACGGCCGCCGATAACCTTGATATCGTTCTTGCCGGCTTCGGACAGAGCGGCAACAACATCCAGGAACAGGGGCTCGCCCAGAGCACCGGGCTCTTTGGTACGGTCAAGAACAGCGATCTTCTTAACGGTCTCAGGAATAGCGGCAATCAGTTTGTCAGCGCAGAAAGGTCTGTACAGACGAACCTTCACCAGACCAACCTTCTCGCCTTTAGCGGTCAGGTAGTCAATAACCTCTTCCGCTACGTCAACGATGGAACCCATGGCGATGATGATCTTCTCAGCATCGGGAGCGCCGTAGTAGTTGAAGGGTTTGTAGTTGGTGCCAAGCTTGGCATTGACTTTGTCCATGTACTCTTCGACGATGGCGGGAAGAGCCTCATAGTACTTGTTGGAAGCTTCACGATGCTGGAAGAAGATATCTCCATTCTCGTGGGAACCGCGCATCACGGGACGCTCAGGGTTCAGAGCTCTCTTACGGAACTCGTTGACAGCATCCATGTCAACCATTTCTTTCAGATCATCGTAGTCCCAGATCTCGATTTTCTGGATCTCGTGGGAAGTACGGAATCCGTCGAAGAAGTTCAGGAAAGGAACACGGCCTTTGATGGCTGCCAGATGGGCAACGGCACCAAGGTCCATAACTTCCTGGGGGTTGGTCTCGCACAGCATGGCGAAACCGGTCTGACGGCAGGCATATACGTCGGAATGATCACCGAAGATATTCAGTGCCTGAGCAGCAACGGTACGTGCGGATACATGGAAGACAGCGGGAAGGAGTTCGCCAGCGATCTTGTACATGTTGGGGATCATCAGCAGAAGTCCCTGAGAAGCGGTGTAGGTGGTGGTCAGCGCGCCGGCTGCCAGAGAGCCGTGCACGGTACCGGAAGCACCGGCTTCAGACTGCATCTCGGCTACCTTAACAGTGGTGCCGAAAATGTTCTTAAGGCCCTGAGCAGACCACTGATCGACGTAGTCAGCCATGGGGCTGGACGGGGTAATCGGGTAAATGCCCGCTACTTCGGTAAACGCGTAGCTAACATGAGCCGCAGCGTTGTTGCCGTCCATGGTCTTCATTTTTCTTGCCATAGTTTTTCTCCCTTTCGTTTTATATGGGCCGGCCAAGATGGGTCGAAACACATACCGCAGCCGGACTATAAACCACAAGTAATCATACCACAATTATGCTCCTGTGTAAAGCCAAATCGGGATGATTAATCAGTATTCCTTGATCTCCGGGATGGGGATCAGTATTCCTTAATCTCCACGCTCACGATGTAAACCGGATCAACGGGACGATTTTCCAGCACCTTCGTCTGATTAGGATCATCGATCATCGCGTCGGTCTCCTGCACCTTGGTGTAGGTGGTGACCTCGGAAATGGCCTTCGCCACATCCATGCCGTCAATCACCTGGCCGAAAACCGTATGGGCCGTGGCCTTGAAGGCCAGGTTCGACTCCATGAGGGAACCCACCTGAGCATCCAGCCAGATGGCTCCGCCCTTCTGGGCAAACATGTCCAGCTTGGCCTGATCCACCTTCATGTCCTTGGGAGCCTTCTCATTCACCGACTCCGCCTGGGAAATATCCTTGCTGTCGGTGGTCACGATGAAGAACTGGGAGGTGTTGGTGCCGGTATAGGCGCCCAGATTTGCCATGCAGAGAGCTCCGTAGTAGGGAGACAGATAATTCACGATCTCATCCTCAAAGCTTCCGCCCCAGATGCTCTCGCCGCCCTTGCCGGTGCCCGTGGGATCGCCGGACTGGATGAAGAAATCCATCACCCGGAACCACTCCATTCCGTCAAAGTAGCCCTCCTTCGCGTGGGTCACGAAGTTCTCCACGGCCTTCGGCGCTTCCTCCGGGAAGAACCGCACGGTGATGTCGCCCATGCTGGTATGCAGCACGGCGATGGTATCGCCCTTGGCAGGCTCGGAAAACTGATAGCTGTAATCCTTGGTTTTCGCGCCGCCGCATCCGGCCATCAGGGAAACGGCCAGCGACAGAACGCAGAAAAGTGATAATAGTTTTTTCATGTTTTTCTATGCCTCTCTTCTTCAGGAAAATGCGGTTACTGTCGGATCAGACCGGCCTTCAGCATGAACCGGTCAAAGCCGATGAGTCCCGAAGGATCGTTCTTGTAAACCGCGCAGTCCTCCAGCACCTTCGCGAAGATCTTGCCAACTTCATCCTTCAGGATCTTCTCCGCCTCATCGCGGCTGGAGACAACGCCGTAACGCGCCTTCATCTCGCTGATCCAGGGATCATGCTTCACCAGGCTCTCACGCTGGGCCTTGGTAAGGCTCTCCTCGTCCAGACCGCAGAGAATCTCGCTGATGAGCCCCAGCTCCTTCTGAAGCCGTCCCGGCAGCACCGCCAGGCCCATGACCTCAATGAGGCCGATATTCTCCTTTTTGATGTGATGCAGCTCCGGATGGGGATGGAAGATGCCGTCCGGATATTCCTCGGAGGTCAGGTTGTTTCTCAGCACCAGATCCAGCTCGTAGGCGCCGTCCGCCTTGCGCCGGGCAATGGGCGTGATGGCGTTGTGGGGCACCCGTACCTTCTCGCCGTCCTTCTCTTCCTCAGTGAAGGCATAGATGCCCACCTGAGGATCGCTGTAGCCCTCCCAGAAGGTCAGCAGATGGCTGGCTACCCGGATGACCTCTTCCGGATTCTTGCCGGTGATGCGGATACAGCTCATGGCCCAGTTCACCACCGCGATCTTCACGTCCTTGGCCAGCCGGTCCTTGTACTCGCAGCGGATGGAGGCCTTCTCCATGGGGAATACGTGATGACCGCCCTGATAATGCTCATGGGTCAGGATGGAGCCGCCCACCACGGGCAGACCCGCGTTGGAGCCCATGAAGTAATGCGGCAGCAGCGTGATAAACTGGAACAGCCGGCGGAAGGTCAGCTCGGAAATCTTCATGGGCACATGCTCGCCCTTCAGCAGGATGCAGTGCTCATTGTAATAGGTATAGGGAGAATACTGCAGGTACCACTCTTCGCCCTGAATCTCCAAAGGAATCTGTCTCAGGTTCTGCCGGGCGGGATGTCCCAGCCGTCCCTGATAACCCACGTTCTCGGGGCACAGCAGGCACTTGGGATAAGCCGCGTTCTTCATCTGCAGCATCTTCGCGATGACCCGGGGATCCTTCTCCGGCTTGGACAGGTTGATGGTAATCTCCAGATCGCCGTACTCGGTACGGGCCTGCCAGTACAGGTTCTTCTCGATGCGCTCATCCATCACATAGTGGCTGGCCCGGGACAGATGATAGAAATACTCGGAAGCCTTCACCGGATCAGCCTGACGAAGCTTTTCGAACTCCTTTGCCACCTCGGAGGGCCGGGCCACAAAGAATCCCATGATCTTCGCGTCCATGAGATCCCGGTAGTCAGTGCTCTCGCCCTCAATGAGGCCGGTATTCACCATATAGTCCAGAATCTTGTCCAGGATGGGAGCCGGAGAATAACGCTCCGTGGAGGCGTCGGGAGCTTTGCCGGAAACGGGCTTATCAGTCTCGGCAGAGGCGGCGCTCTCCGCGGTTTCGCCGTTGTCGAAAATCACATGAATGCCCAGCTTCTCCATGGCCTCAGTCTCGGGCATGCCGTTCTCGCCGCAGCCAAGGTCCTTTTTCATCTTCTCAAAGGCCGCCTTACAGGGCTGGGTGCCGTCGGTGACGCCATAGGGCTCCGACAGCTTCAGCAGCTCCAGCAGCTGGTTGCGCACAAAGACCACATCCGGCTTTTCAATGAGCTTCTCGGAAAGGCCGTAGGCCAGCAGCTCCTCCACCAGGAACTCGATGGGCTCATCCACCCGCTGGGCGCCCTGTCCGGCCTTGGCCACATAGAACTCGCCCTCCAGGCCCGTTCTGGCCTTGTAGGCGCGGCCCACCTGCTTAATAAACTCGTCCACCTGATCCTCTTTCACCAGGCTCACGGTGCAGCCGCCAAAGCCCGCTCCCGTCATGCGGGAGCCCAGGGTTCCGGGGATCTTCCGGGCCTCTTCCACCATGGTATCCAGCTCCACGCCGGTCACCTCGTAGAGATCCCGCAGGGAATCATGAGACTGGTTCATCAGCTCACCGAAGGCCGCGATATCGCCCCGTCCCAGCACCTGCACCGCCTCCAGCACCCGGGCATTCTCATACACCGCGTGCTCCGCTCTCTTGCGGGCCACCGGATTCTTGATGAGATGCTTGTTCTCCTCAAACTGAGCCGGCGTCAGATCGCACAGAGCCTTGATGGGCAGCTTCTTCTGCAGATCCGCAAGGGCTTCCTCACACTCCGCCCGGCGCTCGTTATATTTGGAGTCCGCCAGACCCCGTTTCTTCTTGGTATTGCCGATGACAATGCTCACCTTCCCCAGCTCCAGGGGCACATAGCTGTAGTCCAGGGTGGCGCAGTCCAGCAAAATAGCCTTATTCTCCCGGCCCAGGCCCACGGAAAACTGATCCATGATGCCGCAGTTGACGCCGTTGAAGGTATTTTCGGAATGCTGGCACATCTGGGTGAGGGTGACCTTGTCGATATGGCACTCAAAGAGATCGTTCAGCATGGTGGCGATCAGCACCTCCAGGCTGGCGGAGGAAGAAAGGCCGGAACCGTTCGGAATCTCGCCGAAAACCATGATATCCATGCCCGTCAGAGCCACGCCACGCATGAGGAATTCCTTGATGACTCCCTTGGGATAGTTGGACCATCCGTCCTCCTTGCGGTATTCCACAGGATCCAGGCTGGTCTCCACCCGGTGGGGGAAATTCACGCTCTCAAACCTAAGCTGCCGGTCCTCCCGCAGCCTCACGGCGCCCCAGGTGCCGAAGGTCAGGGCGCAGGGGAACACCTTGCCGCCGTTGTAGTCGATATGCTCACCAATCAGGTTCACACGTCCGGGAGAATAATACAGCTTCACGCCCTCTTCCGGGCCGCCGAAGCGCTTAATAAACTCCTGAACCAGGTACTGTCTCTTGTCTTCCATCTTGGGTTTAGGGAAGCCTCAGGCCTCCAGTCCTCCTTTAATATTTTCGCAGATCTTGGTCATCTCTTCCGCGGATACGCTCTTCTCCTGCCACACAGGGAAGCTATCGTCGCCCTTGATGCGGGGCAGCACATGCAGATGGTAATGCATCACCGTCTGTCCGGCGGCCTCGCCGTTGTTCTGCAGAATATTCACGCCGTCCAGGGGCTCTCCCGCCTTCTCAAAGCCCACCTTCGCGGCCCTGGCCAGCCTCTTGGCCAGAATCATGGCCTTGCCCAGCGCCGGATCCGGAATCTCAAACACATTGGCGTAATGCTCCTTTGGCAGAATCAGCATATGGCCCTTCATGCCCTGATTGAGATCCAGAATCACTCGGAAATCCTGATCCTCGTACACGGTGCTGGAGGGAATTTCGCCAGCGGCGATCTTGCAGAAAATACAGTTATCCATCGAAATACACTCCTATTTCTTTAATATGTCATAGACATCCCTTTTTGAGATGCCCCGGTCCTTCGCAACCTGTTTCATGGCTTCCTTCTCGGGAAGATCTTTGTAAAGAGCCATATGCTCTTCGATCGTCATATCCTCAAAACGGGCCCTGGCCTTCTCCTGGCGCTCCTTCAGGGAGGTTCCCTCAATCAGCAGGACGAACTCCCCCTTGGGCTCGTTTTCACTAAAGTACCGGCCAAGCTCTTCCATGGTGCCCAGCCGGACCTCTTCAAACTTCTTGCTGAGCTCCCGCACGGCCGCAGCCCGCCGCTCTCCGGTGACACCGGACAGCAGTTTCAGGGTCTCCTTCAGCCGGTGAGGTGCCTCATAGAATATCGTGGTACCCTGGGCGTTCTTCAGCGCCTCCAGCACCTCCTCCCGCTCCTTCTTGTCGGTGGGAAGAAAGCCCTCAAAGGAAAACCTCCTTGAATCCAGCCCCGACACCGCCAGGGCCGTCACAAAGGCACAGGGTCCCGGCAGGGCCGTTACCTTCACTCCCGCCTCATGGCATTTTTTCACCAGGATCTGCCCCGGATCGGAAATGGCGGGCATTCCCGCATCCGTAATCAGCGCAATATCCTCGTCCCCATGATCCTTCTCCCAGCTGCCCTGAAGACGCCGGATCAGCTCTTCGGAGCGCTCCTGCTCGTTGTACTTGTGATAGCTGATGAGGGGCTTGTGAATATCATAGTGCGCCAGCAGCACCCCGGAGGTGCGGGTATCCTCGCAGGCGATGGCATCCACGGACCGGAGGGTCTCCAGGGTCCGCTCGGTAATATCGGAAAGATTGCCGATGGGGGTCGGACATAAATACAGTGTTCCCACAAGAACCTCCCGGTTTATTCTTCTCTGTGATGTTTGTGATAGATTCTCTTGGCCTTCTGGCGCGCCCGGTCTCTCAGGGTGGTGATGTTCCGGGAGGTCCAGGTGGAGGGCGTCAGGGCGATGAGAATGGGATAGATCTCCAGACGTCCCAGCAGCATGCCGGCGGAAAGCACCACCTTGCTGAACCAGGAATAATCCGCGTAGTTGGCCGCGGGGCCCACGGCGCCGAAGCCGGGACCGATGTTGTTGAAGCAGGCAATGACCGCCGTCACGTCCGTCTCGAAATCGCTGGAATCGAAGGCCAGCAGCAGGATCATGCCCATCAGCAGCACCACATACAGGGAGAAATAAGAATTCACCGAATGCAGCACCGAGTTATCCAGCCGCTTGCCCTCAAACTTGATAATATCCACGGAGCGGGGATGCAGCAGATGTCTAAGCTCCCGCTTGATGTCGGCAAACAACATCATCACACGGCTCACCTTCAGACCGCCGCCGGTGGAGCCCGCACAGCCGCCGATGAACATCAGGATGATGAGCACCGTCTTGGACAGCTGGGGCCACAGGTTAAAATCCGTGGTGCCGTAGCCCGTGGTGGTAAGGATGGAGGATGTCTGGAAGGCCGCCTGCCGGATGGCCACGCCCAGGCCCAGATCCAAATGGCTCACCAGGTTGATGACGATAATCACCGTGGCAGAGAGCCATATGAGGAGATAGCACCGAAGCTCGGTACTCTTCAGGGCCAGGCCCGCCTGTCCCCGCACCACCAGATAGTACAGGTTAAAGTTCACGCCGAAAAGCAGCATGAAAATGGTAATCACCCACTGCAGATAAGGGCTGTAGGAGGTGATGGAATCCGCCTTGATGCCGAAGCCGCCGGTACCGGCGGTGCCGAACATATGGCACAGGCTGTCGAACAGCGGCATGCCTCCCGCCAGCAGGAACACCACCTCGATGGCGCTCATGGCGATGTACAGCAGGTAGAGAATTCTTGCCGTATCCCGGAGCCTGGGCACGATCTTACCCACGGTGGGACCGGGCACCTCGGCCCGCATGACATGCATGTTACGATCGTTCTGGGAAGGCACGATGGCCATCATAAAGACGATGACGCCCATACCGCCGATCCAGTGGGTAAAGCTCCGCCAGAACAGCATGCCCTTGCTTAACAGCTCCACATTCCGGAGTATGGAAGCGCCGGTGGTGGTAAAACCGCTGACCACCTCAAAAAAGGCGTCGATAAAGTTCGGGATCTCCCCGCTGATGACAAAGGGCAGCGCCCCCACAGCGGAAAGGATAATCCAGGACAGGGCCACAATGATAAAGCCTTCCTTGGCGTAAATCACGCCGCTGCTCTTGCGGAAGGAGAGGGTCAGGGCCAGCCCCGCTCCCAGAGAAATCAGGATCGTAATCAGGAAGGCGAAGGTACATCGCTCATGGTAGATGATGGACACCACCAGGGGCAATAGCAGCAAAGCTGCCACAATCTCCAGAACCTGACCGATCATGAAGAAAATCATTCTACGGTTCATACTATGCCTCAAAAGATAGTTCATCCGGCGGCCCGGGGAGCCGCACAGACCTTAACTGATAAATATATCCGAAAGATCGTACAGGGTATGGCCGGAGGAAACCACAATCACCCGGTCTCCCACCTGCATGCTGTCCTGAGGGCCGGGAATAATGCGCTCGCTGCCCCGGACAATACCGCCGATCAGAATATTCGGCTTTAGGGTACCATTCAGGTTCAGCAGAGCCACCCCCGCCTTTTTGAAGCCCTGGCGCACGTTAAACTCCAGCGCCTCCGCCTTGCCGCCCATGAGCTTGTACAGAGTTTCCACGTTGTTGCCTACGGCGTTCTCAATGGCCCGGGCATAACGCAGCACCAGGTCGGAAACCAGCCGCTTCGGCTCCACCTGGGAATCCAGTCCCAGCTGCCGGGCCAGGGTCGAAAACTCGGTACGGTCGATCTTCGCCAGGGTCTTCGGCACCTGCTGCCGGTCGGCGTAGATGGCCATCAGGATATTCTCCTCGTCCATGCCGGTGAGGGCCACAAAGGCATCCATGTCCTGGAGGCCTTCCTCGTAAAGCAACTCTCCCCGGGCGCCGTCACCATTGATGATGATGGCATTGGGCAGGGATTCGCAGAGATCGCGGCAGCGGTCCCGGTCCTCCTCGATAATCTTCACAATGGTACCCATATCCAGCAGCATCTTGCCCAGATGATAAGCCGTATGGCTGCCGCCCAGGATCATCACGCTGTTGGTTTCCAGGGTATTGTAGCCCAGCTGAGGCAGCAGCCGGTCCACCTCCGCAGGAGAAGCGTTCACCGTGATGCGGTCACCGTTTCTCAGCCGGAAAAAGCCGTCGGGAACGTAAACATCGTCGCCACGGCCCACGGCACAGATCAGGTACTTGCCCTTGAAGCGCTTTCTCATCTCAATCAGGGTCATGCCGTCCAGCTCCGCCTCGTCCTTCAGCTTCAGCTCGATCATCTCGAAGCTGCGGCGGGCAAAATAGTCCGCGTGGACGCCGGTGGGAAGCTTGAGCATGTTAAAAAGCTCCGCCGCCACCAGCTGGGACGGATTCAGGAACATGGAAATATTCATCTGCTGCTTGATAAACTGCAGCTCCTTGTCCGACGTGTTGGTATTCTCAATCCTGGCCACCGTGTGATGGGCGCCCATGCGCCGGGCCAGGAAGCAGCACAGGATGTTGGTTTCATCCGAAGGCGTCACCGACAGGAACAGCCGGCAGTCCTCCGCCCCCGCTTCCACCAGGGTGTCGTAATCCGAGCCGTAGCCCACCAGGGTCTGCACGTCATATTGATCGCCCAAATTGCAGAGCACGGCCTCATTCATATCCACGGCCGTTACATCGTGCCCCTCCGCGGAAAGGGCCGCCACAATACTGGTTCCGATCTTTCCGCATCCTACAACAATTATTTTCATCTTACTATTCCTCACGCAAACGCGAAATCTTCGATAGATACTCTATCCTATTCTACTCTTTTTCTTCGTATATTGCAAGGTGAAGGTGCAGTTCTGCGCCTTCCATCAGTTCCCCTGTCCCTTCCCTGTATTTTCCCTTGATCTTGCCTCCTATCCTGTGTAAAATAATACTAGATAATTGTTCCTAAAGAGGAAACGAAAGCCTGAACGAAAGAACGGAGGAAACGCCATGATCTACAGAGAAGCTTGCGGACACAAACTCTCCCAGCTGGGCTTCGGCACCATGCGCCTGCCCCTGAAGGAAGATAAATCCATCGACGAAGAAAGAGTCCAGACCATGGTCGATATGGCCATGGCCGCCGGCGTCAACTACTTCGACACCGCCTACCCCTATCACGGCGGATACAGTGAAATTGTCATCGGAAAAGCCCTGAAAAAATACCCCCGGGACAGCTACTATCTGGCCACCAAATATCCCGGCCACCAGATCGCTTCCACCTACGATCCCGCCGCCGTCTTTGAGGAGCAGCTCAAAAAATGCAATGTGGACTACTTCGACTTCTACCTCCTGCACAATGTCTACGAGAACAGCATCGACGTCTACAAGGATCCCCGCTGGGGCATCATCGACTACTTCAAGGAGCAGGTGAAAAACGGCCGCATCCGTCACCTGGGCTTCTCCACCCACGCCCGTCCCGAAACCCTGAAGGCCTTCCTGGACTACTCCGGCGATGACATGGAGTTCTGCCAGATCCAGCTGAACTATCTGGACTGGACCCTCCAGGACGCCAAGGCCAAGGTGGATCTGCTGAATGAAAGAGCTATTCCCATCTGGGTAATGGAACCTCTCCGGGGCGGCCGCCTGGTGAACCTTTCAGAAAAGGAACAGGATACCCTGAAAACCCTTTCCGCTCAGCTGGAAAACTCCGATCTTCCCGCCCTGAACACTCCCGCCGAATGGGGTCTCCGCTTCCTGCAGCAGGTGCCCGGCGTGGCAGTAATCCTCTCCGGCATGAGTGCTGAAGAACAGATGGCCCAGAACCTGAAGACCTTTGAATCAGAAAGACGACTCACCCCGGAAGAGATTGAGCTCCTCATGGAACTGGCCGAAGGCATGAAGAACGCCCTTCCCTGCACCCGCTGCCGCTACTGCTGTGATGGCTGCCCCATGGGTCTGGATATTCCCATGCTGATCCACGCCTACAATGACGTCAAATTCAGCGGCCGCAGCTCCACCGTGGCCATGCAGTTTGACGCTCTGCCGGAAGACAAGCTGCCCTCGGCCTGCATCGGATGCGGCGCCTGCGCAGCCATCTGCCCCCAGAATATTGACATCCCCGCTGCCCTGGCTGAGCTGGCGGAAACCATAGCCCAGACGCCCAGCTGGAAAGAAATCTGCCGCCAAAGAGAAGAAGCCGCCAGAAAACTGGCAGCCTCGAATAAATAAAATCATGAAAAGAAAAATGCTTTTCTCAGCAGAAAAACTGCAAGCATTTAAAATGCTCACACTTTTAGTGCCAGCATTTATGCTAGTGCTGAGCGGCTGCACGGCCGTGCCGCCAGAGAATAGCTCTCCGGCAGCCGAACCCTCCAGCAGCACTCAAGAGGAGAACTCCATGGAAAACACTCAGGGAAAGCCCTACGTCCTCCAACTGGACTCCTTCGATGGGGGCGGCTACGAATATTCCGTAACCATTGAAAATCCGGACATTCTCTCCTGCTCCTCCGTACGGGATTACGGAGCCGTCAGTGACGAACCCATCGATGGAGCCAGCTATACCGCCAGCTTTACCTTCAGCGGAGTAAAAGCAGGAACCACCGAAGTTACCGTCAGTGCCCAGTCCCCCATCATGGAAAGCTATGAGCTTCTCTACACAGCCTCTGTGGATCAGAACCTGAACGTCACCTTCACTCCGGAAATCACCGTTTCCCGGCTGCTCCTCTCCCGCTACACCAGCGAGGAGGACTGGTACTTCATCCTCACCCGGGAAAAGGGAGAATACTTCCTCACCCGGGACGACACGGAACCTCCCTACCAGATCGATGCCTCCGTGGGTGACAAGATCTACGAGATCCTGGACCGCTATGACGTGAAATCCTGGGACGGCTTTTCCGAAAGCACCCACGGACGAGGCGAACAGTTTCTCCTGGAAATCCGCCTCACCGATGGTACCACCATCAGTGCCAGAGGTGACTTCGTCTACCCCGACAACTACCAGGAAGTCATGAAGAAGATCGTAAGCGTTAAAGTTTCTACCGTTGGTCGGTAGTTAGTAGTTTTTTACTCCAATAATCAAGGCACTGAATCTCACATGACGATCAT
>CACZRP010000066.1 GCA_902783575.1 uncultured Eubacteriales bacterium
ATTTACACTTGTAACTCCAAAGCCTGAAAATGGTGTACGATTACAAGCTACACTTGGCAATCAGAACCCCACGGGCTTGCCCGTGGGGGCAGTCAGGATATACTCAAGATGCAGCCAGCTGTGTTAAGCTGAAAGGGCAGGCCTGTCGGCTGTGTTTGTTCAAGGCGCGGCAGCGATCTGCGGCCTGAGAAACCTCAGGCGCTTGTATAAAGGAGGCAAAGCCATGTTCTATCCGAAATCGAAAGAAGAAAAACTCAGCCCGGAGCTGTTTCTGAACCCTTCCTGTGAATACCGGGGCACCCCCTTCTGGGCCTGGAACGACCGCCTGGACAGGGAAGAGCTGATCCGCCAGATCCATATATTCAAGGAGATGGGCTTCGGCGGCTTCCACATGCATGTGCGCACGGGCCTGAACACCGATTATCTGTCCGATGAATATATGGAAGACATCCGGCTTTGCATCGACGAGGCGCGGAAGCTGGGGATGCAGGCCTATCTGTACGATGAGGACCGCTGGCCCTCGGGCTCCTGCGGGGGCAGGGTGACGGCGGAGCATCCGGAATTTGCCAGAAGAAGCCTTATGTTGACCACGGTGCCCTACGCGCCGGACCGCCCTCATCGGGCGCTGAAGCCGGAGCCGGGCCGGGGCCAGGAGGCCGGACGCCAGGATAACGGCGAGCTGCTGGCGGTCTACGATATTTTCCAGGACTCATCGGGAAGCCTCCTGAAAACAGAACTCCTCTGGCGAAGGGACGAGGCCGGCTCCCGGCCTGTGGACAGAATCATCAGGACGAAGGGTGCTGTCCCGTCCGATGATGAAATCTGCCGGATGCTGCCGCCGGAGAAGGCGCCCGCCGGGGCAAGACGCTGGTATGCCTATGCGGAGAGAGCGGCGGATGATCCCTGGTTCAATAATCATTCCTATGTGGATACTCTCAATCCGGAGGCGGTGAAGCATTTTATCCAGCTGACCCACGAGCGCTATGCCGAGGCGATCGGCGATGAGTTCGGCAAGGGTACTAAAACAATTTTTACCGATGAACCCCAGTTCACACCCAAGGAGCCCTTGGCCTTTGCCTCGGAGCCACGGGATGTGTTTTTCCCCTGGACGGAGGGGCTGGATCAGCTGTACCGCGAAACCTATGGAGAAGACCTCTGGCCTCTGCTGCCGGAGCTGGTTTTTGAGCCGGGAGAGGCCTATGAGCCTTCAGAGGAAGGCGAGCCCACGGCCGCCTCGGGCGAGGCATCAGCGCCGCAAGGCGGGCCAGCCGCCGGCGGACGGCGATATGCCCGGGTGCGCCTGCGGATGCAGAATCTGCTGACCAACCGGTTCGTGGACAGCTACTGCCGCCAGATCGGCGACTGGTGCGAAGAGCATGACCTTCTGCTGACGGGCCACGTAATGGGTGAACCCACCCTGGAAAGCCAGACCCAGGCGGTGGGCGATGCCATGCGGACCTACGAGGCCTTCGGAATTCCCGGTATCGATATGCTCTGCGATTTTCATGAATATACCACCGCGAAGCAGACGGCTTCCCGGGTGCGCCAGCTGGGCAAGGAGGGAATGCTTTCCGAGCTTTACGGCGTCACGGGCTGGGACTATGACTTCCGTGGCTACAAGCTTCAGGGGGACTGGCAGGCCGCCCTGGGGGTGACTCTGCGGGTACCCCATCTTTCCTGGCTCAGCATGCATGGCGAGGCCAAGCGGGATTACCCGGCCTGCATCGGCTATCAGTCGCCCTGGTACACTAAGTATTCCCTGATTGAGGACCACTTCGCCCGGGTGGCCTCGGCCATGACCCGGGGCCAGGCCGTGGTGCGGGTGGGGGTGATTCACCCCATTGAAAGCTTCTGGCTCCTCTGGGGTCCCGGCGACCAGACCGGCGCGGCCCGGGCCCGCATGGAACAGCAGTTCGCCTCTCTGGCTGAAACCCTGCTGCTGGGAACCATTGATTTTGATTATCTGGACGAGGCACTGCTGGAGAAAGAAGCTTCAGCGACTGATGCCCTTTTCCGGGTAGGTGAGATGAGCTACGAAACGGTGGTGGTGCCGCCGCTGCTGACTATCCGAAAGACTACCCTCACCCTTTTGCAGCAGTTCCAAAGCCTGGGCGGCCGGGTTCTGTGGCAGGGAGAAAAGCCTCGTCTGGTTGATGGCAGGGATCAGTCTGCTGCATCGGAAGATTTTGAGCTGCTGGATCAGGTCTATGGCCTGGCCGAGAGGACGGGCACCGATGCCGGCAGTGTGCTGGATGCTTTGGAGCCGGAGCGTTTTCTGGATATCCGTCGGGAGGACGGCACCCGGGAGGACAGTCTGGTTTATCAGCTGCGCCGGGATGGTGACGGCTGGTGGCTGTTTATTGCCAAGGGCAAGAATCCCGTTTCGCCGGATGTGGATCCTGCGCCGAAGCTGAAGATTTCCCTGAAGGGGTGCTTCAAGGCTGCCCTTTACGATACCGGCACGGGCCGGATTCAGGACCTTCCGCTGAAGTGTGAAAAAGGCTGGAGCAGCTTTGAAAAGGTGTGGCACAGCCATGACAGCCTGCTGCTGTATCTGACGGAGGCCTCGGCCGCATCGGCTGATGCGTCGGCAGGATCGGCTGCCCCAGCGGAAAAGGACCTTTTCTTCGGCACAGTGCCCGTGACGCTGGAGGAGCCCAACATGCTGCTGCTGGATCTGGCGGAGTATGCGGTGGAGGACGGCACGGACAAGGAGCGGGAGTGGTATTCCGAGGAAGAGGTTCTCCGGATCGATAATATTGTCCGGCAGCAGCTGGGAATTCCCCTTCGAAGAAAGGAAGTGGCCCAGCCCTATACCATATCAGAGAAAAGCCATCCAACGGCGCATGGAAAGGGATCCTTGCCTGGCGATGAGAAGGACAGGGAAGATAATGCACTTGACGGCATGGCGCACCTTCGTCTGCGTTTTCACTTCTTCAGCGAGTGCCGGGTGACGGACGCGGCCCTGGCCATGGAGGATGCGGACCAGACCGAGATCTGGCTGAACGGCGAGGTAATAAAAAACCATCCCGAAGGATGGTTTGTGGACCGCTGTATCCGGAAGGTCAAGCTGCCAGAGATTGAGCCCGGTGAAAATGTGATTGAGGTCAGGGTGCCCATCGGGCCCCGGACGAATCTGGAATGTTATTACCTGCTGGGCAGCTTTGCTGTGGAGCTTTTAGGCACAAAGAAGGTTTTGAAAGCGCCGGTGGATCGGCTGGGCTTCGGGGATATCTGTCCTCAGGGACTTCCCTTCTACACCGGCAATCTGTTGTATCATCTGAGGGTGCGGACGGATGGTGATTTCACCCTTCGGGTGCCTCACTACAGGGGCGGCCTTCTGGAGGTGCTGCTGGATGGAAAGCCTGCGGGAGAAATCGTCTATTCTCCCTATGAGCTGTATATTCCAGCTGCGCCGGGGAATCATGAGGTTGCTGTCAGGCTTTACGGCACAAGGCAGAATGGCTTTGCCCAGCTGCATCATACCCAGGGAATCTACTTCTATCAGAGCCCCAATTCCTGGCGCTCCGACGGGGATCTGTGGACCTATGAATATCAGCTGAAAAAGGCTGGAATTCTCCGTTCACCCGAACTGATGGGAGCCAGGTTCATCCGTGAGAATGGAACGACCCGCCGGCAGAAGGGAGCGGCTTCCACGGTCCGGGAGCATAGCTGAAGAGACGGGGGTTAATTGGTCTGGAAACACAGCTGAATACAGGGTTTTGCCGGACCAAGAGCATAGTTAAAAAGTGAAGGCCATCTGCCTCGAAAAGGGTAGATGGCCTTGTTTTTGCTTTTATTTCATTAGTTTTGTCAGATTAATGGCTTCCGCCATCACACGGCCGCCGTCGGCGCCGGGATGAAGTCCGTCCCCGAAATTGAAGGGCGGCAGCATCTGGTTTTTCTTTTCGGGATCCCGGATGACAAGATCGAAATCGAAGAAGCCGTCGGCGAGCTTTTGCTCCCGTATCCAGTCGTTGATGCCGGTGCGCAGGGCTTCGGAGTCTCCATACCAGGTTTCATTTTCAAAGGCTGTTTCTGGGCAGATGGTGGCAAAGAAGATTTTCGCGCCTTTTTGATGAGTGTAAGCTGCTATCTCTGCCAGCCGGCCGCAGAAGAGAGCCGTGGTGGGAATCTCATCCAGCAGATCGAACTGCCAGCAGTGAGAGACATCGTTGACTCCTTCCAGGATAATCACGGCATCGGGCTGGAAGGAACCGAAAACATCGTCGGGATAGCGGCCGTAACCGGCAGGTCCGAAGATGATGTAGTTTTCTCCCAACATGGGAGCCTTGGAGGCGTCATAGCAAAGGCGGTTGCCGCCAATACCGGCGTTTTCCAGAACAAATTTGCCGGGGAAGGCTTTCATCAGTCTTTCAAACAGAGCATCATAATAGAAGGACATGTGGGTGATGGAGTCGCCGAAGAGGGCGATGGTGCGGACGTTTTCATCGGCCCAGAGATCCGCCTGGCTGATGCCGAAGGCGGCGGTGGGCTTATTGAACTCGGCCATAGCCGGAATCACTCCTCCGAAATCCATCCAGTCGGAAGAGGGATTGCCCTTCTCATCCAGCTGGCAGAACTCGGCATTCCAGGTGCGGTTGGAGGTGGTCTGTACGAAAGCTCGGACGCCTTCGATTTTTTCGAAGTCGATGACAATGTGAAGAATCTGGCCTGCGTGAATGGCCTGTTTCAGGGGAACTTCATCCGTCCATTTGATTTCATCGTGCTCCAGGCAGGTGTTTTCACTTCCGGCGACGGTAATGGGGCTGAGCTGATCCATGGATGGGCCGGCCTGAATCCGGGAGATTTTCATCTGGCCCAGGTTGCCGGTGTTGTCAAGCTTCAGGCGGATTCTGTCCGCATCTATGCTGGAGAGCACCATCAGATGCTGCCGAAGGCCGGAAATCTCCGCGAGCTTGGAGGCGAAGCCGATGATCTGATAATGCCAGACACTTTTCCAGTTATTCATTTGTTGTCTCCTTGAGGTTGTTTTCTTGCTTCATTCCATTTATAATATAGATTACTTATGTAAACCGATGTTTATTATATCACAGAGGCGATATCTCATGCTTCGGTTTTTGTATGATTCTTTTTTTGAAATGGAGAATACCGCTCATGATCAAATGTGTAATCTACGACCTGGACGATACTCTGTATGATTTTAATGAAGTGAATCCGCCAGCCTTTAAGCTGATGTGTGAGGAGGCGGGCCGGCGTTTTAATATGGATCCTGAAAAGTTCGGTGAAGTTTTCGGCACGGCCTACCGGGCTGTGGGAGACCGGATGCCGGAGGATATTCTGGCGCTGGAGCCGGACAAGGTGGATGTGGCGGCGGTGCACAGCCGGACCCTTCGGCTGAGCTATACCCTTAATACCCTGGGACTTCCTCTGTTTCCCCATGTGCTGGAGCTCTATGATCTGTACTGGAACTATATTCTGGAGCATATGCGCCGGGAGCCCCATATTGAAGAAGTGATGCAGGAGCTGAAGAAACGGGGAATCAAGATCGGCATCGGCACCAACATGACAGCCCGGATGCAGTACCGGAAGCTTTATGAGCTGGGCCTGGGCCCCTATCTGGATTTCGTGACGACTTCGGATGAGTCTATTTTTGACAAGCCGGATGAGCGCTTTTTCCAGCTGGTGGTGCGGAAAGCCGGGTGTCTGCCGGAGGAATGCCTTTTCGTGGGTGATAATTACCGCTTTGATTATGGCGGAGCGGTGAAGGCAGGACTGAACGGCCTTTGGTACAACCGTCTGGAGAAGCCCTGGAACCGGGTCACGGAAGAGGAGAAGGCGGAGGCCATCCGAAATGACGTAATGATCACCGACCATAGGGAAGTGCTGAATAGGTTAGGGTGATCTTGGGCTACAAGGAAGTGATGAAAAGGTTACGGTGATCTTGGGCTACAAGGAAGTGCTGAAAAGTCAATTTTCTGCCTGTTCTGAACTATTTTGAACGAGTTACCAATCTGTCATCATTGATGGCAGATTTTTTTTGCTATTTCGCGGCGATTTCACTGTAAAACTTACGATAATAATATATAGAGGGGTTTTTACGAGCTGGCTGTCTTCGAGGAAATATACCTTGATTGAGAAATTTCCTCGATCGGCTCATTTTTGTCGAGGATATTTCATCCTACAGGCAGTTTTCCTCGACAGATTTTTTGCGATCGAGGAAAATTCACAATATAGGCATTATTCCTCGAACGCCTGAAGAGCCATGTCCTGCAGATTTCGAGGAAAATTCTTCTGACGATGAAATATCCTCGAAATCTGAGGAAAGTCGTCTGGTTGATTTGGAACGGATCGAGGAAAACTGCAAATAGCAGGAGATATCCTCGATGAAAAAAGAGCCCGAAACCCGAATTTCGAGGAGATCTGCGTATATGATGAAATATCCTCGAAACAGCAAGAAAACCTCTCTGGAAAAGAAGGCTACATCTAGTGGAAATGGAATGCCTCAGCCGTAGGCAAATGAAAGGAGAGTCAATGTTAAGCAAAATCGTCCTGGAAAGAGAAAAAGAGCTGGTTAAAGAATTGCGGAGAAATAAGAAGCGGCTGGAGAAGGCGCCGGAAGGAATGCTGTTCCATCACCGGGACAGGGGAACCATGCGGTTCTACCAGTATCAGAATGTTAAGGGAAAAGAGAAGCGCCATTACCTGGGCGTGGATGAGCAGGAGCTGACGAAAAAGCTGGCAATGAAGCTGTTCCTGGAGAAGAGAAATCAGGATATCGAAGAGATGCTGGAGGCCATTCAGGCCTTCAGAAAGGTGTACTTTAAAAAGCACAGGGAAGGGAGATATCTGGAGAAGGACAGAGTGGACAGATTGCTGGAGGAGAGGGAGATTGGCGCTTTGCTGGGCAGGGATGACCTGATGGAGTGGATGAGTGCTCCCTACGACAAGCTTCAGAAATATCCGGAGCATCTTATACACATGGTTAAAGACGATGTAGCGGTGCGGTCTAAGTCGGAAGAGATTATTATGAATGTGTTGGATCGGTACCATATTGCGTACCGCTATGATTGCGCCATCGAGATCAACGGGCACATACTGCATCCGGACTTTATCTTGCGGGATCCCAAAACAGGGAAATTCATCCTTTGGGAACATCTGGGAGCTATGGACAAGGAAGAATACCGTCAAAATGCGAGATGGAAATTGAATCAATATATGGAGGCGGGTTATACGCCCATGCTGGACTTGATTATTACCTCGGAGACGGAGAAGCATCCCATGGACACCTATACCGCGGAAGCCATCGTGAGAATGATGTTTTTATAAGCAGTGCCTGGGCTGGACAGGTGTATCAGAAAAGTCACGAAAATACCGCAGGAAAGTCACTTTTTTCTCTTGCGTGGGGATGGGTTGTGGAGTATACTTTTTGTAATCATATCTCTATAAGGAGCTTCCTGTATAATTCAAAAGTAGGAAGGGATCCAGAAAGCAGGTGAAAAAACAGATACCTCAAAGTATAATAGGTTTGCTG